>NZ_PSRR01000024.1 GCF_004296405.1 Bradyrhizobium sp. Leo170
CGCCGGGCACGGCTTGCAAGCTGGCGCGCCGCCGCCGGCGTGCGGCCGACGATCGGCGCGATCTCCTCGAAGGGGACGGCGAACATGTCGTGCAGCACGAAAGCGAGCCGCTCGGCCGGCGCGAGCGCATCCAGCACCACCAGCAGCGCCGCGCCGACGGAATCGGCCATCTCGGCGTCGCGCTCATGCATATCGTGCGCGGCCGGCTCGGGCACATGCGGGCCCATCGGGTCCTCGCGGCGCGCCTTGCGCGCGCGCAGCATGTCGAGGCAGACACGGGCGATCACGGTGGTCAGCCAGCCTCCCAGATTTTCGACCGCGGAGGCATCGGTGCGGCTCAGCCGCAGCCAGGTCTCCTGCACGGCGTCGTCGACCTCGCTCGCTGAGCCGAGCATGCGGTAGGCCACTGCGCGGAGATGGGCCCGGTTGGTCTCGAATTGCGCGGCCAGAAAATTTTTCTCGTCCATCGGTCACACTCTCCATCTCGCGTCCGTCATGGCCATGACGAAGCAAATCCGGCCGGTGTGACAGCAAATCGGCTGGACTGCGTCAAAGCCAACGGCATGGAGAACAAATGATGCAAGCCCGCATGAACCACCCCGTGATGGTCATTCCCGAGGCCATGAAGACGATGCAGACGCTCAGCAACCTGCCGCACGGCAGCCTGCCCGAGAAACTGCTCGAACTCGTGCACCTGCGCGCCAGCCAGATCAACGGCTGCAGCGTCTGCGTCGACATGCATCCGAAACTCGCGAAGAGGGCTGGGGAAACGGACGAGCGGCTGTTCTGCGTCGCTGCCCGGCGCGATGCGCCCTATTTCACCGACGCCGAGCGCGCCGCGCTAGCGCTGACGGAATCGCTGACCCGGCTTAGCGATCGCGAGGAGGGGGTGCCGGATGCGATCTGGCGTGAGGCCGACAAGCATTTCAACGAAAAGGAGTTGGCGTCCCTGATCCTTGCGATCGCCGTCATCAACGTCTGGAATCGCCTCAACGTCGCCGTCCGCCAGCCGGTCGGCGCGTGGAAGATCTGATCGCCTCCTGCACCTCCTGCCTTGGGAGAGAGGCCGGCTGCGACATTGCATCGGGCGGTGAGGAGCTTCTCCGAAGTCTCCTCACCGGCCGCGTCGCCTTTTCTTGAATTCATTATTGGGCACTTAAGGTCCGCGCAGAAAAAGCCCGCCGGTCCCGGTGGCGCCGAAAACGACACCCAATCCAGTCTCTGGAACTGTGCTACATTCGCGAAGGCTGATCAGACGCTTGGGTTGGCCAAGTCGGTTGGCCTCGTCTCGATCGGCCGTGTTTCCCGTTCTCGCGTCATCCCGTTCTTACTTCGAAGATTCCGCCTGTCATGTCAGAGCGCCGATTAATGCTGCAACCGACAATCAGAAACCGAATCCTTGGCATTGCCATGGGGCTGATCGTGCTGATGGCCATCATCTCGGTGTTGTCGACGGTGATGGCAAGGAGGATCGCCCACCAGCTCGATGAGCTGACGACGAAATATGTTGAGGCTTACGGTCATCTGGCGCGGATGAATGTCCGTTCGCTCGAGCAGGCATTGGCGCTCCGCAGGATGGTGATCGCAAGCATGCAATCGCCACCGGACCAGGCTGCAGTGGCCGAGCAGCAGAAAGTCTACGAGGCGAAGGGCCTGGAAGTCGATCAGGAAGCGAAGACCGCGCGTGGCCTCGTCAACGCGATCATCGCGGATCTTTCCACCGAATCGGACAACGCGAGGCTGGGCCGGATCGACGATCGAATTGAGACGCTGAATAGCGACCTCCGCCGCTATCTGGGTGAGGAGCACAAACGGCTGCTGCCGTTGCTCGAAGCCGGCAATCTTGCCGAAGTCAATGCCAGTCTTGCTCGCACCGAAGCCCTGCGCAATGAACTCAACCAGAGAGTGGATGAGGTTCGCGGGGAGATGCTGGCGCAGGTGCGCGCCGACGCCGCGGTGACGATGAAGGATCAGCAAAGGTCGATTTTGGCCTCCGTCATTCTGACGGCACTTGCCGCGATACTGGGCCTGCTCTTTTCGTTCTTCGTAAGCACCGGCATCACGCGGCCGGTCAGGCGCTTGCTGGAAGGGACCCGCGCGGTCGAAGCCGGCCGGCTCGATGGCTCGATCGACGTCACGACCCGGGACGAGATCGGCCAGCTAACGGCGGCGTTCAACAAGATGGTCGAGCAATTGCGCCACAAGGAGCGGATGCGCGAGACCTTCGGCAGATATATCGACCGCGGGTCGTGGAGGGATTGATTGAAAGACAATCTTTGACCGCGGCCGACGGTCAGCGCCGTGTCATGACCGTGCTGTTCTGCGACATGAAGGGCTTTACCAGCCTCAGCGAAGGAATGACGCCGCAGGGATTGGTCAAGGTGATGAATCACTACCTCTCGACCATGTCCGGCCCGATCCGCAGTCATCAGGGGATCATCGACAAATATATCGGTGATGCGATCATGGCCTATTGGGGCCCGCCGTTCAACGAGGATGGCGACCAGGCGCGGCTTGCCTGCCTCGCCGCCATCGACATGGCCGATCGCGGTACGGCATTGCGGACGGAATTGCCCGAGCTGCTGGGCGTGCGGTCGGTACCGAGTGAATGCGACGTTCGCATCGGGGTTGCGACCGGCGAGGTGCTGGTGGGAAGCATCGGCTCGGAATTCATGATGAGCTACACCGTCATGGGCGACGCGGTGAACCTTGCCTCGCGCCTGGAGGGCGTGAACAAGATATACGGCAGCCATGCCCTGGTCTCCGAAGCGACCGTGAAAGCGGCCGCCGATGCGATCGAGTTTCGCGAGGTCGATCGGCTGGTCGTCGTTGGCCAGACGCGGCCGGTTACGGTGTTCGAGATCATCGGGCGCAAGGGCGAGCTGAGCCCGGCGCAATTGGCATTGTTGAAGCGATATTCCGAGGGACTTGCCGCTTATCGCGCCTGCCGTTGGGACGAGGCGCTTCAGGCCTTCAAGGAGGCACTTGAAGCGGTTCCCGCCGACGGGCCATCCATGACCTTTGTCAAACGCATCGACGGCTTCAAGATAGATCCGCCCACCGACGATTGGGATGGCTCATGGTATCTCGATCACAAGTGATGCGCCTCTCCACTCGTCATTGCGAGCCACCGGGTCGGCGCGCAGCGCCGCCCCGGTGGCTCGCAATGACGTGGCGGCGGCGGAGGTGAGCGGCAGTCACTCCGCCAGAAAATCCAGCACGATCTCGCAATAGCGCTGAGGGGCCTGCTCGAACATCGGATGCGTCGTGCCCGGGATCATCTCGGTGCGCGAGTCCTTCACATGGGCCGCCAGCGTGTGCAGCACTTTCGGCAGCGCGCCTCTGGTGTTGGCGCCGCCGATGAACAGGGTCGGCGTCCGGATCGCTTCGGCGTCCGCCTTCGAGAACGGCGGACGCTTGTCGCTTGTCTGGCCAATCAACGTCGTCGCGTTGTCGCGCAACGGCTCTTTCACTGCCGGCGGCAACCGCTTCCAGGCGCCGGGGCCTTCCAGCGCGTCGATGAAAATCTGCAGCCCGCCATCGATATCGCCCTTGGCGATGATTTCGGCGGAGGCGGCGATCCGCGCCGCCAGCGGCGAGGGGCCCGGCTTGAACTCGGGATCGAGCGTTTCATCCAGTTCGCCACCGGGCTCGGCCAGGATCAGTTTGCGCGACAGATCCGGCCGCCGCTGCGCGACCCGGAAGGAGACGTGTCCACCGCGCGAGTGGCCCATCAGGTCGACCGGCTTCGGCTCGATCTGCTCGATGAAGGCGATGACGTCTTCGACGTGCTGGGCAATCGAATAGGTGTCGCCGACACCGTCCCAGCGGTCGGGGAAGAAGTGCCGCAGGCTGACCGCGATCACGCGGTGCTTGCGCGACAGAAGTCCCAGCGTCGCCGACCAGATGCGGAAATCGCAGAGCGAGCCGTGCACGCACACCAGTGGCGGCCCTTCGCCCACCTCGAGATAGGCCATGTCGTATCCGTTGACGCGAAGGGTTTGCATGCAGGGGCTCGTGGAGGCTGAAGGGACGGCCCATGATTCCATGGAACGCAGGCGCTGCCCATGCCCGAAAACGCAGGGCGGAAGTCTCGCTTTTTCAAGTGGATGCCGCCGATCCGGTATTGCCGATGCCTCGGGTTCCGGCCAGGATTCGGGTGGTTAGCAATATTCGCCAAGCCTAGATTCCGCGACAAGGATCAAGCTCCTACATGGAGCAAAGCGGATATGGAGCAAGCCATGACCGAGCAGCATTTTGCGATCTTCGACACCGTGATCGGCGCTTGCGGCGTAGTGTGGGGCGAGCGCGGCATCACCGGCGTGCAATTGCCGATGGGGAGCGAGGAAAAGACCCGCCAGCGCATCCACCAGCGGAGCGGCGAGGTGACGGAAGCCACACCGCCCGCGGACGTGAGACGTGCGATCGAGGCCATGACCGAACTGCTCGCGGGCAAACCGAACGACCTTGCCGAGGTCGTGCTCGACCTCGACGGCGTGCCGGCGTTCAACCGCGGCGTCTATGACATCGCGCGCAGGATACCGCCGGGCAAGACCATGACCTATGGCGACATCGCCAAGCAGCTTGGCGGCGTCGAGCTGTCGCGCGACGTCGGCCAGGCGCTCGGCCGCAACCCGTGCCCAATCGTCGTGCCCTGCCACCGCGTGCTCGCGGCCGGCGACAAGCCCGGCGGCTTCTCGGCGAATGGCGGCGTGGTGACGAAGCTGAAGATGCTCGAGATCGAGGGCGCCATCGTCAACCACACGCCGAGCTTGTTTGATTGAGCAAATCGCGGGGTGGGCAAAGCGCAGCGTGCCCACCATCACGGCGGAGTCTCTAACGGTGGGCACGCTGTGCTTTGTCCACCCTACGCGGCTAACTGATCGTCTCGCACTTAAACCCGTCGCCTCTGCGCCGGATATTGCCGACCGAGGGCGAGGGGAAATGCGCGGTGCAGCAGAGCGTGTCGGTGTCGCAATAGCGCTCCAGGAAACTGCGCCGCGTCCGCGCTGCCTGCGCCTGGTCGACATCGAACTTCGCCGACAGTTCCGGATAGTGCGTCTGCAGCGGCGAGTGCATGAGATCGCCGGAGAACACGGCGTCGTCCTTGCCGCGCCCAAGGGTGAAGGCGACATGGCCCGGCGTGTGTCCGGGCGTCGGCAGGATGCGTGCGTGGTCGCCGATGGCGAAATCATTGGTCACGATCGCCTCGCGCTTTGACTCCACGATTGGCAGCACGCTGTCGACGAACGCCGGCACCTCGCTCTTTTCGTTCTGCGTGGTCCAGTAGTCGAACTCGCTTCTTGCAAAGACGTAGCGCGCCCTCGGGAAGGTCGGCACCCAGCGGCCGTTTTCCAGTCGCGTGTTCCAGCCGACATGGTCGACATGCAGATGCGTGCACAAGACGTAGTCGATGTCTTCGACCGAGAACCCGGCCGCGGCGAGGCCGCGCATATAGGTGTCGTCGGTCTTCATGTTCCATTTCGGACGCTGCGGGCGCGGCTTGTCGTTGCCGATGCAGCTATCGATCAGGATGGTGTGATGCGGCGTCTTCACGACATAGGACTGGAAGCACAGGAGCAGTACGTCGCTATCATCGAGCGCCTTGGCCTCACGCATCCAGGCCCGGTTCTCGGCCAGCACTTCCGGCGTCAGGCCGGGCAGCATGTCCAGCGCCGGCAGGAACGCCGTCTCCTGCTCGATGATGCGGTGGATGGTGAGGTCGCCGATCGAGAAAGTGAGGCTCATGGCAGACTCCGCTTCAGGCTGGCGGCACCGAGATCTTGACTGACGGCCGCTCCAGCATCTTCTGGTTGAATGCATCAAGCTTCGGATGGGCCTTGCGCCAGCCGCAGTCGGGGAAGCGGAGGTCGGCATAGCCGAGCACGCAAACCAGTCCGATCTGGGCGACGTTGAACGGCCCGGAAAGCACATCCTCCCGCCGCTCGAACCGCGCCATGCCGGCCCAGGCCCGGTTCCAATGGTCGTCATACCAAGCCTGCCACTGCGAGCCCTGCGGCCGCACCATCTTTTCGTGGCGGCACAACAGCATGGAATCGAGCATGCCCTGCAGCAGCGAGTGATCGGTCTTCGCCTTCCAGCGCGCCGGTCCGGACGAGGGAATCAATTTGCCGCCGCCGGCGAGATCGTCGAGATATTCGACAATGACGTAGGAATCGAGGATGACGTCGCCGTCATCGAGGATCAGCACCGGGAGTTTCTTCAGCGGGTTGATATCGCGCGTATAGGCATCATTCGCGGTGCCTGGCGCGACCGTGGTGGGGACCAGTTCGATCTTGTCGATCAGCCCGGTCTCGATCGCAGCGATGCGCACCTTGCGGGCAAACGGCGAGGCGGGCGAGAAAGTAAGCTTCATGGGATGCCCCTTGGGTCGTAGGGTGGGCAAAGCGAAGCGTGCCCACCATCACGAACAGAATTGCTAGTGGTGGGCACGCTTCGCTTTGCCCACCCTACGCGGCTCCTCAGGATGAGAGAGCGGCCGTTACGCCGCGACGATCTCCTGGCGCTGCTCGCCGAGGCTCTCGATGCCCAGCGTCACGACGTCGCCGACATTGAGGTACTGCGGCGGCTTCATGCCGGTGCCGACGCCGGGCGGGGTGCCGGTCGTGACGATGTCGCCGGGCAACATTGTCATGAACTGCGAGACGTAGGAGATGCACTTCGCCATCGAGAAGATCATGGTCGAGGTCGAGCCGGTCTGGCGGCGCTGGCCGTTGACGTCGAGCCACATCGAGAGGCTCTGCACGTTCGGGATCTCGTCCTTGGTGACGAGCCAGGGGCCGAGCGGGCCGAAGGTGTCGTGTGACTTGCCCTTGGTCCACTGTCCCAGACGCTCGATCTGGAAATTGCGCTCGGAGACGTCGTTGCAGACGCAATAGCCGGCGACATGGTTGAGCGCGTCGGCCTCCGAGACATATTTGGCGCGGGTGCCGATGATGGCGGCGATCTCCACTTCCCAATCGAGCTTGGTCGAGCCGCGCGGCTTCTCCACGGCGTCGTTCGGGCCAGAGAGGGCGGTGTTGGCCTTCAGGAAGAAGATCGGCTCGGACGGAATGGGATTGCCGGTTTCCTTGGCATGGTCGGTGTAGTTCAGCCCGATGGCGACGAATTTCGAGATGCCGGTGACCGGCGCGCCGAAGCGCGGGTTGCCGGGAACAGCAGGCAGCTTGGACGGATCGAGCGCGGCCAGCTTGGCCAGGGATTCCGGCGAATAGGCCTCGCCGGTGAGGTCCTTCAGATGCGCCGACAGGTCGCGCAACTGCCCGGATTTATCGATCAGGCCGGGCTTTTCCTCACCCTTCGCGCCGTAACGAACAAGCTTCATTTTTGATCACTCCCTACAGGGGTTTTTGGAATTTACGGACTTAGGACGCTTCATGGAGCAGCGCGGGGCGAAATTCAACTGCCGAAAACGGGAAGCGGGTAGGTAGGATGGGCAAAGGCGCACTTCCGCCGTGCCCACCATCAAACGCCTCGCTCGCAAGGGTGGGCACGCTCCGCTTTGCCCACCCTACGCATTGTCCAGCGCGATGAACTTGAAGGCTTCCCCCTCGCGCTTGATGTGACCGGCGTTGAAATGGCCGCCGATCACCAGCGTCGGCGTGTCGGCAAAGCGGGAGAACAATTCGCGCCGCGTCACCGCCGATTGCTTGTGGTCCGAATCCGCCGTCGAGGACCAGTCCGGATGGGCCATCTGGCAGGGATGGTGGGTGACGTCGCCGGTGAGCAGCGCTTCCTCGCCGTCGGAGCGGATGTGGATGCTCATATGGCCCGGGCTGTGGCCGGGCGTCGGGATCAGCGTGATCTCCTCCGTCAGGCGGTGGTCGGAAGGCACGAGATCGGCCCTGTCGGCATCCGCGATCGGCTTCACGGAATCCGTGAACACCGCGATGTTGTCGGGCGATTTGCCGTGGTCGCGCCAATGCTCGAATTCGGCTCGGCCGAACACGTAGCGGGCGTTGGAGAAGGTCGGCACCCACTGGCCGTCGACGAGCTTCGTGTTCCAGCCGACATGGTCGACATGCAGGTGCGTGCACAGCACGGTGTCGATGCTATCGGGGGGAAAGCCCGCCGCGGTCAGCGTCTCCAGGAAGGGATGCTTGCGGTTGTTCCAGCTCGGCACGTTGCGGCCCTGCTTGTCATTGCCGAGCCCGGTGTCGACGATGATCCGCCGTGTCGGCGTCTCCACCAGCAGCGAATGGATCGACATTTTCAGCCGGCCTTCGTCGGTGGCAAAATGCGGTATGAGCCAGGGCAGCTTCTGGACTTCTTCGTTGGTCGCGAGCGGCAGGATGAAACGGGTGTGCCCGACCGTCTCCAATTCGACGACCTTCGTGATCTTGACCCTGCCTACTTTCCATTCCATCCCACCGCTTCCTTCTTTTGAGCATGATCTTTTCGGAAGATCGGTACCCACTTTTCCCGATCACGCTCTCCCGATCAGGCTCTAACGAGCGCAATCAACGATAACGGTGCCGAGCTTGTCTCCCTTCTCGACCGCGAGGTGAGCCTGTGCCGTCTCCGTCAGCGCAAACTGGCCGGCGATGTTGTGAAGGCGCGGTCCGGCGGCGAGCCATTTCGTGATGTCGGCTTGAGCTGCGGCGAGCAACGGCGGCGGCAGCGCGAACAGCACCAGCGCGCGCAAGGCGATGCACTTCTCCATCAATTCGCGCATCGGCACGACGGGGTTGCGGTTGCCGTTGGTGGCGTAGACGGCGATCGTGGAATTGACCGCCATCAGCTTCAGCGTAGCAGCGAGATTGCCGCCGAAATCGACATCGACCACGCGGTCGACGCCGCGTTGATGGGTGAATGCCGTCGCCTTCGCAACGACATCTTCCTCTTTGTAGTTGATCACGAGATCGGCGCCCGCGCGCCGCGCCTGCTCGGCCTTGTGTGATGAGCTGACGGTTGCGATCACCTCGGCGCCGCCCCATTTCGCCAGTTGCACGGCATAATGGCCGACCGCGCCGGCGCCGCCGGTGACCAGCACCGTCTTGCCCACGATCGGCCCGTCCGCAAACAGGCAGCACCACGCGGTCATGCCGGGGATGCCGAGAGTGGCGCCTTCCGCGAATGAGAGATGATCCGGCAGCGGCGTCACCAGGTGCTCGGCGAGGGTGATATATTCCGCGGCGGTGCCAAAGGCGCGGCCGTTGCGCTGGCCGTTGAACAGCCAGACCCGGTCACCGACCTTGAACCGCTTCACGCCGTCGCCGACCTGGTCGATGATCCCGGCGCCATCGCTGTTCGGGATCACGCGCGGATATTCCATCGCCCGATAATTGCCGCCGCGGCGGCCGACATCGGCGGGATTGACGCCGGAGGCCTCCAGGCGGATTCGCACCTCGCCTGCAGCCGCCACCGGCGTCGGCATCTCGCCGAAGGTCAGGACCTCTGCCGCCGGCCCTGTCCGCTCGTACCAGACCGCTCTCACAGCGTGACCATCTTCACAGCGTGCCCGGGAAGGCGCCGCCGTCGAGCAGGATGTTCTGGCCGGTGATGAAGCCGGCCCTGGCGCCGCACAGGAACGCGCAGGCGTAGCCGAACTCCTCGGGATCGCCGAAGCGGCCGGCGGGATTGAGCTTGGCGCGCTCGGCCAGCACTTGCTGGGGGGTGATGCCGCGCTTCTCGGCTTCCGGTTTCGCGGTGCCGAGCAGGCGATCGGTCTCGAACGGCCCCGGCAGCAGCGCATTGACGGTGACGTTGTTGATGACGGTCTTGCGCGAGAGGCCCGCGACGAAGCCGGTAAGGCCGGCGCGCGCACCGTTGGAAAGTCCCAAAATCTCGATCGGCGCCTTCACCGCGGCGGAGGTGATGTTGACGATGCGGCCGAATTTCCGTGCCATCATGCCGTCGACGGTGGCCTTGATCAGCTCGATCGGGGTCAGCATGTTGGCGTCGATCGCCTTGATCCAGTCGTCGCGGGTCCAGTTGCGGAAATCGCCGGGCGGCGGACCGCCGGCATTGTTGATCAGGATGTCCGGTTCCGGGCAGGCCTTCAGCACAGCCTCGCGGCCCGCGGGCGTCGTGATGTCGCCGACGATCTCAGTGACGGTGACGTCGGGATGCCCTTTGCGAATCTCGTCGGCGGTCTTCTTCAGCGCTTCCGCGCCGCGCGCCGTCAAGGTGACATGGACGCCCTCATTGGCGAGCGCGATGGCGCAGGCGCGGCCCAGACCCTTGCTCGAGGCGCAGACGATGGCGCGGCGCCCTTTGATCTCAAGATCCACTGTTTCACTCCCGTGATGTCAGGTGGTTTCTAAAATGTTCGATGGGACCACTTTAGCCAACGCCGCGCGGCCTGATAAGTCCTGCGGCGTTGCGCCGGCCGAAATCGTAGGTATCAATGCGCGCATATCAGGTTTTGGGAAACGCACCATGTCCGATCTGTTTGACGTCAGCCAGGAAACCATCTTGATCACCGGCGCAAGCCAGGGGCTGGGGCGCCAATTCGCCCGCGTCCTTTCCGCGCATGGCGCCGCCGTCGTTCTGGCGGCGCGGCAGACCGGCAAGCTGAAGAGCCTGGAGGAGGAGATCAGGGGCAAGGGCGGCCGCGCGAGCGCGGTGCAGATGGACGTCACCGACATCGGTAGCATCGGCAAGGCGCTGGACGCCGCGGAAGCCGCCTTCGGTCCGGTCAGCGTACTGATCAACAATGCCGGCATCGCCATCGAGAAATTGTCGACCGAGCAGACCGAGGCGGATTGGGACGCCGTGATCAGCGCCAATCTCAAGGGCGCCTATTTCCTGGCGACCGAACTGGCGCGGCGAATGATCGCGCGCAAGCAGGAGGGCAACATCGTCAACATCGCCTCCGTGCTCGGCCTCGGCGTGATGAAATTCCTCTCGCCCTACACGGTCTCGAAGGCCGGCATCATCCAGGCCACCAAGGTGATGGCGCTGGAGCTCGCCGGCAACAACATCCGCATCAACGCGCTGGCGCCCGGCTATATCGACACCGAGATGAACCACGATTTCTGGGCGACGCCGGCCGGCGAGAAACTGACAAAACGGATTCCGCAGCGCCGGGTCGGCGCCGAATCCGACCTCGATGGCGTGATCCTGCTGCTGGCCTCAAAAGCCTCGCGCTACATGACCGGCACCGTGGTGACGGTCGACGGCGGGTTCTTGCTGAACTGAGACGCGGTGCTGCCCCTCATGGTGAGGAGCCGCGAAGCGGCGTCTCGAACCATGAGGCCCCGGTAGTGCCCGCGGCCCATCCTTCGAGACGCGCGCGAGCGCGCTCCTCAGGACGAGGTTTTTGCGCATTGGCCTTCCGCGAAAGGCCGTTGCTCCTTGCTGCTTCGCCCGGATCATGTCCGACGCCTTCTGGCCGATCATTACGGTCGGCGCATTGGTATTGTGGCCGATCCCCCGAATGCCGCCCCGACCCTGTGCCATTCCGGGAAGCGTGCGCGCCTGATGCGAATGACCGCCATTCCGTGATTCTCTTGGTCCGAGGCTCCAGTTTTGCGGCCTTTTCGGCAAGGGAGGTTCCAAACGCCCGATTCGCGCACGAATCCTGTTAATTTGGCCGTCACAAAACCTCAAAAAACCTGTGCCGAAGGGCTTTCCAAAGCGGATCAGCATTGATACATACGCCTCGCGCCCGGTTGCCCTCGGCCCCGGGTCGCCTTCTCAGGAAGTTTTCGAACGGATCGAGCGGCGCCCTTCCAAGCGTTGTCCGCTTCACGTTCGGCCTCTCTCCATGCAAGGCGGAAATCCGGTTTAACGCGGGGTGGAGCAGCCCGGTAGCTCGTCAGGCTCATAACCTGAAGGTCATAGGTTCAAATCCTATCCCCGCAACCAAGTTGGTAGAAAGCCCCAGCAATCTCAGTTGATTGCTGGGGCTTTCTTTTTGATGACCCGAATAGCCTCGATCGCCCGGCTGGCAGGTTCAATGCCGCTCCGGCCAGCGTTCGTGGCTCCATGGGAAGAGCGACGCCGGGAAATCGGCGGCATAGCGATGACCTATCGGCGTGCGGGCCCCCCCTTGTGGAGGATTCGGGTAGGCAATTGTTTGCACAGTATTGAGGACCCTATTCAGCTAAGGCGTGACACACGTCACCCGGTGACGTTGCATCGAGGCAACAATGGTCAGGTTGCGGCGATCAGGCCGATGTTTCTTAGAACAAAAGCGGGAACGGCGTGCTCGCCGTGCAGCCTCGTCGCCCGAGCGATCATACCGCGCATGACGTTGGCGCGGGCATCCTCCGAGATCCGGAAAAGTGGAAACCGGTTCTCCTCGCGAAAAACGCGAAGCGTTTGCGCGGAGATCATGCTTTAACGATCCGATTCCGTCTGATCGCGGCGCTGAACTGCAAAAGGAGCGTTTTCTATGAGCACCGCGAGCGACGCCCGTTTCTGGAACAGATCGTCACGGAAATATGCCAAGGGTGCGGTTGCGGATCCGGCCGGATATGAGCGTACGCTCGACCGGACCCTTGCCTTGCTAAAGCCGGGCGACCGGGTGCTTGAGTTGGGCTGCGCGACGACGGCGCTGAGGCTCGCAGGCGATGTGCAAAGCTATCTTGCGACGGACTTTTCCGCCGAGATGATCGAGATCGCCAAGGAGAAGCACGGCGCCTCCTCTATACCGGGGCTCACCTTCCAGATCGCGACGGCGGAGACGCTCGCGCCTGAGGCCGGGCCGTTCGACGCGATCCTGGGCTTCAACTATCTCCACCTGGTCCGCGACGTGTCCGGCACCTTGCGGCGCATCCATGCCCTGCTCGCTCCGGGGGGCCTGTTCATTTCGAAGACGCCGTGCCTCGGCGACATGAACCCGCTCATCCGGATAGCCTTGCTGCCCGCGATGCGCGCGATCGGCATAGCGCCTTATGCCGGTGCTTTCCGGGCAATGGAGCTGGGCGAACTGATGGAGGCGGCGGGTTTCGAGGTTCTGGCCACCGAAAACCACGCGGCCAAAGGCAACGAGGCCCGGCCCTATATCGCGGCGCGCAAGCGGCAAGGCTAGAGCAGGATGCGATTAAACTGAATCGCATCTTCACGACGCGCCCAATTGTCTCGGCATGGCGGACGGCCTCGTCCGGTTCGGCGTCGAGCGGCTCAATCAGCATCCGCCTGCGGTTATCTTTGGCGGAGCTATATCGCCCGGTAGGGTGCGTAAACCACAGCTCGCCGCCCCAATTGCCTCGTAGACGGCTATCTATTTGCTTCGATCGCCCGGCTAGCGCGTTCAATGCTGCTCCGGCTAGCGTTCGTGGCTCCATGGGAAGAGCGACGCCGGGAAATCTGCTGCGTAGCGATGACCTATCGGTGTGCGGGGCTCCTCCTGTGGGGGATTCGGGTCGGGCTCCACCACCTTCCGATAAAGATGCCAGGTGGCATGACCGAGCACCGGCAGCACGACAGCGAGACCGACGAAGAACGGCAGCGAACCGATCACCAGCAGTGCCGCAACAATCAGCCCCCATGCGGCCATCACAAATGGATTCTCCTTCACGGCCCGCAGCGACGTCCGGATGGCGTCTATCGCAGTGGCATGTCTGTCCAGCATCAACGGAAACGATACGACGCTGACGCACAGGGACACGACTGCGAACAGGAAGCCGACGCCGCAGCCTATGATGATGAGCGACCAGCCTTGTGGCGTCGTCAGCACGCGCGTTGCGAAATCAGGGATGCTTGCGGCCGGGGCATAGCCGAAGATGGTAACGTAGATCGCGTCCGCGGCGGCGATCCAGACCCCGAACAGGACGAGCAGGAGCACGCCGAGGCCGAGAATGGCGCCGAAGGACGGTGCGCTCAGCACGTGCATCGCGTGCCATGCTGCGGGTTCCTCGCCGCGCTCGCGGCGGCGGCTGAGTTCGTAGAGGCCGAGCGCGGCAAAAGGACCGATCAACGCAAAACCGGCCGCCAGCGGAAACAGCAGCGGCAGCACCGAATAGCCAAGGACCAGTCTGAACAGAACAAGACCGAGAACGGGATAAATTCCGCACAGGACGACAGCGTGAGTTGGTATCGCTTGGAAGTCTTCCCAGCCCAGGCGCAGCGCGTCGCGCAAGTCCGAAAGGCCGATCTTGCGAACGACATATGCGGTGGAGACGCCGAAGAATTGCAGGTGAGGTCTTGCAAAATACTGAGTGGCCATGGCTCCGGTCTCCTTGCTCGTGATCGCAAGGGGGAACGGCGCGGCCTTCAACTCGCGCACATTCGCCTCATGCGCGGAAATCGCGATCGAGCCCGGCGAGCCAGATTCAGCGAGAAGGAGCTTTGCCGGGCGACACCTGTCGCTACCGGTGTACGAGCTTAAGGCGATGAGAGCAAGATAGCGCTCACGGGTGGGTGAATTGTGCGGTTGCACACTTCTCTCGCTGCACTGCACCGCACCGCCGGACGATCGGTATCGGCCGACAATTGCCGGTTTGCGTGGCGTCGGCAACGCGAGGGACCAAGGCGCGGCGTCCTCCACTATTGACGCCCGGCTCGACCCGTACCATCTTGATCCCAACGCCCCCAGCTCTGATGAGACTTGCGGTCGTGGCGTGCAGTCCGCGTCGCGACCAGTGGAATGGGCGAGGCAAGAGGCACGACGACAGCGGATGTAAAGTCCGCCATCGCGACAGACGTGAGCTCCGCCCTCCGGTTCGTATCCGCAGCCTTTTAGCGGCAAGGATGCATGAGGGATGGCTGTAGCAATCATACTGCTTTTGGTCGCGATCGCCTCGGTGGTGTTTCACCTCTTCAGCCCGTGGTGGTGGACGCCGCTTGCCTCGAACTGGGGCTACATCGACGACACCATCACCCTGACATTCTGGATCACCGGAGCGGTCTTCGTCGCCGTCGTCGCGTTCATGGCCTACTGCGTCTTCCGCTTTCGCCACAAGGAGGGAAGGCAGGCAGACTACAATCCCGAAAACAAGCGGCTCGAATGGTGGCTCAGCGTCGGGACAGGAATCGGCGTCGCGGCGATGTTGGCACCCGGACTGGTCGTCTGGCACCAGTTCGTGACCGTTCCGGCCGGTGCGACCGAGGTCGAGGTCATGGGACAGCAGTGGCAATGGAGCTACCGGCTTCCTGGAAAAGACGGCCGGCTCGGGACCTCCGATGCCCGCCTTGTCAGTGCCGACAATCCGATGGGGTTGAATCCCGACGATCCGAACGGAAAAGACGACATCGTTATTCAAAACGACGATCTGCACCTGGCGATCGGGAAGCCGGTGAAGGTGCTGCTCCGCTCAATCGATGTCCTGCATGATTTCTATGTGCCGGAGTTCCGGGCGAAGATGGACATGATACCGGGCTCGGTCACCTATTACTGGTTCACGCCCACCCGCACCGGAACGTTCGAGGTTCTCTGTGCAGAGCTCTGCGGTGCCGCGCACGCGCAAATGCGCAGCAAGGTCGTCGTCGAGGAAGAGAAAGAATATCACGCGTGGCTGGAGAAACAGCGGACATTCGCCGAGTTGTCAGGCCAGCGCAACGTCGCGAAGGCGGCGTACAAGACAGGTAGCGAATAAAAATAGCGGCGAGGAGGCACGATCGATCGTGAGGCGAACTCCTCGCTGAACAGAAGACCAGGAGGGTATTCCGATGGTCGATGTCCCGTTTGACACAATCGCAGGCATTCCGGCCGCTGAGGCGCCTGACGTCGAGCTCTATCATCCGAAGAGCTGGTGGACGAGGTACGTCTTTTCGCAGGACGCCAAGGTTATCGCCATCCAGTACTCGATTACGGCGATGTCGATCGGAATGGTCGCGCTGGTGCTGTCGTGGCTGATGCGACTGCAACTGGGATTTCCCGGCACGTTCTCCTTCATCGATGCCAACCAATATCTCCAGTTCATCACCATGCACGGCATGATCATGGTGATCTACCTGCTCACCGCGTTGTTCCTTGGTGGCTTCGGCAACTACCTTATCCCGCTCATGGTCGGCGCCCGGGACATGGTGTTCCCCTATGTGAACATGCTGAGCTATTGGGTCTACCTGCTCGCGGTCCTGGTGCTGGCCTCGACCTTTTTCGTGCCTGGCGGGCCAACCGGCGCCGGCTGGACGCTCTATCCACCGCAGGCGATTCTCTCCGGCACCCCCGGGCAGGATTGGGGCATCATTCTGATGCTGGCCTCGCTGATCCTGTTCATCATCGGCTTTACGATGGGCGGGCTCAATTATGTGGTGACGGTGCTGCAGGCGCGCACGCGCGGCATGACGTTGATGCGGTTGCCCTTGACGGTGTGGGGCATTTTCACGGCTACCGTCATGGCACTGCTGGCCTTCCCGGCGCTGCTGGTCGCCTCGGTGATGCTGCTGCTTGACCGCCTCCTGGGGACCAGTTTCTTCATGCCGACACTGGTCGAGATGGGCGAGCTGACGAAGTATGGCGGCGGCAGCCCAATCCTGTTCCAGCACCTCTTCTGGTTCTTCGGCCATCCCGAAGTCTATATCGTCGCCTTGCCGGCCTTCGGCATTATATCCGATCTGATCAGCACCCACGCGCGGAAGAACATCTTCGGCTATCGCATGATGGTCTGGGCGATCGTGGCGATCGGCGCGCTCAGCTTCGTCGTATGGGCGCACCACATGTATGTGAGCGGCATGAACCCGTATTTCGGGTTCTTCTTCGCCACCACGACGCTCATCATTGCCATCCCGACCGCGATCAAGGTCTACAACTGGGTGCTGACCCTCTGGCGCGGCGATATTCATCTCACCATCCCGATGCTGTTCGCGCTTGCGTTCATCATCACGTTCGTAAATGGCGGGCTGACCGGCCTGTTTCTCGGCAACGTGGTCGTGGACGTTCCGCTGTCGGACACGATGTTTGTTGTCGCCCACTTTCACATGGTGATGGGCATTGCACCGATCATGGCCGTGTTTGGCGGGATCTACCATTGGTATCCGAAAGTCACGGGACGAATGCTCAATGAGGCGCTCGGACGATTCCACTTCTGGGTCACGTTCCTCGGAGCCTACGCGGTTTTCTTCCCGATGCACTATCTGGGCCTTTTGGGCGTGCCTCGCCGCTATCACGATATTGGCGAAACGGCCTTCATCCCGGCATCCGCCCATGACCTCAATGCGTTCATGAGCGTGGCCGCCCTGATTGTCGGCTTTGCCCAGCTTGTCTTCATATTCAATCTGATCTGGAGCCTGTTCAAAGGGAAAGAGGCGGGCGGCAATCCCTGGGGAGCCGCGTCGCTGGAATGGCAGACACCAGAGACCCCGCCGGGGCACGGCAACTGGGGCAAGGAGCTCCCGATCGTCTATCGCTGGGCCTACGATTACAGCGTACCCGGCGCCGGCAGGGACTTCGTGCCGCAAAATGAACCGCCGGCCAGACTGTCGGCGCAGGGGGCCCATCCGTGAGCGTCATTGTCCTGTTCATGGTTGGAATCGCGGCAATTGCGGGATGGTGGCTCTCGCAGCAACGGCTGACAGCCAAACCCTGGCTGGAGGAGGGAGTGAGCGTCGATCTTCGCGAGGAGAGCACAGCATCACCGCAAGCGGCGAAGATCGGATTGGGGGTGTTTCTCGCGGTCGTCGGCTCGCTGTTCGCGCTCTTCATCAGCGCTTACTCCATGCGCATGAACATGGTGGACTGGCGGACGCTGCCAGTGCCAGCGCTGCTGTGGTTCAACACGGGCGTGCTGGTGTTGAGCAGCGTTGCGCTGCAATGGGCGTACATCGCCGCCCGCCGTGACGACATGGACGGCATCATTCTCGGCCTGCTCAGTGGGGGAGCATTCGCCGTTACATTCCTGGTTGGACAGCTTCTGGCGTGGCGACAGTTGAATGCCGCTGGGTATTTCGTCGCGTCCAACCCAGCCAATTCTTTCTTCTACCTGATCACCGCGGCGCACGGGCTGCATGTGATGGGCGGTCTCGTGGCGCTCGGCAGAACGGCCGCCAAGTTATGGCGTGGCGCTGAGGTTAAGCAGGTGCGCGCGAGCGTGGAACTCTGCGCCATCTATTGGCATTTCCTGCTGCTGGTCTGGCTGGTCTTGCTCGGTCTGCTGACGGGCTGGACAGACAATTTCGTCGACATCTGTCGCCAGTTGCTCAGCTAGGGAGGCAGGGACCGATGGCAGAGACTGCACTGACAAACGTTGGAGCATCGCCTGCGCGGCTCCCGGGCTTGCGAGGGATCGTTGCCGACTGGTCTTCGGATCAGCGCGCTTTCAAGAATGTCTCCTGGGGGAAGGCCATGATGTGGATCTTCCTCCTGAGCGACACCTTCATCTTCAGTTGTTTCCTGCTGTCATACATGACGGCGCGAATGTCCACGACGGTGCCGTGGCCCAACCCCAGCGAAGTCTTTGCTCTCAATATCGGCGGTCAGCACATACCGCTCATTCTGATCGCTATCATGACCTTCATCCTGATCAGCAGCAGCGGCACCATGGCGATGGCGGTCAATTTCGGTTACCGCCGGGATCGGATCAGAACTGCAGCCTTGATGCTGGCCACCGCCGCATTCGGCGCAACGTTCGTCGGAATGCAGGCTTTCGAATGGACCAAGCTGATCATGGAAGGCGTCAGGCCCTGGGGCAATCCGTGGGGCGCGGCGCAGTTCGGGGCCAGCTTCTTCATGATAACCGGCTTCCACGGCACCCACGTGACCATTGGCGTGATTTTCCTGATCGCCATCGCACGCAAGGTCTTGCGGGGAGACTTCGACGTCGAAAGGCGTGGCTTTTTCACGAGCCGGAAGGGGTATTACGAGATCGTCGAAATCACCGGCCTGTACTGGCACTTCGTCGATCTTGTGTGGGTGTTCATCTTTGCCCTTTTCTATCTTTGGTGAGGTTGGCGCATGACAGAAGCCGCGATACATGTGGAAGGCCAACAACCTTCGCTGCACGTTCACGCCCATGAGGCCCATGCGCCGGGAGCCACGCAAGCAAAGGGCCAGCAGCACCCGATCAAGCTCTATCTCGCGGTCTGGGGATGGCTGTTCGTCCTTAGTACCTGCTCCTTTCTCGTCGACTACTTTGGTATCCATGGCCATCTCAGATGGTCGCTGATTCTGCTGTTCATGGTTTTGAAGGCCGGTCTGATCGTCGCCGTCTTCATGCACATGGCCTGGGAGCGGTTGGCCTTGGCCTATGCCATCCTGCTTCCGCCGGTGCTGGTGTTGGTATTCGTGGCGATCATGGTGTTCGAATCCGACTACACGCATCTGCTCCGGGTCGTATTCTTCACTCCGACTGCGTAGCTCCCGTTGCCTCGCGGCGAAGGAGAACGGCAATGACGAAAGACACTGTAGCAGTACAAGAGTGGAGATATTGGGATGCAGTTCACCGTTGGGTTTAAGCTAAGGGGAAAGACAGACCATGTCGTCCTCGACGGACAAGACGCGCTTGTCGCCGCGCTGAAGGTGAAGGCGGAGCTTCCGGAAGCAGTCATCATGTACGTACGCCCACAAAATCGGCGTGGCGACACACGTCATCCGTCACGTGCGCTCGCCGAAGACGTTCTTCGATGAGAGTCCGGCGGACCCTTGCGCCTCCCCGCAGCCAGCCTTCTCCAGCGATTTCGAAAAATTTTGCCCGCCTCTGTCAGGCCTTTCGATGTCCAGCGTCCCCCGGGCGATGACGGCGTACCTTCGCATAGGTCACGTCACGCCGTATCCTCGACGACGGAGCGGAACGCGTTGAGGAGATCGCCGTCGAGTTTGTTTCCCATGTCCTGCATGATGCCGAAGGCCTGCATTGGCGCCAGCGATTGCCGGTAGGGTCGATCTTCCACCAGTGCAGAAAAAATATCGGCAATCGTGATGACGCGTACGAGATCTGCAATCTGCCCGGCGCGAAGCTGATCCGGATAGCCCGATCCATCGAGCAGTTCATGGTGATGAAGCACGCAATCAAGGATCTCGACCGGAAAGCCGCCTTGTTGCGTGAGCAGGTCATATCCGTATCGGGGATGCTGTCTTATCTGCTCCATCTCATGGTCAGTCAATTTTCCCGGCTTGTCGAGGATATCGAGTGGAACGAACGATTTTCCAACATCGTGCAACAGCGCAGCGTGCGCGATGCGTTGTTGGTCCTTGGGGCGCATCTTCAGCTTCTGCGCGAACGCGACGGCGAAGCCGGTGACAAGCAGGCTGTGCCTGTAGGTGCCGCCATGATGCCTCCGCACGGTTTCCATCCAGGGACCAATTCCCCAGACATCGAGCGCCTCCAGGATGAGCGGAGTGTTGGCTTCGAGAGTTTCGAATGGAAGTGAGCTCTCGTTGTGCGGCGCCTCGATTGTCTGCGCGAGCGCACGATGAGCGGCGGAAACGCCCCGCAACACGATCTTGTTGTGCGATGGTGTTTCCGACTTGGCGCGCGCGTGATGTATTGGAGAAAATACCCGCAGAACTTCATCTGCATCGAACGGATGGTAGATGTAGTTGCGTACGCCGAAAGTCTCTGCGTGGCGCATCTTTTCGGCAAGCGCGCGTTCTCCGATGCTCTTGTCGATAACAAGGAGGCTGGGCAGCGAACGTGCAAGAATTGCCTGGCGAGTGGGCTGAAGCGCTCGAACCACCTGCGTTGACGAAAGATCAACGTCAAGAACGACGCAAGAAGCGAAATTATCGATGACAAGAGGGTCAATCGCCGGCGGCAGCAAATGGACGTCGCAGGTTCGACTGAGTATGGATGCCAGCGGTCTTGTCCGTTCCGGCGTCTCAGTTATGAGGGCGATATGAAGTTGTCGGACTGTCGTGGCTGCCTCGATCATGCGATTCACTTTCCTGGCGGTCTCGCCTGTTCGTAAATTATCGCGGCTGTCTTTTGGTGCGTCGTTACCTGCGCGAGCAACGGGGAGGCAACGGCGCTTGCAGTGTTGCGAACATCCACCTCGTTCCTCCTGCTGCCGCCATCATTCGTTTGATGGCTTGTCGACTCGAGATGAACAGAGAGAGTCGCGTCCCTGTCCAAGCTGCATCCGCTCGCTTGTGATCGTGATGTTGCCAACATTTCCCGGGTTGTCGGCGGACGTAAGCAGGAGCGCTGTTCACGCCAGCTGCCACGTATCTTCATGCGTATGCAGCGTTGCTGAATGAGATGTTACCGACGCGCGGGCAATTCGCCTTTTGGCCATATCTCGCGCGAATTGGATAGCCACCGTTAAAATTGACGCCGTGTGGCACCGCGTTGCTTAACCGGAGAATTTCAGTTAATCGCGAAACAATTACTGTGTGGCCTGCTTGGAAATATGAGTTCGTTTTCGCGTGTTGCTTCCCAAGATAAGCGTGGGGTTGGTTTCGATACGTATCTAGACTGTCTCTCGATATTCTTGCCGGACGTTTCGGCGGAGCCGGAGAAGGCCGGGCGGCAATTTTCGTGGCGAGCCAGCTTCGCTGCGGTCAACGGCCTGACCTGCTGGCGGGTGCAGGGTAGCCATGGCTACGAAATAACACTCAATGACTCAGCGGAGACCTTGCATGTCTCGCAGCCTGTCATTGGCGCTGTTGCTGCAATTGGCAGATACGGTGCCTGCCGAGCGCTCCCAGGATCTCTATTTACACATCTGACAGACGCGCCAAGCCGAATCTCCACCAAGGGGGCTCATGCAATGAGAGCGTTACGGTTCGAACGCCCGGAATTGATGCAGGCCCTTTCCACATTCGATGAAAAGCTCTCTATTCAGGACCTCACGCCTCTGATGCTCCATCATCTGACGGAGACGACGACGCAATCGCTTTATCACTCCGCGCAAGCGGTCGTGTCCGCCGTTCTTGATGAGGATCTTCAGGGGCGCGCTCCCATCGCGATGGCGCTGCTGAGCGAATCCTTGCTCTTGCTGGTGCTCGAGAGACTGACATCAGGCAAATTGCGGGAACCGTCTGAACCAACCATGCGCCACCTTCGGCGGGCGGTCGATTACATGCATTCCAACATTCATCGGCCCTTTACCATGAGCGACGCCGCAGCCGCAGCAGGTATCAGCGTACGGACGTTGCAGACCGCTTTCCAGGCGCACTACGGTGCAACGCCGGTCGCCTACTTGCGTCGCATCAGGCTGGAAGCCGCACATCTGGAACTTACATCTGCGGACAACATTCTGCCTGTCTCCGAAGTCGCCCTGAAATGGGGCTTCATGCATATGGGACGCTTTGCGGAGATATATCGCAAGACCTACGGTCTTCTTCCATCCCAGCTTGCTGGACTGCGAAGGCGGAACGGCTGATCTGTGCCGGCCGTGGTATCTATCCGCATCGCGTCGGCGGTTGCTCCGTCTCCGCTTTCGATTTGAAGACAAGAACCGGAGTTTGGCTTGCTTCGGTCAAGCGTAAGCCTCGTTCAGATCACCACCCGACGTCGGTGATCGTCACGAGACACAAGGAGCCGTTCCAATGAGCAAGGAAGAAGATAACAAGGCCGTTGTCGGTCGCTGGTTCACGGAGTTCTGGGGCAAGGACGTCAATCTTGCGGTCATCGACGAGATCGCCGCGCCCGACATGCTGCTCAAATACTCGCTGCATGAGCCTCGCCGCGGCCGCGCCGATATCAAGGCGTTCATGACCGATTTCCGTGCTGCATTCCCCGATCTCAATTTCTGGGGCACGGCGGACCTGATCGCCGAGGGCGATTACGTCGTCGGCCAATGGGAAGGTGGCGGCACCCATAAGGGGCCGGCCTTCAACGACTTCCTGGTCGGCGGTTTGCCGGCTGCAACGGGCCGCAAGATGCATTTCACCGGCACTACGGTGCTGAAGGTGATCGACGGCAAGATCGTCGAGGAGATCGGTCTCGACGACGGCGTGACCGCGCTGACCCAGCTTGGGCTGCTGAAGGCTGCCTAGGCAGCTCACGCCCGGCCATCGAATAAGGTCCGCACGTCCGTGCGGACCTTATTCGCTTCTGGCCATCTAGGCTTAACTCGGCATCTGTGCTGCCCCCGGAACTCGTCAAGCCGGTGTTCCCCCGGTGATCCGGTTGCTGGCATACGCAATCGAATTCGAAAGCAAGGATCGGAGTGCATCAGACGGGAATTGGCGGCACCATCGTCCAACACCATATGAGAAAGAAGATGACTGCGACGCCCGCCAGCACCCCGAAGTCAACGCCCCCGTCGGTGGTGGATGATCCTCGATGGGCACGCATTGTCGCGCGCGACAAGACGGCCGATGGCCATCTCTGGTACTCGGTGGCAACGACCGGCGTCTATTGCCGGCCGTCCTGCCCTTCGCGCGTTCCCAACGCCAGGAACGTGCAGCTCCACGACAGCCTGGAAAGCGCCAGGGCGACAGGCTTCCGGCCTTGCCGGCGTTGCAATCCGGAAGGCCTTTCGACCGAAGCCGAGAACGCGGCCCTGGTGGCGAAAGTGTGCCGGATCATCGAGGAGAGCGAAGAAGAGC
Organism: Bradyrhizobium sp. Leo170; assembly: GCF_004296405.1. Taxonomy (GTDB): domain Bacteria; phylum Pseudomonadota; class Alphaproteobacteria; order Rhizobiales; family Xanthobacteraceae; genus Bradyrhizobium. The sequence goes on from NZ_PSRR01000024.1 coordinate 23,342, forward strand.
CTTCGCTGGAGCAACTGGCAGCGGCGATCGGCCGGAGTCCGAGCTATTTCCATCGCGTGTTCAAGGCCACGACCGGGTTGACACCGAAGGAATACGCCGCCGCCCACCGTGCCAGGAAGGTTCGCCAGGGATTGGTCTCGGGCAACTCCGTCACCGAGGCGATCTACGACGCCGGCTTCAATTCCAGCGGGCGCTTCTACGAGAAGTCGACGGACATGCTCGGCATGACGCCGTCGCAGTACCGTGCCGGGGGCACGAACGAGGAGATCAAGTTCGCGGTCGGGCAGACTTCTCTCGGCGCCATCCTCGTCGCCTCCAGCACCAAGGGCGTGGCTGCGATCCTCCTGGGCGACGATCCGGACGAACTCGTCCGCAATCTTCAGGATCGTTTCCCGAAAGCGCATCTCATTGGCGCCGATCGCGACTATGAGGCACTGGTTGCCCGGGTCGTCGGGTTTGTCGAGGCGCCGGGGATCGGCCTGAACCTTCCCCTCGACGTCCGCGGCACCGCCTTCCAGCAACGCGTGTGGCGGGCTCTGCAGGAGATTCCCGTCGGCGAAGCGGTTTCCTATACTGAAATCGCACAGCGTATCGGTTCCCCCAAGGCGGTGCGCGCGGTGGCCGGCGCCTGCGCGGCGAACAAGCTTGCCGTCGCCATTCCCTGCCATCGCGTCGTTCGGAAAGATGGCTCGCTCTCCGGTTATGCCTGGGGCGTCGAACGCAAGCGCGCTCTGCTCGACCGGGAGTGCTCGCAGGGTACATGAACAGCGCCGCCGCCTTGACCTCCAGAGGCACCTTCCGGCCAGTGTCTGCGAGTTTGAAAGCAATATTCGGAGTGCGCTGGTTGCGATCTCGTGCACTCACTCGATCATTCAGGTGGTCGATGCGAGCCTATCGAAGTCGCTGGTGATCGCCGACGCCGATCGACTGGCGGAAGGAACGCTTCAGACGATGTTTCCTCGGGGTGCATTCGACGCAAAGACCAAGCGCGAGAAGCGACGCCGCAGGACAATGCCCGATGCGATCGCAGGCCTTGTTCACGCCGATCCGGCGAAGGCGCGCGTGATGGCCTATTTCCGCCGGCTCGTCACCGACGGCCATGCAGAATGGCAGATGCTCGAGAACGGAGATATCCGGCTCCGCTTTCGCACCGGCGATACCTATCTTCTCGCGAAGACGACGATCATCCGCATCGCGTGAACTGACCGAAATTCTGATGAGCTTGCTTTGCCCCAAGTGTCCGGCTCTTTCGCGTCGGCAGGCAGCAATCGAAAGCTTTCTCGATTTGAGAGCAAGCACCGGAGTTCAGGCAAGCGCGCTGCCCAATAGTTTCGATCATGAGGACAGATCAGGGAGCTAAGCGATGAACCTCATGATTTCCGACGCCGCCTTGCAGCTTTCACCCACGGCAAAGCGTGCCAACGCTGCCGTCGAGATGCTTTTCTATGCGACCGGCGAATGCGCCCTGGGCAAGGTGCTGGTGGCCCGCAGCGCCAACGGCGTCTGCGCCATTCTGCTTGGCGCGGACTCTGGCGAACTGGAGGCGGATCTCGCCGCCCGTTTTCCGGAGGCCATGCTCGTCGCGAACGAGGCCATCGTCCGCGATGACCTAGCGAAGGTGATCCGTTTCGTGGACAAGCCCGCCGAAGGACTTCATCTTGCGCTCGATATGCGCGGGACGGCGCTCCAGCGCCGTGTCTGGGACAAGATGCGCTCGATTCCTGTCGGCAGGACAGTGACCTACATGGAACTCGCTCGTTGGATCAGCCCGATGGCCTCGGCCCGGGTGATCGCCGGCGCCTGCGCCGCCAATCCGATCGCACTCGCTATTCCCTGCCATCGCGTCATTCGCACCGATGGCGATCTGGCGGGTTATCGCTGGGGCATCGAGCGCAAGCGTGAATTGATCAGGAAGGAAGCCATCGCATGACAGTCCGTTCGTCCACCATCACCCGTGCCCCCGCGGTTACGTCCGCAGAGGCACGGGTTGCCGCTTACGACTGGCAGGTGCTCGCAGGCGAGCTCGACAATTACGGCTGCGCCGTCTTGCCGAAGCTGCTTTCGCCCGAGGAGTGCCGCACCATCGCAGATATCTACCCCGACGAGAGCCATTTCCGAAGCCACATCCACATGGCGCGGCACGGCTTCGGCAAGGGCGAGTACCGCTATTTCAAATATCCGCTGCCCGAGCTCATCGGCTCCTTGCGAACCGCGCTCTACCCGCGCCTTGCAGGTGTTGCCAACGAATGGAACGCTCGGATGGGAATAAGCGAGCGCTATCCAGGCGACCATGCGTCGTTCCTCAAGCAATGCCACGACGCCGGCCAGACGCGCCCGACGCCGCTTCTGCTGCAATACGTCCCGGGTGACTTCAACTGCCTCCACCAGGATCTCTACGGCGATCTCGCATTCCCGATTCAGGTCGCGATTCTGCTCTCGCAGCCCGGCACGGACTTCGCAGGTGGCGAGTTCGTTCTGACCGAGCAGCGGCCGCGTATGCAGAGCCGCGTCGAAGTCGTGCCGCTCCGGCAGGGCGACGCAGTGGCCTTCGCGGTCCATAACCGGCCAGTGCAGGGATCGAAGGGCAATTACCGCGTGAACCTTCGTCACGGTGTGAGTCGTGTGCGCTCCGGCATGCGGCACACCGTCGGGATTATTTTTCACGACGCGACCTAAAGCGCGATGAGATGAGGATGAATCATCATCGCGCTTTAGGTTATTGTTTGAGCATGATCTCCGCGCAAACGCTTCGCGTTTGTCGCGAGGGAAAACCGCTTCACACTTTTCCGGATCATGCTTCAGCGGCGCGGCAGACGCACTCCCGCCGAATGGAGAAGGCCATGAAACTGGTCAGGATGAGCGAGCAGAAAGTCGGCCTCCTGGTGCCTCTCTCCAGAGGCCTGCCTGTGATCGACATAGCGAACAGCCTGGGTGTATTTGCGCCGCATGATCCGCTGTCAAACGGTCTTCTGAACGGCGCGCTGAAAGATGGTTGCGATTGGTCGCTGATCGTCAAGCATTGGGCTCACTTGCGGTCGCCGCTCAAGAGGCTGGCAAACCTCGCCATAGCTAATCCAGATCATTCATGCCTGGTCATGCAGCCGTTTACAGAGCAATTCCAGATCGAAGATGCCGTCGATCAGATCGTTGCGATCGATATAACCGACACGGAACGCCTCGAAGAACAGGATCCGACGGGCCGGCACGCCATGGCGCGACAGTTCAGTGAGCTTCCTGAGGATAAGATCAAGCGCGATGCGCCGTCGGCGACGGGAGCCGCTCAGGTCATCGACTTTTCGCATCACAAACAGATCGGCGACGCCTGATTTCCAGGTGTCTCCGCCGGAGAGATAGCAGTCGCCCGTGGCTTCTCGACTGTCGCCAATAATGCGCGAGCCGGGCTCTCGCCGATCAGCGTCACCTCCATTTTTCGATTTGAAAGCAAGGACCGGATCGGCCCCGCCATCGCCGGCTTCTATCTTGTCGCCAGAAACAAATTCGAAGGAGCGCAGGATGCGCGAAATCATCCGCTTTGCCTGGGGGACCAGTTCCCTCGGCGATTTCATGGTGGCGATGTCCGGCAAGGGGCTCGTCGCCCTCGAATTCAGCTCGAACCGCTCCGCGGCGGAGGACGCATTGCGCGGCCACTTCCCGGAAGCCGACATCATCGACAGCGAGCAGGAATTGACCGATGTCCTGTCGAAGGTGCAACGCGCGATCGAAGCGCCGGGTTTCGATCCCGCGATTCCACTCGACTTGCGCGGGACGCCGTATGAAGTCGAAGTCTGGTCGATGCTGCGTGCAATACCCGTCGGCGAAACGACCAACTACGGCGCCCTGGCGGCCAAACTCGGTACCCGCGACGCACGCGAGGTGACCGAGGCGATCGCCTGCAATCCTGTTACGGTCCTCGTGCCGTGTCACCGCGTCGTCAAGAAGGACGGCTCGATCTCCGGCTATCGCTGGGGCGTCAAGCGCAAGCGCGAGCTATTGGCACGCGAACGGCGTTCCGGGGCATCCGAAACTCTGTGAAGGGTTGCGGCGCGTCAGGCCGCTTCGTTGGCGCGCCTCCAAACCGGAAACGGATCGGGCAGGCCGGCCCAGGCCTGCGTATCCATGCCAGGCTTTCCTTTCACGAGGCACGCATCAAGCCGTGCACGGATCGCGGCTTCATCCATGTTCGTGCCGATGAAGACGAGTTCTTGCCGGCGGTCGCCATAGAGATCGTTCCAGCTCTTCTTCAATATTCGCTGCCACTCGGGATCCTGCGGCCACCGTTCGCGCGGAATCGCTGCCCACCAGAATCCCAGGGCCTCGGTCTTGGTGATGGCGCCGGCCTGGCTCATTTCGCCGACCCACTGCGGACGCGTGGCAATCCAGAAATGGCCCTTGGCGCGAATGACCCCTGGCCAGGCGTCATGAAGGAAGTGATGGAATTTCGTGGGCTCAAACGGCCGCTGCGCACGATAGACGAAGCTCTTGATGCCGTATTCCTCGCTCTCCGGCACATGGTCGGCAAAGCCATACAGCTCCTTGAACCACAGCGGATGCTGTTGCGCCTTCTGAAAATCGAAGCGCCCGGTATCGAGGATCCGATCGAACGGGACCTTGCTGTGATTGGTCTCCAGGATCTCGGCCTCAGGATTGAGCGCCCGGATGATCTTGCGCGCGGCATCGCGGTGCGCGGGTGTTGCGTCATCCACCTTGTTCAGCACCACCACATCGGCAAATTCGATCTGCTCGACAAGCAAATCGACCAGCGTGCGCTGGTCGTTGTCGAGGGCCTCGCCGCGCTCGCTAAGGAAGTCGGTGGAGGAATAGTCCTTCAACAGGTTCACCGCATCGACGACCGTGACCATCGTGTCGAGCCGCGCGACGTCGGACAGGCTCTCGCCTTGCTCGGTCCGGAAATCGAACGTGGCCGCAATCGGCAGCGGCTCGGAGATGCCGGTCGATTCGATCAAGAGGTAATCGAACCTTCCGCCTTCAGCCAGCGCACGCACTTCCCTCAGCAGGTCGTCGCGCAGGGTGCAGCAGATGCACCCGTTGGTCATCTCAACCAGCTTCTCGTTCGTCCGGGAAAGATTCGCACCGCCATCGCGAACGAGGTCCGCATCGATGTTCACCTCGCTCATGTCGTTCACAATCACGGCCACCTTCAGGCCGTGTCGGTTGTTGAGCACGTGGTTCAGCAAAGTTGTCTTTCCAGCCCCGAGGAAGCCGGACAAGACGGTGACGGGCAGTTTTTGCATGGAGATCGAACAGCCTTTGCAGCTCGAGGAATTTCCGCCCGGCAGAGGGCATCGGGGCATCCATATGTAATGTTATAACATGACATAACCGGAGCCGTTTTCGATTGTCAAGCTGCACCGACGGCAACGCGTGCTGCGTTGGAGCAAACGTGAGTTGGTGGAGTGGCTGGATTGTCAACTAATGCCAACGCGATCAACCAACCCGGCCATCGCGTGCGCCCCCATCACGGAATGATCAAACTCGAGGAATGTAGGAATGAAGCAGATTCGACCGCGTTGCGCTCCGCATCTGCGTAGGTCCTGCATCGGCACTTCTGGTGCGTGCTCCGAACCGGAGGTCGCTCATGTCGAAATACCCGAAAACTGCGGCCGCATTGGCCGTAGCGAGCTTGATTGCAGTCGCTGCATTGGCCGATCCACTGCCCCCAGACGCGACCTACAGGCCGCTTCCGACGCAGCCGCTTGATGTGGTGAAGGCGCTCGATGAGGCGCAGAAACCGCAGGTCATGCAGCGCCAGCAGGCCTTGTTGGAGCAGCGCTATGACCTCTCCAACCGGCCGATCGACAATGCGATGATGTCGGGCGGGCGAAAGCCCGTGCAGGACGGAGTGCGCGTCAGGCTGGCGACAGGAGTAACCTGGGACAGTCTGTCGGCGATGAGTCCGGACGAGATAAGGCAGCGCGGATTGCTGCCGGCCGGTTTCATGCCGCTGCCGCATGTCAAGCAGGCGACCGGCGGCCAGGTTTTCCCGAACCAGCAGATCGACGAAATCAACCGGCAGGAATCGCGCAACATCAGGCGCTTCGACATCGATTTCGATCTCCCCGACCAGTTCACGCCGGAGTTTCCGCCGCCGATCTTTCTCACCACCCATCCGGAACTGGGCGATGTCTCGCACGGCCAGCTTCTGACGATAAAGAACTACTATCAACTGATGATCGGCATCATCACGCCCGTGCAGATGGAGGGACTGCGCCTGTTGCTGACACCGTTCCCGCAGGAAGAGTTCAACCAGACAGAAGATCGCAAGAGCGCAGACCAAAGCCTTGGCGTCACCTGTCTCGATTGCCATGCGAATTTCCACACCAATGCGGCCTTCCACCAGACACCTGACGTGCGTCCGCAGGCGGCTCGCTTCCGCCTCGATACGGTCAGCCTCCGCGGCATGTTCAACCAGCAAATTCATGGCTCGAAACGGTCGCTGCGCTCGATCGAGGACTTCACGCAGTTCGAGCAGCGGACGGCCTATTTCAACGGCGATCACGTCAGCGCGCAGCGGAAGGGCGTGAACCTGCCCGACCGATTTGATCAGGTCCCGATGATGGCGCAGATGCAGAACATCATCGATTTCCCGCCTGCGCCAAAGCTCGACCCGCTGGGGCGGCTCGATCCCAGCAAGGCGACGCAACAGGAACTCGCGGGAGAGCAGGTGTTCCTGGGCAAGGGGCAATGCGCGCAATGTCACATGCCGCAGACGTCGTTCCTCGACAACAACATGCACGACCTGAAGCTTGAGCGCTTCTACAATGTCGGTCAGACGGTCAATGGTCTCGTCACATTGCCTGATGGACCAATCAAGACCTTCACGTTGCGCGGCATCAAGGACTCGCCGCCCTATATGCACGACGGGCGGTTGCTGACGCTTGCCGACACGGTCGAGTTCTTCAACCTGGTGCTCGGCTTGAAGCTGACGCAGGAGGAGAAGGATTCGCTGGTGGCGTACATGCTGACGCTGTGATGCCAGTCGGGTGCCGGCGGTTGTCGTCCCGCTGAGTCGCAGAAGGAGATTGAGTGATGCGTCTTCTCACGCTCGTAACGATCGCAATTGCATTTGTTTCTCCGGCGGCTTTCGGTCAGTCGACCAATCCCGCGAGTCCCGCGCCGGGTAATCCCGGCGGCGTGCCGCCTGGCACGAGACAATCTGCACCTGGGATGCCGGCGCCACGCCAAACCAATCAGCCGGATCGCACCTTCATTCACGCCGCCGCAGTCGGAGGATTGGCTGAGGTGGAGTTGGGCAGGCTCGCGGCGCAGAGAGCAACGAGCCGCAGGGTCAGGGAATTCGCGGAGCGCATGGTCCGCGACCACAGCGCTGCCAACGACAGGCTGGGAACGCTCGCAAACACGAACGGGATTGCGCTGCCTGATAAATTCGACGAGGAACACAAGGCCATGCGCGCCAAGCTGGAGCAGTCGAGCGACGCGCAATTCGATCGTGCCTACATCGAGGGGCAAATTATCGAGCATCAGAAGACAGCCCAGCTTCTGGAATACGAGATCGGTTCAGGTGAGAACGCCGAACTGAAGAATTTTGCATCCGACCTCTTGCCGACTGTGCTGGATCATTTGCGGATGGCACAAACGATTTCCGCTGAGATGGCACATCAAGCCGCAACAGAGATGCCGCGAAAGGAGATGCCGCGCGAACGGCGCTAGCGACACTGGGATCGGAAAGTCACCTGTGGGGTTTCGATCCCTGCAACGGTACGCAATTTCGCGTCGGTACGCGAGGTGCGCGCTTTCGCCGCAATGGCGACGGTGCCATGTGGGGCTATGCTGAGTGCATTATGACATACGTTGTCGACATCGATCCGCGCATCGCGCGCATCTGTCTGCACGCCGGCCGCCTGCACGCAGGCACTTAGCCGGACGGCCGATCGAGCCGTCCGGGTTCTGTTCTCATCGATATCTCGAGTTCGTGGCTTCCGTGCAGGAGCCCGATTTACTTTGAACAGAAGGAACGTGCCGTGCCGCCCCCGTCAAAGACCGTCCACACCGCATCCGATGATCGCCGCCTCGAGCCCACGCGCGAAAGCGTGAGACAAGCCGAGTCGAATGTCGTGCCATTGTTCCGTGCGCCTGCGGCTACAAAAGATGATCCCGTCGACGACGACCCAGGGCCAACGGCTGCCTGAACGCCAAGGTGACAGCAATGAGCAAGAAGACCGAACCCGATCTGCCGCCGATCCTGGTGACAACGGAGGAGAAGCAGCGGTTGAGCGGGCTTGCCAACTCCAGCATGGAGCTTTTTCCGCGCGTGGCCTATTTCCTCGCGGGCGAGATGGAGCGCGCGAGCATCGCTCCTGACGACGCCGATTTGCGAGACGTGGTCCGCATGGGCTCCGAGGTCCGCTATCGTGACGACAGCACCGGCGAGGCGAGGGAGGTGGTGCTGGTCTATCCGCACGAAGCCGACATCTCGCGCAAGCGCATTTCGGTGCTGACTCCGGTCGGTGCCGCGCTGATCGGCCTGTCAGTCGGCCAGACCATCGAATTTCAAACGCCGGATCGCCGAACGCGAGCGCTGACCGTGTTGGGGGTTTCGCATTGAGCAGGAGCTTTGCGACCATGCGCGACCGTGTGTTTGAGCAAGCCGGGCTGATCGTGATCTGCATCACCATCGGCCTGATCGGGCTCGTCGGCGCTCTGGCTTACCTCGCGCGGCTGTTCATGTGAGTCCGGTGGCTGTTTGAGCCTGGTGGCCGGGTTCGATCCCTGCAACGGAACGCGTTATAATCGCGCGTCGCTTAAGGCGAGGCGCTTGTCATGACACAGTGGTACTTCGTCTGGATCGAAGGTCCGCGCGGGCCTGTGCCACAAAAGTGGTCCACGGAGGGACTTTGGGGGCAGGTCACCCGTCAGGATGTGATCGTGCGCTTTACGCTGACGGAACGCGAAGCGGCGCTATCGCTCGACGAATTGGCGAGGTTGCATCCTGTTCCCGAGGAGTGAACCTTGGGGAACTCGCGAATTTAATGCGAGCGCGGGGTTGAATAGGCGAGCTCGGACCCAATGTCCCGGACTTCACGTTCGTTGAAGCGCGGTCGAAACGGATCGTATTTGGCGAAGAGCCGGCGACAGGATGGCAATTCGAAGAAAATCATCCAGCGACGGCACAAGTGAAGCTCCAGCGCGTCGTCGTGTTGGCGGGATGACGTCCCGCAAATGCAGGCGGCCGCCTGCGGCTTAGGCCGTTGCGCGGTGCAACCCTCCAATCCAGAGGAGCGAGGAACATGAGACTGAACTCATCCCAGGTCGAGCGGGCCTTGAGCCAATTCGATGCCCACTGCCTTCCCGACGATCACCCGGCGGTCGCCCAGTTGAACCGCTTGTTCGGTGATCACACCTACTTCCTTGACACCAACGGGCTCAACGTTCTCGAGCCCAGCGAATCAGCGGAGACGGACACGCAGATCGGCAAGATCGTGAACCTCGCCCATTGGAGCGACGACACCCTGACGAATTTGATGCCGCACGAGCCTGAACCGACCGGCGTCATCGTCAGTCTTGGCTCCAAGCACTGATCGTTCCTGATTGACCATCGTGAAAGCCCGCCTCTGGCGGGCTTTTGTTTTGCAGCCCTTGTCACGGTGCTTTTGGGGCAGCCGTGTACAGGCAGCGGAAGCCGATATAGACGAGATCGAACCGCCGCATTGCATGCTATCTTGCGCCTCCAAATGGAGTGACCCTCATGCCAATCTGGACCTGCGAACAATGCGGCGCGCAGTTTTCCGAGAGCGCCAGTTCGCCGCCGTCCTGCCGGATCTGCGAGGACGAGCGGCAGTTCGTGAACTGGAACGGGCAAGTCTGGCTCAGCCGCGAGGAACTGGCCAAGCGCCATCGTGTCGTCTGGCGCGACGATCTTGGGCTCGTTGGCATCGCGGTCGAGCCGCGCTTGGCGATCGGCCAGCGTGCGTTGCTGGTGCCGGATGGCGACGGCCTTGTGATGTGGGACTGCATCCCGCTCGCAACGCGAGAGGCGATCGACTACGTCAAGTCGCGCGGCAGGCTGAAAGCGATCGCGGTATCGCATCCGCATTTTTATGGGGCGGTGGCCGACTGGAGCGAGGCGTTCGGCAATGCACCGGTCTATCTACATGGCGACGATGCGCCATGGATCACGCGGCCGCATCCGTCGATCATGCCGTGGCGAGGAGAGGAGCTCGCGATTTCGGACGATCTTCGGCTGGTCCGCGCCGGCGGGCATTTTGCTGGCGCGAGCGTATTGCATTGGCGCACGGGCGCGGATGGCCGCGGCGCACTCCTGACCGGCGATGTGGCGCAGGTGGCGATGGATCGCCGTCACGTCAGCTTCATGTACTCCTATCCGAACTACACGCCGCTGAACGCGGTGGCAGTGCGCCGCATCGCGGAGGCGATCGCGCCGCTTGCGTTCGATCGCATTTACGGCGGCTGGTGGGGACGAAATATCGAGCACGACGCGAAGGCGGCGTTCGATGCGTCGGTCAGACGGTATCTCGATGCCATATCTTAAAGCCCCGTAGAGCATGAATCGCGCGAAGGTGGTGTTCCATTGACGTGGTCTTTGATCACATTAACGCCTTCTTAGAGCATCATCCGGAAAACTGTGACCCAGTTTCCGAAAAGATCATGCTTAGACAAAGAGATAAGATCATGGTCCGACCAGCCTGATCGGATCATGATCTGAGTGCGCTTCTCCTTAGTGTGCACGCGTAAATTGTGGGGGCGTCAGTGTCGCTGTTGGAAAATCCTCCGGAACGAACGTTGCAGGCGCTCGGGCGCGATGTGGCCGAGACGCACGTTGCGCCGGCGCTTTACGCGACAACGCTGTTTGTTTCGGCGCTACTGTTGTTCTCGATCCAACCGATGTTCGCCAAGATGGTACTGCCGAAACTCGGCGGCGCACCCGCGGTGTGGTCGGTCGCGATGGTGTTCTTTCAGACCGTCCTCCTCGCAGGCTATGCCTACGCGCATCTGCTCGGCCGCGCCTTGCCGCCGCGTCGGGCCGCCTTGGCCCATCTTGCGCTCATCGCCGTCACGGCACTCACGCTGCCGATCGCGATCGCGTCCGGCTGGGGCGCGCCTCCGGCCACCGGCATCGCGTTCTGGCTGTTCGGGCTGTTCGCTGCCTCGATCGGTTTGCCATTCTTCACATTGTCGGCGAGCGCGCCGCTGCTGCAAAGCTGGTTCGCCGCGAGCGGGCATCGGCAGGCCGGCAATCCCTACGTGCTCTATGCGGCCTCCAATCTCGGCTCGTTCGCGGCGCTGCTGGCCTATCCCGCGCTGCTGGAGCCGATGTTGACGCTGAAGATGCAAACGGCCGCCTGGTCGGTTGGGTTTGCGCTTCTTGCGCTGCTTATGGCCGCGGTAGCGCGGTCGGCCGGGCGCGGTGCGCCCGTCGCGGCCTCTGTTGTTCATCCGGGTGATGTTGCCGGAGTGACCGTTGCCGACCGTGCGCGCTGGATCGTGCTGGCGGCGATTCCGTCCGGGCTGGTGATCGCCGTGACGGCGCATCTGACGACCGATGTCGCGGCCGCACCGTTCCTCTGGGTGATTCCGCTCGCGCTGTACCTACTCACCTTTGTTGCGGTGTTCCGCGAGCGGCCGTGGATCGCGCATTCAACGGTGGTGCGGCTGGTGCCGTTCGCAGTGATACCGCTCGCGGTCAACCTGATCGGCAACAGCAGCGCCTTTTGGGCGGTTGCGATTGTGCTCAACCTAGTTGCGTTCACGCTGCTGACGTTGCTGTGTCACGGCGAGCTCTATGCGCGCCGGCCCCATGCCCAGCGGCTGACGGAATTCTTCCTTTGTACGTCGTTCGGCGGTGTCATCGGCGGTGCCTTCGCTGGCCTGTTCGCGCCGCACATTTTCTCCGGTAATACAGAATATCCGATCCTGACCCTGCTGGCGCTGCTCGCCATTCCCGGCGCTTTTGCCGGCGGGCTGCGCAAGGCCTTGGTCGAAGCGTTGCCATGGTTGCTCGCGAGCGCGGCGCTGGGGATGATCTGGTACTTCGTGAGCTCCCAACGTCCGGCCGCGCTCGATCTGCCGATCCAAATAGGGCTGAACCTGCTGGCGGTCGTCATGCTGTTCCAACGACACAGGCCGATGAGGTTCTTCGGTCTTGCCGTGCTCGGTTTCATGTTGACCGCATTCTGGCGGCCAGGATTTGTGCCGGTTGAAACCGCGCGCAGCTTTTTCGGCGTGCATAAGGTGGTGGAGATAAACGACGGCAAGTTCCGGCTGCTCTCTCACGGCAGCACCATTCACGGCGCGCAGCGCCTGCGCAATGAGGATGGAACACCGGTCCAGGGAAAACCAGTCCCGCAAATGTACTATAATCCAGGTGGGCCGTATGCCGAAGCCATAGAGTCGGCGCGTGCCGCCCGCGGCGGATTCGACCGGGTTGCCGTCGTTGGTCTTGGCACCGGCACCCTTGCCTGCCACCAGAAACAAAAAGAACGATGGACTTTCTTCGAGATCGATCCGGAAGTTATTCGCATCGCGCGTGATCCGGCCCGCTTCGAATTCTTGTCGCGCTGCGCGCCTGATGCCGAGATCGTGCTTGGTGATGCTCGTCTGACGCTTGCAGCCTCGCCCGACCGCTACGACCTGATCGTGCTGGACGCCTTCTCCTCGGATGCCATTCCTGCCCATCTTCTGACGCGCGAGGCTTTCTCCGCCTATCTCTCCAAGCTCACGCCGCATGGCGTGATTATCGTCCATATCACCAACCGGCATCTCGACCTTGCGCCTGAACTTGCCAACATCGCGCAGTCACAGGGGCTCGAAGCCTATTTTAAGCAGGATACCAGCGCCGATGATTTCGCGACGACGCTGAAAGCCAAGGTGCGCCTGGTGGTGCTGGCTCGCCAGCCGACGGATCTCGGCCGTATCTCCGAAGGCTGGACCCATTTGGAGCCGGACCCCTCGAGTGCGCTCTGGACGGACGATTATTCCAATATAATTGGCGCGATGCTACGGAAGAAGTTCGGCAGCTGATCCGTTCGGTGGTCGAGAGGAAGCGGCAAGACTTGATCCGTTAAATCATCACGCTATATCGACGTTTTCCCTTATCCTTGATCGGGCGAACGTATGACGAATAGCGATACCACCCCTGAATCCCAGCCGTTCCAGGCCGAGGTTGCCGAGCTCCTGCACCTGATGGTGCACTCGGTCTATTCGGAGACCGATATCTTCCTGCGCGAATTGATCTCGAACGCTTCCGATGCCTGCGACAAGCTGCGTTATGAGGCGATTGCCGCGCCGGACCTGATCGCCGACGGCGCGCCGCCGAAGATCTGGATCAGGCCGGACAAGAAGGCCGATACGTTGTCTGTGATCGACAGCGGCATCGGCATGGACCGGCAGGAGCTGATCGACAATCTCGGCACCATCGCGCGCTCCGGTACCAAGTCGTTTCTCGCGCGGCTTGCTGAGGCCAGGGACGGCACCAACCTGATCGGTCAGTTCGGCGTCGGCTTCTATGCCGCCTTCATGGTTGCCGACAGGATTGTCGTGATCAGCCGCCGCGCCGGAAGCGACCAGGCCTGGACTTGGACCTCGTCGGGCGGCAGCGGCTTCGAGATCGCGCCCGCCAGTGAGGAGGATGCCAAGCGCGTCACCCGCGGCACCGAGATCGTGCTGCATTTGAAGAAGGACGCCGCGAAATATCTCGAGACCTATGAGATCGAGCGCATCGTCCGCGCCTATTCGGATAACATCCAGTTCCCGATCGAGCTGGTGCCGGAGGAGGGGGAGCCAAGCCAGATCAATTCCGCGAGCGCGCTGTGGCAGCGGTCGAAATCGGAACTCTCGGCGGAGGATTACAGCGAAGCCTATAAATCGATCGCCGGCGCCTTCGACGAGCCCGCGATGACGCTGCATTATCGCGCCGAGGGCCGGCAGTCCTATGCCGTGCTGCTGTTTGCGCCGTCGACAAAACCGTTCGACCTGTTCGAGCCGGCGCGCAAGGGCAGGGTGAAGCTCTATGTCCGCCGCGTCTTCATCGCCGACGATGCCGATCTTCTGCCCGCGTATCTGCGCTTCATCCGCGGCGTGATCGACAGCGAGGATCTTCCGCTCAACATCTCGCGCGAGATGCTGCAGAACAACCCGCAGCTCACGCAAATCCGCAATGCCGTAACCGGCCGCGTCATCGGCGAACTCGAGCGATTGGCGGATAAGGAGCCGGACGCGTTCGCCAAGATCTGGGATGCGTTCGGCCCGGTCCTCAAGGAGGGCCTGTGGGAAGATTACGAGCGGCGCGAGAAGCTGCTGGGCCTGTCGCGCTTCACGACCACTGCGGGCGAGAACCGCTCGCTCAAGCAATATGTCGAGGCTCTCAGGCCGAACCAGACCGACATCTATTATCTCACCGGCGAAAGCATCGAGCGGTTGAAGTCGAACCCGAAGTTGGAGGCCGCGCAAGCACGCGGCGTCGAGGTGCTCTTGCTCACCGATCCCGTGGATGCGTTCTGGACTTCGGCGCCGATCGATTTCGGCGGCAAGCCGCTGAAGTCGCTGAGCCAGGGCGACGTCGATTTCAGCCTGATCCCGCCTGTGGATGACAAGACCGACGAGAAAAAGGACGAGCCGGCCGCGGATGAAGCCACGACGATCGCCGCGATCAAGGAAGCGCTCGGCGAGCGCGTCGCCGACGTCCGCGCCTCGCAGAGGTTGACCTCGAGCGCTTCGTGCCTCGTCGGCGGCGGCCGCGACCGCATGCTGGAGCGCCTCCTCGCGCAACAAAACCGCGGTTCGGTGACCAAGCCGATCCTCGAAGTCAATCTGCGCCATCCTTTGGTCGCCGCGATCGCGCGCGAAAAGGATGCGGCGAGGGATTTGTCGCTGCTTCTGCTCGAGCAGGCCCAGATCCTCGAAGGCGAGCTGCCGGAGGACCCGGCCGCCTTTGCCGGCCGTCTCAACCAGCTCGTGCTGCGCGGATTGGCAAGGGCCTAGCACTCGGTCCGTAGCCCGGATGAAGCGAAGCGTAATCCGGGGAGACAGACGCACCCGCCGTCCCGGATTACGCTGCGCTGCATCCGGGCTACGGGTCTGCATCGGGGCTACGCGCAACCGATCCCAAGACCGCCCGTATCTGCTAGACAGACGCCGAAAGCGGAGCGGTCCATGGCGACGGCAGGCGGCAGCGAGATCTTCTACGGCGGCATTCCGGTGTTCCGCGGCTTTGCGCGCCTGATGGAGCCGTCGCTGTATTCGCCTTTGCCCGACGATTGGAGCATCGGCGTCGCCGACATCGTGGAATCGACCAGGGCGATCGCCGCAAAGCGCTACAAGGCGGTCAACATGGCGGGCGCGGCTGTCATCGCCGGCGTTACCAATGCACTTGGTGGCCGCGAATTCCCCTTCGTCTTCGGCGGCGACGGCGCGAGCTTTGCTGTCGCGCCCGCCGATCTCGACGCCGCGCGCGGAGCGCTGGCAGCGACCACGACCTGGGTGAAGGACGATCTCGACCTCATCATGCGCGTGGCGCTGGTGCCGATCGAAGCAATCCGTGCGCAAGGCCTTGACGTGCGCGTCGCGCGCTTCGGGCCATCGACCAATCTTTCCTACGCGATGTTCTCCGGCGGCGGGCTTGGCTTCGCGGAAGGTGCGATGAAGCGGGGTGAATTTGCCGTCGCGCCGGCGTCGCCGGGCACGCAGCCCGATCTCAGCGGACTCTCCTGCCGCTTCGAGGAGATCCCTTCCGCGCGCGGCGTGATCCTGTCCGTGCTGGTGATGCCGGCGAAGGGCGGCGATCCGCATGCCTTCCGCAAGGTGATCGAGGAGGTCATCGCTCTCGCCGAGCAGAGTCCGGATGCTGGCCGCCCGGTGCCGTCGGGCGGGCCCGCGTTGCGCTGGCCGCCGCAGGGCCTCGACTTCGAGGCGCGCACCAGGCGCGGCGGTCCGCTGTTTGCGCGGCGCGTCCTGGTGCTCGCCGTCACGCTATGGGTCTACACCATCATGCGCTTCGGCATTTCGGTCGGCAAATTCGTGCCGAAGGACTATGTGCGGCAGGTGGTCGAGAATTCCGACTTCCGCAAATATGACGACGGCTTGCGGATGATCCTCGACTGCAGCGAGGAACTGGCGCAGGCGCTCGCCGGACGTCTCGCGCAGGCCTCGGCCAACGGCGTCGTGAATTATGGCCTGCACCGGCAGGATGCCGCGATGATGACCTGCTTCACCCCGTCGGCGATGCGCAGCGACCACGTGCATTTCATCGACGGCGCCCGCGGCGGCTACGCCTCCGCCGCGTCAGCCATGAAGGCGATGCAGATCTGAAGATTTAGCGCCCGACCCGCGTCCAGCTTTCGCCGCCGCAGAGTGCGCCGACGCAGCCCTCGACCCGTAGCGTATCGGGGCCGGCGAGCGAAATGCTGCTCGCATAGGTGCCGCCGTCGTCGGCGTTGTAGATCTGGCCGGTCCACTTGCCGCCGGCCGGCCGCATGCCCGAGAACAGCGGCAGCCCGATGATCGGACGGGTCGTGAGCGCCGGATTCGGGTTCTTGTTGTCGACCTGCGGCCTGCCGGTCGCGGGGTCGATCGGCTCGCGCAGGGAGACGATCACGCCGCAAATCCCGCCGCCGCATTTGCTGACCTTGACGCGGGCGTCGCCCGCCTGCGTCTGCCAGGTGCCGGATGGATCGGCCGCGCTTTGCGCGCGCGCCGTCGGTGCGCCCAGTAATACCGCCAGCATCGCTGCGATGAGAGCTGATCTGCAAGCCATGATTCGTTCCCCAACAAAGCACGCCTGCATAGCAACAAATCGGCTTTGTGCAATCTCACTTCCGCGCGTCGGCGCGCGATCATTTGCCCCAGTGATGCGCTTGCGTCACTGCGTGGTCGCCCTGAAGATTGCGTGAAGATGATGTCCGGCATCTTACGGACGGTGCAGGCTAAGCGCATCTCATTCAGGGGTCACCACGGCAGGCCGCACAGGTCGATGGTCCCCGTATCAGGCGCGCGCTTGATGTCGAATACGAACGGCGTCATCGCCTCAAAGCGGACGCGTCCGCCCGGCTGCTCGCAATAGAGCTCGCCGGTGAAGGGCCTCCAGCCACGCGCCTGGTAGAACGCGAAATTGTGCGGCTCGCAGAACAACAGCATGAAGCGCGCCGCCTCATTGGCGCGCACGGTCTCGACCGCGGCGTTGAGCGCGATCGAGGCATAGCCGCGGCGCCGGCAGTCCTCGCGGGTGGCAACCCCGCCGATGCCGGCGATATGGATCTGGTGCCCGTTCCAGATGATGGTGCGGAAATAGATGCCGACGTGGCAACCGACGCCGCCCTCAGGCGCGTCGATCAAGACGCGCAGGTCGGCACTAGCCCACTTGATATGGCCCCACGGCAATTTCGCGATCGCGTCGGGCGGCCAGACCGCCCGAAACAGCGGCTCGACCGTCTTCCAGGAAGCATCGCCGTTGAGGATTTCGATCTCGATGCTCACTTGAGTGGGTCCTTGAGTGGGTCCTTGCATTCCATTGGCGCGATCTTACTCGCACAAACGGGAAAACGCACCTGGGCCCGCGCCCCGCCGCTCGGAGTTGATCTTAAGCATTTCATTCCCAACAATATTTTGGAGTTGGTTCGTTGCGCTGACGTTTTGCAGATCGCCTGCAGGGCCTGCATGCCTGCGCCGAAAATGCGGTGTTTAACTGTGATGGAACCTTCTATAAGAGGTCTCCGTTAGTGTCGTCTCCCCTCATGTTGGACATCACACCATGACTTTCACGCTACCCGACCTCCCCTACGCCCACGACGCCCTGGCGCCCTACATGTCGAAGGAAACGCTGGAGTACCATCACGACAAGCATCATCAGGCTTACGTGACCAACGGCAACAACGCGATCAAAGGGACCGAATTCGAGGGCAAGTCCCTCGAGGAGATCGTGAAGGGCTCGTACAACAAGAACGCGGCCGTCTTCAACAATGCCGGCCAGCACTACAACCACATTCACTTCTGGAAGTGGATGAAGCCGAATGGCGGCGGCAGCAAGCTGCCGGGCCGTCTCGAGAAGAAGATCAACGAGGACCTCGGCGGCTTCGAGAAGTTCAAGGCCGATTTCGCCGCCGCCGGTGTCGGCCAGTTCGGCTCCGGCTGGGCCTGGCTGCAGGCCAAGGGTGGCAAGCTCGAGATCTCCAAGACGCCGAACGGCGAGAACCCGCTGGTCCATGGCGCGGTGCCGATCCTGGGCGTCGACGTCTGGGAGCACTCCTACTACATCGACTACCGCAACCGCCGTCCCGACTATCTGAAGGCGTTCGTCGACAACCTCGTGAACTGGGACTACGTCGACGAGCTGTTCGGCAAGGTGTGATCTTCTAATAGTCAATCATGCACGACGTCTCGACCCTCCCCTGAAAGGGAGGGTCGGTTCGTATGTAGCCGAAGCGTAATGCGAACCGGGGAGGGGTCAACTCTTTCCACTCGGGCATCGTCTCAGCGGAGAGACCTGACCCCGCCCCGCCGCTCATTTCATTCGCGTCACCCTAGAGCGAGCTTCGCTCGACCCCTTTCAGGGGAGGGTGCAATCCCTCTCGACGGCACACCTGCGGGGCAGTGGTGGGAACGGCAGCAAGCTATTTTCTGGTCTTCTTCGGCGGCGGCCTGGGTGCGATGCTGCGTCATTTCATCAATCTCGCCTGCGGCCGCAGCCTCGGCACAGATTTTCCCTACGGCACCTTCATCATCAACATCACCGGTTCGACCGTGATGGGCCTGATTGCGGGTTATCTCGCCTTCAAGGGCGAGGCGTCGCAGCCGTGGCGGCTGTTCCTGATGACCGGCATCCTCGGCGGCTACACCACCTTCTCCGCCTTCTCGCTCGACGCCGCGCTGCTCTACGAACGCGGCGAACTCGCGCTCGCAGCGTTCTACGTGCTCGGCTCGGTCGCGCTATCGATCGCCGGCCTGTTCGCCGGACTGGCCATCGTCCGCCACCTCACATGAACCGCTCCGTCATTCCGGGACGCGCCTCTTGGCGCGAACTATGATGTGCAATTGCACATCAGAGAATCCATCGGGCCGCATACGCAGGCGGTGAAATGGATTCCGGGCTCGATGCTGTCGCATCGCCCCGGAATGACGAATGGAGGGAGCGCCGCATCGATGCATGGCCATAGCCCGCGCGCGCATGGATGCATGGCCAGCTTCCGTTTGCGTCGCCTTTGTGACGGGACTAAGCAGGATGGAAATTCTCACCCCGCCTTGGCCCCATTGCCTTGTCAGATGCACCGCTAAAGGATCCGCCGCCGGCCGATGACGCCGCGGAGGCCGAGTCGCCGCCCGGCCGTGTGCGCAAGCCGATCGGCTGGTCGATGATCTCAATCCTAGTGCTGGTTCTGGTCTGTGCGGCGCTGGTCTATCGGCGTGACGGCGCCGATGGCGTGATCGAGATCCTCACCCACGACCTCTCGCTGTTCGGCGGCATCCTGCCGCGCGTGCTCGCGGGCTGCCTGCTCGGCGCGTTCATCGCGGAAATTCTGCCGCACGAAAAAGTCTCGCGCTCGCTCGGACCGAAGTCGGGATTGAAAGGCCTTCTGATCGGCACCGCCTTCGGCGCGATCCTGCCGGGCGGTCCCTTCACCGCCTATCCGGTGGCGGCGGCGCTGCTCACCGTCGGCGCCGATTTCGGCGCGACGATCGCGCTGGTGGTGAGCTGGACCCTGATCGGCTATGGCCGCGCGGTGGCCTGGGAATTGCCGATCATGGGCACCGAGTTCACGCTGTGGCGGATCGTGATCTCGCTGCCGCTGCCGGTGCTCGCCGGCGCCTTCGGCCGCTTCGTCTATGCCCGCGTCTATCCGAACGGCGCGCCGGAATGAGCGCGGCGCTCCTGATCGACATCCTGCTGTGGGGCTCGGTCGCCGGCGTCGGCTTCATCGCCTGGCGCCGCGGACGCACGGTGCTGGTGTCGTCGTTGCGCGAAGGTTCGCTCGAATTTGCCAACATCATGCCGCGGATCGCGATCGGCGTGGTCGGGTCAGGCTATATCGCCGCGGTGATCCCGCAAGAGATCATCACCGGCTGGCTCGGGCCGGACAGTGGCTGGCTCGGCGTGCTGACCGCCGTTATCGCGGGCGCGGCGACCCCGGGCGGGCCGGTGGTCGGTTTTTCCATCGGCGCGGTGGCGCTGAAGGCCGGCGGCGGTCCACCCCAGGTGATCGCCTATGTCGTCGCCTGGGCGTTGTTCGCTTTCCAAAGGGTGATCCTGTGGGAAATCCCGTTCATGCCGGCCCGCTTCGTCTGGTTCCGCGCCGCCGTCTCGGTGCCGTTTCCGTTCCTGGCCGCCGCCATCGCGATGGCGATCGGCAAACCGTGAACTTCCAGCAGGTGGACTCGCGTAATGTTATAATGTAACGTTCCGCTAAATGGCACACGCACAGCCCCATACCCACGACCACGTCCATGGACATGCTCACGACCATGTCGCCCACAGCCATGGTCCGGCAACGCCGCATCCGGCGCAGGCCGCGACCTGGTCGATCCTGCGCATGACCGTCGCAGCGCGCCTTGCGGCAGCGCTCGCGGTCTGTGCCGGCCTGTGGGCCTTCGTGCTGCTGGCGATGAGGTGAGCGATGGCGGCACAACTGCAATTCCGCAACGTCACGCTTGGCTATGACCGCCATCCGGCGGTGCATCATTTGAACGGCGAGGTGGCCTCCGGCGCGCTGCTCGCAATGATCGGCCCGAACGGCGCCGGCAAGTCGACGCTCTTGCGCGGCATCGCCGGCATCCTGAAGCCGCTCTCCGGTTCGATCTATCTCGGCGGCCTCGACCACAGGGATATCGCCTACCTGCCGCAGTCGGCCGAGATCGACCGCAGCTTCCCGATCTCGGTGTTCGATTTCGTCGGCACCGGCCTGTGGCGCGGCATCGGCATGTTCGGCGGCATCGGCAAGGACGCGCGCGAGAAGATCCTTGCTTCGATCGCCGCGGTCGGCCTCAACGGCTTCGAGAACCGGCCGATCGGTACGCTCTCCGGCGGCCAGATGCAGCGCATGCTGTTCGCGCGGGTGCTGCTACAGAATGCGCGATTGATCGTGCTCGACGAGCCCTTCAACGCCATCGACGCCAAGACCACCGCCGACCTGCTGGCGCTGGTCAAGCGCTGGCACGGCGAGGGGCGCACGGTGCTGGCGGCGCTGCACGACCTCGACATGGTGCGCGCCAATTTCCCGGAAACGCTGCTGCTCGCGCGCGGGCCGGTGGCGTGGGGGCCGACCACCGAGGTGCTGACGCCGGACAACCTCACGGTGGCGATGCGGATGTGCGAAGCCTTCGACGACCGTGCCGCCGCCTGCGTCGTGGACACTTCGCGCGCCGCCTGATGCCATGCTCACCGACGCGCTGATCGCGCCCTTCACCGAGTTCGAGTTCATGCGCCGCGCGCTCGCCGCTGTGGTCGCGCTGTCGCTCGGTGCCGCACCGATCGGCGTATTCCTGATGCTGCGGCGGATGAGCCTGGTCGGCGACGCCATGGCGCATGCGATCCTGCCGGGCGCGGCGATCGGCTTCCTGCTCTCCGGGCTCAACCTGTTCGCGATGACGGTTGGCGGTCTGGTCGCGGGATTTGCGGTGGCACTGCTGGCCGGCCTCGTTGCCCGCAACACCGAGCTGAAGGAGGACGCCTCGCTCGCCACCTTCTATCTGGTCTCGCTGGCGCTCGGCGTCACCATTGTTTCGATCAAGGGCACCAATATCGACCTGCTGCACGTGCTGTTCGGCGACATTCTCGCGATGGACAACCAGACGCTTCTGGTGATCACCTTCAACGCCACCATCACGCTGCTGGTGCTCGCGGTGATCTATCGGCCGCTGGTGATCGAATGCGTCGATCCGCTGTTCCTGCGCACCGTCAGCCGCGCC
>NZ_PSRR01000025.1 GCF_004296405.1 Bradyrhizobium sp. Leo170
ACTTTCATCCCTCAGGTTTGTCGGCCTCCCAATTGGGAACGAACCTAACGAATGTTGGTTGCCACGCATTGGCGCGACGAGGCGGCAATGTGCGAGAAATGCGTCGAGATAGATGAGAAGATCGAGCACTACCGCGCCCTTCTCTCCCGTGTCACTGATCAGTTGGCTAGCGAGGGAATAGCTCAACTCATCGCTGACCTACTTGCTGAAAAGGTCGCTCTTCATCCGGAGCAAGACGAGTAAGGCCGCCTCAGTTGGCGGCCCCTCCTGCTTATTCGGGCGCGGCCCTCGCCTATGCCGCCATGTCCGCAGCATCCCGCTTGGCATACTCGGCCATCAATTTGACGATAGCGCCGTCAACCAGCCTTATAGCCATGCGCTCGCCGCTCTTGGCACTGAGCCCCAGTTCCTCGCCGATCTCCTCCGCGGTGAGCGTTCCCAGTGCCAGCTCCAAGACGCGGCAAACCTCCCGGCCAAGTCGCCGCTTCATGGCAACATGGTCCATGCGCCGGGCTGCTTCGTCGTCGGCGTCGGGCAATTCATCGGGCATGCTGTAGCCGGAATCCATAGCAACGCTGGCCTTGTCCTCGGCTGGGCCGCGCGGCTCCGAGAACACCTCTTCGAGTGAGCGGTATCTACCGCGAACCTTCACGGCGATAATCTTGCCGTGGTCGCCATACAGAATGCGGTTCGCTTTCTCTGGCCTGCCGGCCTTCCGGTCTTCTTCATCGGCCTCCCATGCTGCCATGATATCGTCGCCGTCCGGTACCTCCTCGCCCAGCCGGCTGTCGACGCGGCTGATCTCGGTGCGGCCGGTATCGTCGACCGGGCTGTTGTCGTTGGCGGCATGCAGGCTGCCCTCGGGCAGTGACACGCCCTCGTCCTCTGCGTAGCGCTCCAATGCCTGAATCTCTCGCCAGGCATCAGCTCGCTTGAGCCGACCGAACGTCGGCCAGTCCCGGTTGCGAAAGCGTACCTCGCGGCTGTCGTCTTGCTTGGCGCGCTGCTGGGCTAGGATGCGGCGATGTTCTTCCGGGTTGCGCGGTTGGTTGTCGTTTGCTGGTTTATTCACGTGATGTGCACCCATGAAGGGTTTCGTTTTTGCCGCTTAGCGGTCTTGGTGTGGCCGGTTGCCGGCTGCACACAAACTGGAAAAATAATCTGAAAACCTGCGGGATGACGCGTTCGAGGGCGCCACTGGTGTGAGGATTGAGAGGTGCTAGAGTGTTGGGGCGGCCCCCGTGTAGTCGCACACGACCGTCACGCTGCGTCGTCCTCCTCATATTCGGCGCCCATCCATGCCGGCCAGTCGCCGGGCCGCGGTGGTAGGGGTGCCGGCAGCGTTACCGCTGGTGCGCGATGCTCTGGTTCCGATCCCGGTGCTGGCTCGGGCTCGTCAGGCGGCTCGTTTTCGTCGGGCAAATGCCAAAGCACCGACTCGCCTGCCTCTTCGCTGATGCCGATTATGCGGCCAATCCATTCCCCGATAGGATTCACAATGCCATGTTCTTCGCCAAACGCGTCCCGACAAAGCTCGCGATACTCGGCCGCGTCTGCACCTTCAGCGTACTCCGCGTCAGCCTGCACGACATGAAGTCGCCGCGTGAATTCATGCTCGCCATCCAAGGCCCGGAAGGTGAACGTCTCAAAGTAGCTTTTGAATGGGCTGCCTTCATCGACACGCTCAACGATTGTGTATCTTCGGATGTCGCTGCCGCGCTTGGCGACCTTCAGCTTGGCCTTGCCGCGCTCGACCTTCCGGAATCCGCGAGGCGCGTCCTCGTCAAACCTTTCGTCGCGCAACCACACGGCCAGGGTATACCGCGGTGCATTCGGCTTGCCTTGAGCGGCCCATGACGCCTGCCAAGCCGTAGCGGCTCGGATCACGGCGACAAGGTTGGTGCCGGCCGGGAGAGCGGCCCATGCCGCAAGCGCCTCCTTCTTCCCCTTGGCATAGGCATAGGCGCGCCACAGGGCTTCAAATGTTGGATCGGCTTGAGAGTGCTGTAACTCTTCTTGCGCCGCCCCCGCCGTGGCGGCCGACAGGCCAGCCAAAGGCGGCGCCGTAGGCGCGGCGCAATCACCATCTACCTTTCCTGAAGCCGGCTTGTAAGCCGGTTCAGGTAGGTAGGATTCAGTGGTCATTTCGCCACCACTAGCGCCCTTTAGTGGTGTCGTTTCGACCACCAGGGCGGTGGTCATTTCGCCACCACTAAGAGCATCATCCTTTGTGGTGGCCGTTTGCACACCGCTAGCGGTTGTCACCCACCTAGGCACGTACTCGGAGGGGCGCGTTCCGGCATACTTCACGCGCGTGACATGTCCCCAATTGGTCAGTTCGCGGCACGCTTTGACGACGGCTTTTCGGTCGAGGCCCGTGGCTTTTTGGATGTACGAGAGACTGGCGCGACAGTTGCCGTGCTTTTGCCAGTATGAATTGATGATTACCCAGCCAGCCTTCATGTGTCGTCCGGTGGTGCGCCGGTCGGCGGCAATCGCGCCAAGCGTCCACCACTGCGAAAGCAAATCGCCGGGTTTGGCGGTGCGCTGCTTAGCGTCGCTCATGCTGACACTCTCCGACCGCAACCGCGGCGCGCGCCAGGCTATCGGCAACACTGCGGTCGAAGGTCAGCGAGTGACCAAAAACACGCAGCGAGCCGTCAGTCTTGCGAATGACGGAAACATCCATTGCCCGAACTCCGGGCGCAATCTCAACGTCGATAGAGGCAAAGCGCCTTCCGCCCGAACATGGGCGCAGATTAAGTATCTTCACGATCAATCCTGTTTTAGGAAATCCCCGAAAGAGCCCCATCCACGGCTGCCTTCACTTCGGACAGCCACTCGCTCGGCATCTCGGAAAGATGCGCCGTGCGCCATTCGGCGTCGTCACGACCGATCAAGACCTTGACGGTCACTGAATCCCCGCCTGCATAGTAGAGGTCGTCGACGTAGCTTCCGTCCCGCATAACCATCCCGCTCTGCTCCTCGCTTAGGACTAATACCGATTAGTGCGCCTTTGCAGGCGAAGGCGCTAAAAGCTGACCTCAACAGATATGGTGGGCGGCGCGGGAAAACTGCGAGAAAAATTACGGGTTGCGGCTGTGCCGCGGTGCACTCGGCTAAGGGGCCGATCGTGCTTGGGATGGAGAGATAGGTCGCGTCAGCGAGAACGGTAAAGCGCCGACTGAGATATTTGGTGGTCAAGGGCGGTGAACAGTGCCCCCCCCGAACGCGCCGTGAACGCGCCAAACGATTCCGGGACTTTTTCCGGGACTCTGCGCTGCCAATCCGGGATTTTTTGCCCGGTTTTGAGCGGTTTTTGTTCACGGCGCCCATGATGGCCGCGCCAAAAACCTTCAACAATTCAACGGGTTTATGGGTCGAAACGCGGTCCACGCGACTGGCGCATTCCAGTTCTGGAAGCTTGGATGCACCAGCGCCTCCGGCGCGATCGCGAGCACGATCATGGCCGCGACCGCGAGCGTCCGGAACGTCACCGCGCGGCGGTCGACCATGACGGCGATCAGCACCACTGCGGTCATGAGGAACGAGCGCTGCGTCGCGACCTCCGCACCCGACAGCAGAAGATAGAAGGCGGCCGCCACGAGCGCCGCCGCGGCAGACCATTTCTTGATCGGAAAGCCCACGGTGAGCACCGGAAACAGCGCAAGCAGCGCGCGAACCGCGAAGAAGACCACGCCCGCGACCACGGCCATGTGGTAGCCCGAGATCGACAGCACGTGCCCGAGCCCCGAGATGAACATCGCATCATTCACCGGCTCGGAGATCGCATCGCGCCGGCCGGTCAGGAGTGCGGTCGCGATCGCGCGATTGTCGCCTTCGAGCACGTTGCGGATCCGCGCATCGATCGCATCGCGCATGCCCTGCATGAAGGCCGCATAGCGCAGCGTAAATCCGCGGCCTTCCGGCGGCGCGGTCGTCTTGATGGCGCCGAGTACGAAACCGGACGCGCCGATGCCCTGGAAATAGAGATCGCGGCCAAAATCGTAGCTCCCGGGCCGCAGAGGAGCGAGCGGCGGCTGCAGCCGCGCCTTCAATTCGACGAAGCTGCCGACTTCGGGGGCAGTGCCCTTCTTCACCGACAGCCGAACGCGCTCAAGTTTCGGCGTGCCGCGCTGGCTTTCGATGCTTGCGACGCGCAGCACGAAACGGTCGGTGCGCTCGCGGATGTCACGCGTCTCGACAAATCCGGTGAGTGACACCGAGAACATCGGCCGCGCCAGCACGCCATGCGCGACCCGCGCGGTTCGCCAGGTGGCAACCGCAAAACCCGCCGCAACGGCGGCAATCATGACGGCGACAGCGAACGCCTGCCGTCGCCTGAGCAGGAACGCGACAGCGCACAGCGCGATCGCGACGATGACCGCGACCGACAGCACCGGCTCATGGTCGGCGGCGAAGTAGAGCGCGATGCCGCTGCCGAACGCGACCGGCACCCAGGGCAGAAGCCGTCCGGCGCCCGCTTCGGCGCCGGCCCACTGGCGCAACGTCTCGACGATTGGCGGCCAGGCGCCGACGCCGATCGGGGCATACCCACCCGCCGGCGCCATCGCCTCGCGCGGCGGCCAGGTGCCGGCATAGCCGCGCCTGCCGCCCGGCGTCCTGCCCTCGTCCGACATCCTGCGCCCTGGACTGCCCCTGGTTTCCGCAAAGCTACCGGAAGCAGGTATCCACGGGATAGCGGAACAGATGCGAACGTCGTGCCGGTGGCGCTCCCAATCCTAGCGCTGGCTCTTTAGCCAGCTTCAAACCCGACTGCGCCGAAAGTCTCATAAGGCCGCAGTCTCATTGAGGATTAGACTGTGGCTGCGCCTCCGCCCGGACAGACGGGATGAGGCAGTGGTGGCTCGCGGTTCGAAGACCGCTGGAGCCCTTCTCAGGTGGTTCAAGGCTTCCCTGAGACCGGCGTTGCGGACGCAACTCGCAAATCAAGCCTGTAGCGTCGCGCATCACGCGTACTCCGCGAGCGAATAGAGCGCTGAAAAACGCGAGGAGAAGTCATTGAACTAATGGGAGCAGCACATGGCAATTCAGGTACCGAGCGATTTTCGCCGCGTGATTGTTGCCGCGTCGGTCGGAAACATCATCGAATGGTATGACTTCTATATCTTTGGCAGCCTGGCCGCCGTTCTGTCGGTCAAGTTCTTCGAACAATCCCACCCCGTCGCAGCCCTGCTGAGCACGATCGCCCTGTTCACTGCAGGATTCCTGATCCGTCCGCTCGGAGCATTCCTCTTTGGATGGATGGGCGACCGGGTCGGCCGCAAATATACGTTTCTCATCACGCTCACCGGAATGGGACTGGGAACGGGCGCGATCGGCCTGATCCCGACTTATCAGTCGATCGGTCTCACCGCCGCGTTCGTGCTGTTCGGGCTACGCATGATCCAGGGCCTGTGCCTGGGTGGCGAATATGGCGGCGCCATCACCTATGTTGCCGAGCATGTGCCCGACGATAGACGCGGCTACTACACCGGCTGGCTCCAGACCTCGCCGACGCTCGGGATCGTGGTGTCGCTGGCCGTGATCATTCTGACCCGGATCTATTTCGGCGATCAGGCCTTCAACGAATGGGGATGGCGCGTTCCGTTCCTGCTCTCATTCCTGCTGGTGGCCATCGCCATCTACATCCGCCTCCAGCTCCAGGAGACGCCGATCTTCCAGGAGATCAAGGCCCGTGGGCAGATGACCAGGAACCCCTGGAAGGAAGCGTTCCTTAGCTCGAACATCAAATACATCGGAATCGCCATCATCGTCCTGATCGGACAGGGCGTAGTCTGGTACAGCGGACAGTTCTGGGCGCTGTACTTCCTGCAGCAGGTCTCCAAGGTGGACGCTCTGACCTCGGCCTACATCGTCGGGGCCGCGCTGCTACTTGCGACGCCGAGCCTGATCTTCTTTGGCTGGCTGTCGGACCTGATCGGCCGCAAGCCGGTGATCCTGGGAGGCATGCTGCTTGCCGC
The DNA here is from genome assembly GCF_004296405.1 of Bradyrhizobium sp. Leo170. Lineage (GTDB taxonomy): Bacteria > Pseudomonadota > Alphaproteobacteria > Rhizobiales > Xanthobacteraceae > Bradyrhizobium. The sequence goes on from NZ_PSRR01000025.1 coordinate 5,985, forward strand.
GATCACCTACTATCCGCTGTATCTGTGGCTCGGAACGGTCACGCAGCCCGGAAACATCAACTATCCGATCGCAGTCTTCATCATCTTCATCCTCGTCTGTTACGTCGGGATGGTGTACGGGCCGGTCGGCGCGTTCCTGGCCGAATTCTTCCCCAGCAGGATCCGCTACACATCGGTATCGGTGCCGTATCACATCGGCAACGGCTGGGGCGGCGGCCTGGTGCCGTTCATTACCTCGGCGGCTTTCGCCGCCACCGGCAGCGTCGGCTACGCGCTGATCTATCCGATCGTAGTTCCCGCGGTCTGCTTCGTGCTCGCCGTTTTCCTGATGCCCGAGACACGCAAGATCAGCATCTGGCAACCGATAGAGCCTAAGACAGCGTCGTGATCGAATAGCCTTGGTGCGGGGCCGTGAAGCCCTACGCTCCGCACAATTCCCGCCCCCCGGCCGCCACCAGATGGCGGTCGGTGCAAGGCCCGTTCGACTCCGTTCTCAGCCGGCGCGGTGATGCCAGCGATCGTGCCACCAGGTGGTGAAATCACGATCGGTCACCAGCTCCCAGCCAGCGAACAAGATCACCAATATGCCCGATAGCATGCTGCTTACCGTCGCCGAGACGTGCTCGTAGCCGACCGTCCAAGGTGCCAGCAACAGAGCCAGTCCGAGGAGCATCTCGCCCCATTCCTCCAGATAGGATGGAATGACAAATGCCTCGATGGCAAACAGGATGACAGCCAACCCAAGCGCGATGGTTATCCAGACGGCCGCCCCGCCGAAGCCCAGGGCAAAGGGCGACACGACAAGCCATACACCCACCAACAAGCTGGCAACGTCCTGCCAGTGTTGAATGCGCATGACGCTCACCTCCCCTCTCCCATAGATATGGTGAAGCGCCGCCGGAAAGACATCCGCCCGACCTGCGTTGTGTTGCCGCTGCCCGTGTTCCGGAGCCGCTTCCCGGCCCCCCATCACGCGGAAAGCACTCTTGCAAGTGCGCCGCAGCAGGATGCACACTGCTGCGCTTAACCAGGTGTCAACGTCTACGGCTCTCGGCCCGACTGGAATTTCACGGTTGCGCCCGGAAGGAGAGGAGCATGACGCCATGCGAGAAATCGAAATCCACGATTATGCGCGGCAGCTCTTGGAAGCACATGGCGCCAAGGCCATTGCGGAGGCTGCCCAGAACGCCATCGAGCTCGAAGCAAAGGGCGACGTCGAACTCGCCAAGACCTGGCGGCATATCGAAGACGCCATGAAGCTGATGCGCGGGCCGCACCAAAGCTGAGGGTGCCGGTGCGGCGACCGAGAAGGTGGAGCAGAATTCGTCGCAAACCGTTCTTGGTCGCGGCGGAGCGACAGCGTGATCTCTAATGACCGGCTCTCCATGACAGGAGCGAAGCCATGTTTCCCAAATGTACGACAGCCGAAGATCTCGTAAAGGCGATCGCGGATGAGAAGGTGCAGATGATCGACCTGCGCTTCACTGACCTGCCGGGGGTGTGGCAGCATTTTTCCGTCCCGCCGAGCGCGGCAAGTATCGATGCTCTCAGCGAGGGCATCGGATTCGACGGCTCATCGATCCGCGGCTTTCAGGAGATCCAGGAAAGCGACATGCTGGTCGTCGCGGACCCGACCACGGCCTTCCTCGACCCGTATTCGCTGGCATCGACCCTGGTCCTGGTCTGCAACATCCGCGATCCCGTGACCGGTCAATCCTATAGCCGGGATGCCCGCTACATCGCGCAGAAGGCTGAGACCCATCTGAAGGGCACCGGGCGCGCCGAGACGAGCTACTTCGGTCCGGAGGCGGAGTTCTTCGTGTTCGACGACGTCCGCTACGGACAGGGCATCAATTACGCCTTCCACGAAATCGATTCTGGGGAAGGCAGTTGGAACACAGGCAAGGAAGAAGTGCCGAATCTGGGCCACAAGCCGCGCCCGAAAGAGGGATACTTTCCCGTTCCCCCAACCGACAGCATGCAGGATCTCCGCACCGAAATGGTGCTGACAATGGAAGAACTCGGCATCCAGATCGAAGCCCATCACCATGAAGTCGCGACCGGCGGCCAGAACGAGATCGACATGCGCTTCACCACGCTCACGCACATGGCGGACAATCTGATGATCTACAAATACGTGGTGAAGAACACCGCAAAGCAGCATGGCATGACCGCGACGTTCATGCCCAAACCGCTGTTCGAGGACAATGCTTCAGGGATGCACGTTCACCAGTCGCTGTGGAAGGGCGAGACCAATCTGTTCTACGACAGGGGCGACTATGCGGAGCTGAGCCAGCTTGCCCGCTATTATATCGGCGGTCTCCTGACCCACGCCTGGGCGCTGTGCGGGCTGTGCGCCCCGACCACGAATTCCTATCGGCGCCTGGTGCCGGGCTATGAGGCTCCGATCAATCTGGTCTACTCCCAGCGCAACCGCTCGGCCTGCTGCCGCATTCCGATGTATTCGCCGAACCCGAAGGCCAAGCGCGTCGAGTTCCGCTCGCCGGATCCTTCCTGCAATCCCTATTTGGCCTTCTCCGCGATGCTGATGGCCGGCCTTGACGGCATCAACAACCGGATCGACCCGGGCAGCCCGATCGACAAGAACCTCTATGACCTGCCGCCCGCCGAGGCCAAGGATGTGAAGTCCACACCCGGGTCGCTGGATCAGGCACTCGATGCGCTCGAGCGCGATCATGCCTTCCTGCTCCGTGGCGACGTCTTCACCGCCGACGTGATCGAAACCTGGCTCGACTACAAGCGGAAGAAAGAGATCGATCCGATCCGGCTACGCCCTCATCCTTACGAGTTCCACCTCTATTACGACATCTAGCGACGACCACCGCTGACGGAATGAGCGGCCTAGCGGTCAATCAGCGGCGCTTTCGACGAGACGTGATGGCTGACGATTTTCCAGTCGCCGTCTTCGCGGACGATCACCCAGGTAATCTTCACCGAGAGCGGCGGTTCGCCGTCGCCCAGGAAGAATGACGCCGTGCCGGCCATGTTGATCACGTTCGGGGTAACCTGCGCCGCGCGCACGTCGGAAAACTGAACGGTCGGAGAGCGCCATCGCGGCAGGCCGTTGAAGTAGGCCGAAACCCCTTCCCTGCCACGATAGAGTGTCGGATTGGAGCCGAAGAAGAACGCGCCCTCCGAATAGAGCGAAGCGAGTGCTGCGGCATCCAGCCTGCTGAAGCCGGTGGACCATTTTGCCATGATGGTGGAAACGATGTCGTCGGCTTCGCCGTGCATCTCGCCCACCTCTAGCTCTTGCCGCCGACTTCCTTGGCGAAGGTGTCGCGCAGGCCGATGGTGCGGTTGAACACCGGCTTGTCCGCCGTCGAGTCGGGGTCGCGAACGAAATAGCCCTGGCGCTCGAACTGCATCACCTCGTTCGAATTGCTCTCGGCGATCGCCGGCTCGATGCGCGCGTCCGTCAGCACTTCCAGGGACTGCGGATTGAGATCGGCGGCGAAATTGCCGGCGTCCGGACTGGGCGTCGCGAAGAGCTGGTTGTAGATGCGGATCTCGGCCGGCTTCGACTGCGCCGCCGGCAGCCAGTGCATGGTCGCCTTCACCTTGCGGCCGTCGGGCGCGTTCCCGCCCTTGGTCGCGGGATCATAGGTGCAGCGCAGCTCGACGATCTCGCCGGCGTCGTTCTTGATGACGCCGGTGCACTTGATGAAATAGGCGTAGCGCAGCCGCACTTCGGTGCCCGGCGAGAGGCGGAAGAATTTCTTCGGCGGGTTCTCCATGAAGTCGTCGCGCTCGATATAGAGCTCGCGGCCGAAGGCGATCTTGCGGGTGCCGGCTGCGGGATCGTCGGGGTGGTTGATCGCCTCGATCTCCTCGACCTGCCCTTCCGGATAGTTCTCGATCACGACCTTGAGCGGCCGCAGCACTGCCATGCGCCGGAGGGCGGTGCGGTTCAGCTCCTCGCGGATGCAGAACTCGAGCATGCCGACGTCGACGACGCTGTTGGACTTGGCCACGCCGATCCGCTTGATGAACTCGCGGATCGCCGCCGGCGGCACGCCGCGCCGCTTCAAGCCTGCAATGGTGGGCATGCGCGGATCATCCCAGGCGGCGACATGGCCCTCGCGCACGAGCTGGGTCAGCACGCGCTTGGAGAGCAGCGTGTAGGTCAGGTTCAGGCGCGCAAATTCGTACTGCCTGGGCTTGGACGGCACCGGCAGCTTGTCGAGCAGCCATTCATAGAGCGGCCGATGATCCTCGAACTCAAGGGTGCAGAGTGAGTGCGTGATGCCCTCGATCGCGTCCGACTGGCCGTGGGCATAGTCGTAGCTCGGATAGATCGACCATTTGTCGCCGGTGCGCGGATGGTGCGCGTGCAGGATCCGGTACAGCACCGGGTCGCGCATGTTGATGTTCCCCGAGGCCATGTCGATCTTGGCCCGCAGCACCCGCGCGCCGTTCGGGAACTCGCCGGCCTTCATGCGGCGGAACAGGTCGAGGTTCTCCTCCACCGGGCGGTCGCGATAGGGCGAGTTCTTGCCGGGCTCGGTCAGCGTGCCGCGCGAGAGGCGGATCTCCTCCTGGCTCTGGTCGTCGACATAGGCGTCACCCTGCTTGATGAGGCTTTCGGCCCATTCGTAGAGGCGCTCGAAATAGTCGGAGGCAAAATAGAGATTGTCGCCCCAGTCGTAGCCGAGCCAGCGCACGTCGGCCTGGATCGCGTCGATATATTCCTGCTCTTCCTTGGTCGGATTGGTGTCGTCGAAGCGCAGGTTGCAATGGCCGGGAAACTCCTGCGCGATGCCGAAGTTGAGTGCGATCGACTTGGCGTGGCCGATATGCAGGTAGCCGTTCGGCTCCGGCGGGAAGCGCGTCACGACGTGGCTGTGCTTCTGTGCAGCGAGGTCAGCCTGGACGATGTCGCGAATGAAATCGCGTCCGGTCTCCGCCGCCACCGTTTCTGCCGCCAATGGTTCTGTCGTCATCGAGGGTTCCTATGCATGGTCCGGAAAACCGGAAGCCGCCTTCCCGAAAGATCATGCTCAAAAAAGGGATCAGCCGCCCTTCTGCCAAATTCGCCCCGGCCCGCCAAGCCTGCTTTCGAGGCTGCTTTCACACAGCCCAAGCCTTTAGTAATGCCAAAGGCTTTAGTTATGCGTTGTTCCTGCTATACACCAGCGCCGTTCAAGCCCGAGCCCGCATCCGGTCATGTCTGATTCCGTCGTCACACGCTTCGCCCCCTCGCCGACCGGCTTCCTCCATATCGGGGGTGCCCGCACCGCGCTCTTCAACTGGCTCTATGCCAGGAAGCACGGCGGCAAGATGTTGCTCCGGATCGAGGACACCGACCGCGAGCGCTCCACCAAGGAGGCGATCGACGCCATCCTGGACGGCCTGACCTGGCTCGAGCTCAATTGGGACGGCGAGGTCATCTACCAGTTCAGCCGCGCCGCCCGCCACCGCGAGGTCGCCGAGCAGTTGCTCGCCGCCGGGCGGGCCTATCGCTGCTACGCGACTTCAGAGGAACTTGCCGCCATGCGCGAGAAAGCGCGCGCCGAGGGCCGCACCCGCCTCTACGACGGAATGTGGCGCGACCGTGATCCGGCCGGCGCGCCGCCCGGCATGAAACCCACGATCCGGCTCAAGGCGCCCCTGACCGGCGAGACCGTGATCGAGGATCAGGTCCAGGGCCGCGTGGTCTGGCAGAACGAGAACCTCGACGACCTCGTCCTGCTCCGCGGTGACGGCACGCCGACCTACATGCTCGCGGTGGTGGTCGACGATCACGACATGGGCGTCACCCATGTGATCCGCGGCGACGATCACCTGATCAACGCCGCGCGCCAGAAGCAGATCTACGATGCGCTGGAGTGGAACATCCCCAGCATGTCCCATATCCCGCTGATCCATGGCCCCGACGGCTCAAAGCTCTCCAAGCGCCACGGCGCGCTCGGCGTCGATGCCTACCGGGCGATGGGCTACCTGCCGGCGGCGCTGCGCAACTACCTGGTCCGGCTCGGCTGGAGCCACGGCGACCAGGAGATATTCTCCACGCAGGAGATGATCGAGGCGTTCGACCTGCCGGCGATCGGCCGTTCGGCGGCGCGGTTCGACTTCGCCAAGCTGGAGAATCTCAACGGCCACTATATCCGGCACAGCGACGATCAATCTCTCGTGACTCAGTTCGAGAGCGTGCTGGACTACGTTCCCGACGGCGCCGCCATCAAAGCCAAGCTCAACGACACGACGCGCGCGCAATTGCTGCGGGCGATGCCGAGTCTGAAGGAGCGCGCCAAGACGCTGATCGAATTGATCGCGGGCGCGTCTTTCATTTTCGCCGACCGGCCGATCGAGATCGAACCAAAAGCCGCCGCGCTGCTGACGCCAGAAACGCGCGCGCTGATCGGGAAGCTTCGCGCGGCACTGGAGACGGTCACTGACTGGCGGCTGGAGACCACGGAAGCCGCCATGCGGAATTTCGCGGAGCAGAACAATCTCAAGCTCGGCGCCATCGCCCAGCCGCTCCGGGTGGCATTGACGGGACGCACCACCTCACCGGGTATTTTCGATGTCCTGGCGGTATTGGGGCGGGAGGAAAGTCTTGCCCGCCTGCGCGATCAGTCGGCTGTGTAAGCCCTGCCATGCCCCTCCAAGGGTCCACCTTGCAGCGCACAGGGCAATAAGCTACGCATCTGGCGAGGCCTTCTAGACAATCCGGCTTGTCCCGACATCCGCCGTAAAATAGCAACTCGGGCAGGTTCGATTTTCGCAACAAATTCATCGGGGACAACACGATGGACGCACAATCCAGCAGCAAAACAGCTACCCTCACGATCGGCAACAAGACCTACGATTTCCCGATCCTGAGCGGCACCGTCGGCCCTGATGTCATCGACATCGGCAAGCTGTACAGCCAGGCCGGCGTGTTCACCTACGACCCGGGCTTCACCTCGACGGGAAGCTGCCAGTCCAAGATCACCTATATCGACGGCGACGCCGGTATCCTCGAATACCGCGGCTATCCGATCGAGCAGCTTGCCGAACACGGCGACTTCCTGGAGACCTGCTATCTCCTGCTCTACGGGGAGCTTCCGACGCCCGCGCAGAAGAAGGATTTCGACTATCGCGTCACCCATCATACGATGGTGCACGAACAGATGGCGCGCTTCTTCCAGGGTTTCCGCCGCGACGCCCATCCGATGGCGATCATGGTTGCAGCCGTCGGCGCACTCGCCGCGTTCTACCACGACTCCACCGACATCAATGATCCGCAGCAGCGCATGATCGCTTCCATGCGCATGATCGCGAAGATCCCGACGCTGGCGGCGATGGCCTACAAATACACCATCGGCCAGCCCTTCATGTATCCGAAGAACTCGCTGAAGTTCGCCGAGAACTTCCTCAATATGTGCTTCGGCGTGCCTTGCGAGGAATACAAGATCAACCCGGTGCTGGCGGACGCGCTGGAGAAGATCTTCATCCTGCATGCCGACCACGAACAGAATGCGTCGACCTCCACGGTGCGCATCGCCGGCTCCTCCGGCGCCAACCCGTTCGCCTGCATCGCGGCCGGCATCGCCTGCCTGTGGGGCCCAGCGCATGGCGGCGCCAACGAAGCCGCGCTGAACATGCTCTACAGCATCGGCAAGGTGGAGAACATTCCTGACTTCATCGCCAAGGTGAAGGACAAGAACAGCGAAGTCCGCCTGATGGGCTTTGGCCACCGCGTCTACAAGAACTACGATCCGCGCGCCAAGATCATGCAGAAGATGTGTCATGCCGTGCTGAAGGAGATCGGCCACGGCGACGATCCGATGCTGAAGGTGGCGATGGAGCTGGAGAAGATCGCGCTCAGCGACCAGTACTTCATCGAACGCAAGCTCTATCCGAACGTCGACTTCTATTCGGGCATCACGCTGAAGGCGATGGGCTTCCCGGTCTCGATGTTCACCGTGCTGTTCGCGGTCGCCCGCACGGTCGGCTGGATCAGCCAGTGGAGCGAGATGATCGAGGATCCGCAACAGAAGATCGGCCGCCCGCGCCAGCTCTACACTGGCGTCGCCAGCCGCGAATACGTCCCGATCGACAAGCGGAAGTAAGCTTCAAGATTCGCGAAGTTCGAGACGGCGCCATCATTTCTGGTGGCGCCGTTTTCGTTTGCCGCGGGCTGCGATCTCCGCCGACGACGGCTAGCTAATACGCGATCGTGCTGCGTACGCCGATCAGCGCCCCGCTCTTCACCGGCGAACTCGGCAAGATCGGGTCCGGAACGTGTCCACCGGGATGGACGACGTATTCAAAGACCGGCTGAAGCGTCCAGCCTGGCTTGATCTGGGCTTGGTAGGAGAGCTCGATCGTGAGCTCGAAATCCCTGAGCGGCTGATGGATTCCGGTCAGGTCGATCATGTCACGATCGAGCGCGCGCGCCCGATCGGATATGTGCGCGCAGATGAATGAAGCTCCGAACTCGTCCTCAGGCCTGCCGGGCAGCAGTCCTGAGAACACGATTCCGGCGTCGAGGAAGAAGTCGATCAGGTTGCGATCCGATGGAGTGCCCGAGATCCGGCCGAATACGGCGATGCCGCTTGTGGCGTCGCCGCCCTCGGGTCGATAGATCTGCTGATCGATGATACCGTAGATGCCGCTCGACCCGCGAAACAGACGCGCGTTCCCGCTGGCGAACGGGCTTGCCTGCGAAAGGCCGGCATCGTCGAACCTCATGTCTGCGAACATCCCGAAATGGTGCCATCCGCCGAACCGCAACGTGCCGGCCAGCCCGCGCGAATCCTTGTCCTGATTGTTGCGGTACTGCAGTTCTCCCATCAGCAAGGGCGGATCGTTCACGCGGAAATTGGTGCCGGTGCGATTGATGGTCGCTTGCCCGCCCGGGTCGCCGTTGAACAATCCGACCAGGGCTGTCCAGCTTGGGCTGGGATCGAACTTCAGCCGGATGCCCGGCGTCGCGAGAGGATAAGCGGGACCGCCACTTGGCAAATTGCCACCGGCGATTGTCGGCCAATCGCTGCTGATGAGCGTCTTGCTGTAGTCGCTGACGAAGAACTCGGTGTCCGCCGCAAGCTGGCCGAAGCGGATGCTGAAGCGGTCGTCGAACAGCTTCTGCTCCAGCCATAATTCAGACAGCCGTGTCGACGGCACGGCTTCGATGTTGCTGATCGTGATCAGGCTCTCGAAATGCTGGTCGCGCAGCCCCGCCGTATGATGGATCTGGAAGGCATTGGCGAAGAAACCCAGCCCCGGCCAACCCGCAAGCTTCTCCAGGTCGGCCGCGACGAAACCCTCGAGCTTGCCCTCATAGAGCCCTCCGCGCCGTACGCCTCCTGACAGGTTGCGCAACGCTTCGCCGGTATAGATCAGCCCAAAAGTGATCCCGCGTTCCGCGAGCCATCTTCGGAAGCCAGTGGGATCGCCGTCGGCCGAAAGGCTGGTCGCGATGGACGACGGGGGAATGCCGTTCAGCGAGGCGGCGTCGTCAGCGAGGGCGGGAGCGGAAACAAGAAACGCAGCCACCAAGCCCACCACCATTGAGGTCTGGGGTCGGCGACGGAACGCTCCAAGATGCAATTGCGATGCATTCGCAAATCTACTGTAGACCTCTCCGAAATCGTCGATCTGCCGCCTCACCCGCACAGCCGCCCACCCCAGTTGCGAATTACTCGCAAGATTGACACAGGCGGTTCCGCTAGACAAGCCTCCTGCAACTAAGTCGCAACAGCAACAAGCTGCAAGTGGCCTCCTTGGAGGCGAAGCGCGGCTCGAGGTACACCCATATTGCCAGCGCCAAGCTCAACGATCTCGATCCACAGGCTTGGCTCGCCGACTGGCTGGTGCGCATCAACGATCATGCTATCCGGAGGCAGGCTGAGCTGCTGCCCTGGAACTGGCGAAAGCTAACGCCGAGCCATGTCGAAGCGGCGTGAGCCAGGAGGACACATGAGAGCGAGCGGTCTGTCCGCGGCAGATAAATCGGCGGTGACGGCTGCCTGCCAGCAACTGATCGACGACTTCCTGAAGCGTCGCTTCCTGTCCACTATCCGGCCGACGCAATTCAACTATCCCGTCGATATCCTGGGAAAGTGGCACGGCACCAAATATCGCTTCATTCAACGCTACCGCTCCGGCTTCCCGGAGAATCCCGGCGAAGAGTTCGACGCGCCGTTCGCCCGCCTCGACTGGATCAGCCGCAATCGCTTCGACATCCAGTGGCACCGTCACACCGGAGAATGGTTCTGCCTCCATCGCGGCCTCACCCTCGTCGAAGCGATTGACACGCTAAGATCCGACGGATTGCTCCATCCACCTTGAACGCCGGAACTCTGCACGCTCACGTACCTCGCGGTCCTCGCCGAACGGATACGCTCGAAGGGCCGATAGAGATCCGATCGGCCAGTCGGGGGCTCAATGGATGAATGAATCCGGGCCCGATGCGCGCCGGCGCGCTGAAAGAGGGCCGTGAACGACGGCTAGCTAGCTCGTCCGCCGGCCGTTCCGCATCGTCGCCAGCACGATGTCGGCGGCGCGAACGCTCGGCGGCTGGTTGCCGGTCGACATGATCGCGTCCATCGTGGCGAAGGCCTCGACCTGGCTCCGGCGCAGCGCAGAATCCGCGAGCACCTCGCCAAGCGCCTGCGACAGCTTCTCGGGCGTTGCGTTCTCCTGCAGGAACTCGGGGATGACTTCCTTGCCGATCACGAGATTGGCCAGGATCACCGATGGCACGCGGATCGCACGGCGCAGGATGAAGGCCTCAATGGCGCCGACGCGATAGGCCGTCACCATGGGAACGCCTGACAGCGCAAGCTCCAGCGTCACGGTGCCGGATTTGGCGAACGCGGCATGTGCGATCCTGAACGCTGCGCGCTTCTCGCTCTCGCCGACCACGATTTGCGGCTTGACCTGCCAGCCCTGCACGCCCTCGCGGATCACAGCTTCCAGATGCGGCATGGTCGGCAGCACCGGCTCGAACGCAACGCCGCTTGCGCGCAATTGCGCCAGCGTTTCGCCGAACAGCGCGAGGTGATGCCCGATCTCGCTGCGCCGGCTCCCGGGCAGCACCAGCAGGACCGGCGGCTGCGCATCGCGCCGCTTCGCTTCCTCGGCATTCGGCCGCAGCGAGGCAAACTGCTCGGTCAGGGGATGGCCGACATAGCTGCAGGGCGGCCCGCGCAGCTTGCGATATTCTTCCGGCTCGAACGGCAACAGCGCCAGCACATGGTCGACATAGCCGAGCATCGCGCGCGCCCTGCCCGGCCGCCAGGCCCAGACCGATGGCGACACATAGTCGACGATCGGAATGCCGGGATTGCGCGCGCGCACGCGGCGGGCGACGCGATGGGTGAAATCGGGGCTGTCGATGATGACGAGCACGTCCGGTGCCGCATCGATCGCGGCATCCGTGGCGTGCCGGATCAATCGCAGGATTTTCGGCAACTGCTGCACCACCGCGGCAAGGCCGACGATCGAGAGTTCTTCGATCGGAAACAGCGACGTGAGGCCCTCGCCCGCCATCATGCGGCCGCCGACGCCGGTAAACTGCACGGCATCGCCGAGCCGCTGGCGCAGCACTTTCATCAGCGCAGCCCCGAGGCGATCGCCGGATTCCTCCGTCGCGATCAGGAAGATCTTGCGCGTGATGTCTGGGGCGCGGCCGTGCATCAGCTTGGCACACCGATGACGAACAGCCGTCTTGCGTCCGCAGCCTCGATTATGGCCTGCGGTTCGGCGGCAAGCGTGTTGCCGGCAATGACGGCAATACCGGCAAGTCCGGCTTTCGCGGCGCCCTCGACCGTGCGCGGCCCGACTGTCGGCAGATCGTAGCGCAGGTCCTGGCCGCTCTTGGGTGCCTTCACCAGCACGCCGCGGCCGCTCTGGGCACGGATGCGGCCGTCGGCACGCAGCCGCGCCACGCGCGCCAGAAGCCCGTCAGTTCCCTCGATGTCCTCAACCGCGACCACATGCCCGTCGATCACGACCGCGGCCTGGCCGATGTCGAACGGGCCGAGCGCGGCAAGCACCTCGCGCCCCCGCGCAATGTCGGCGCTGGCGTTGCCGGCCGGTGTCGTGCGCGTGATGCAGCCTTCGGGCATCAAGAGGTCCGGGGCGACATCCTTGATCCCGACCATGCGAAATCCATCCTGCTCGAGAATGCGGCCGACGCCGGATAGCAGATGATCGTCACCGCCTCGAAACGCGCGGATGACGTTTGCGAGAACACGGAGCGTCTTCAGATCCAGCCGGATTTCGGACAGCGCTGGCCGCATCAAGGTGCCGATGAAAATCAGGTCGCGGCAACCCTCCTCGCGAAACAGCCTTGTCGCCCGCCCGAGCTGGCCGACCGAAATCCAGCGGTGGCGGAAGCCCTCGACGCGGACCGGATCGCACGCGCCGCGCAGCGCGAACAGCACCGGCGCCATGCCGCGTTTGGCAAGCGACTCCGCGACCGCAAACGGCATGGCGCCGCCACCTGCGATGACGCCAACCGGAGAGGAAATCGCTGGAGCCGCTGACGTCATGGCTCGGGCGCCCCTCGCATCAGTGCTTGCCGTCGACAGCCGGAAGACAGAGCGGCCGCTTGCCCTTGCCGATGAAGGCGAGGATTTCGGCGATCGCCGGATCCTCGGCCGCCAGCGGCTGCACCGCGGCCAATCGCTCGGCGAAGACACCTTCGCCATGGAACAGCTTCTGGTAGAAGGCGCGGACGGTCACCAGCCGCTCCCTCGTGAACTTGCGGCGCTTCATGCCGATGATGTTGAGACCTTCGAGCACGGCATATTGGCCGTTGGCGAGGCCGAACGGGATGATGTCGTCGCGCACGCCGCAGACGCCGCCGACCATCACCTGCCGCCCGATCCGGGTGAACTGGTGCACGGCCGAGAGCCCGCCGATATAGACGAAATCCCCGATCTCGCAGTGACCGCCAAGCGTGGCTGATGTGGCGAAGATCACGTCATTGCCGACCATGCAGTCATGACCGACATGGCTGTTGTTCATGAAATAGCCGCGGTCGCCGACGCGCGTCAGCCCGCCGCCTTTCACCGTGCCGATGTTCATCGTCACGCCTTCGCGGATGGTGCAGCCCGTGCCGATCTCAAGCCGCGTAGGCTCTCCGCGGTAGCTCAGATCCTGCGGCGGCCCGCCCAGCACCGCATACGGCGAGATCACGCACTCCGCGCCGATCGACGTATGGCCGGAGACGGTCACATGCGCAACGAGCTTGCAGTTCGCGCCGATCGCGACATTGGGGCCGATGATGCAATAGGGACCGATCGAGGTGCCCTCGCCGATCACGGCGCCATCCGCAATCCGCGCGGTGGGATCGATCATGCTCATTACGACAGGCCCGCTACTGGTTGATGCGCAAGCGCGCTAAACAATCGAATTTTCGGGTGGTTAGCGCGACATTGCCCGGCATGTCCAGTGACGTATCATGACCGCATATTGCAGCGCGCGGTACACGGGACGAAGATTGAAGTCGCGCCGAGCCGATCAATCCGTCAGCATCGCGCCGACATCGGCTTCGGCGACGATCTGACCGTTGACCTTGGCGTCGCCGTGAAACCACCACATGGTCTTGCGGCGGCCGATCGAGCGCATGTGGTACTCGATGGTGTCGCCGGGCATCACGGGCTTACGGAATTTGCACTTGTCGATGGTGAGGAAGTAGACCGCGCGCGGCCTCTCGGTGCCCTCCACCGACTTGATGCCTATCACGCCGGCGGTCTGCGCCATGGCCTCGATCATCATCACGCCGGGATAGACGGGGCGTTCGGGAAAATGCCCGAGGAATGATGGCTCGTTGAACGTGACGTTCTTGACGCCGATGCCGCTATAGTCGGCGCGGATGTTGATGACCCGGTCGATCAACAGCATCGGATAGCGGTGCGGCAGCGTCTTGAGGATGTCGTTGATGTCCACAAGCTCGAACCTGACCGGTGACTCCTCCATCACTCCCTTTCCTCGCCTTTCGAAACCGGCGCACCGTCACGCACCAGGCGCTCCACCGCAAGGATCTCCCTAAACCACTGTTTGGTCGGTTTGGCAAAGTGACCGCCCCAGCGGCCGTTGGCTGGAATGTCGTCCTTCACGGCGCTCATCGCCGTGACCTGGGCGCCGTCGCCGATCTTCAGATGGTTGTTGATGCCCACCTTGGCGCCCAGCGCGACATTGTCGCCGATGGTCAGGCTGCCCGCGAGCCCGATCTGGGCCGCGAGCAGGCAGTGCCTGCCGATGGTCACATTGTGGCCGATCTGGACCTGGTTGTCGATTTTGGTGCCCTCGCCGATCACGGTGTCACGCAGGCTGCCGCGGTCGATGGTGGAAGCGGCGCCGATCTCGACATTGTTCTGGATCAGGACCCGCCCGGTCTGCGGCACCTTGAGGTGGCCGTCGGGCCCGAAGAAGATGAAGCCGTAGCCATCCTGGCCGATATTACAGCCGGGATGGATCAGTACGTTGTTGCCGATCAGGGCGTTCTGAATCGTCGTCTTGGCGCCGACATTGCAGTCGCGCCCGATCTTCACGTCGGCCCCGATCACGGCGCTCGCCCCCACGACGGTACCGGAACCGATCTCGACCCTGGCCCCGATCACAGCCAGCGGATCGACAATCACGCCGTCCTCCAGATGCGCCGTGGGGTCGATGATCGCCGACGGCGCGATGCCCTCGACACCGAACCACGAGCCGGGCCTGAGCGCGTCGCTGTGCCATTGCCGGGCCAGATGCACGAAGGCGTGGAACGGCTTTGCGGCCCGCAACACCGCCACATGGGCAGGCACGTCGGCCTCGAAGCGCGGGCTGACCAGACAGGCGCCAGCCTTGGTCGAGGTGAGCTGGTCGACATATTTGAGATTGTCGAAAAACGCCAGATGCATCGGGCCGGCCTCGTCGAGCGAGGCAAGCCCTCTGATCACGTGGCCACCCCTGGAGGGGTCGACCAAATGCGCCTTCGTCAACGCGGCGATGTCAGCCAGCGTCGACGAAGGGGGACTCTTGAAGAAGATCGGCTGCGCCATTCCATCCGTCGCAGTGCGGCCGACGATCGCGGTTAGAACGATGTTCCGCCGCCAAACTTGAATTGCTGCACGCGATCGAACTGACCCTTGGTAAGCGGGACAGCATAGTCGAAGCGCAGCGGACCGAACGGCGAGGCCCAGATCAGGCCGACACCGACCGAGGTGCGGACAACGTTACCATTATCATACTGCAGTCCGAGGCAGGTTCCGGGATTGGACGGGACCACCCCGTTGCCGACGGTTGGCGGAATGCAGCCCGGCACGTTGACTTCGCCGGTCTGCGCCCACGACGTCGGTCCCTTGTAGTCATATAGACCACCGGCGTCGGCATAGATCGAACCCTTGAGCCCAACTTCCTTCGGCAGGAACCAGAACGGCATCTGCAGTTCCGCCGACACGCCCCAGTACTTGGTGCCGCCGAGCGCGTCCATCGTACCGAACGGGTTGATGTCGCGCGGACCAATGCCGTTCGGAGCAAAACCGCGGACCAGGTTCGGACCCATCTGGAAGTGGTCGAGCATCCGGATCTGATCGTTGCCGACCTGGTTGAGAATACCGCCCTGGGCATGGATCAGGCCGACGATATCGGCGACCAGCGGAGTGTAGTACTTCACGTCGATCGCGGACTTGATGTAGCTGACGTCGCCACCGACGCCGGCGAAGTCCTGCTTGAAGTCGACCAGCAGGCCGTCGGTCGGGTTCTTGTTGTTGTCGAGCGTGTTGTAGTTGAGCGAGTAACCGAGCGCCGACGTGAGCGTCTTGCCGCCCTGCAACTCCTTGCGGACCGGCAGCGAGGCTTCGCCGTCGCTGTAGCACCACAGGCCGAGTCCGGAGCTGTCAGTGGCGCTCTGGCCCCCGGCCGTCGCAGTGCCTCCTGCAGGAATTCCGTTCAGTTGCGCGAAGGCCGGCGACGGGTTGAAGGCAAGCAGGCCGTTGTTGGGATTGTTGTTACAATTCGCCAACTGGAACGGCAGGCTGATCTTCTGCTGATAGATCGAGTAGCGGAGCTGCAACGCGAGGTCTTCACGCAGGCTGAAGCCTAGCCGCGGGCTGAAGCCGAGCGTTTCGGTACCGTACGAAATATAGCTGTTTGCGAGTTGCTGGCGCTGGTACATGTCGAGGCCGAGCGCCACGCGATAGTCGAGCAGGTACGGCTCGACGAACGACAGCGAGTAGCCGCGCGCATATTGTCCATAGGTCACGGACGCCTTCGCAAACAGGCCTCGTCCCAGGAAGTTGCGTTCCGAGATACTGACTTCGGCGAGCGCACCGTCCGTGGTCGAATAGCCGCCGGAGACCGAGAAGTCGCCGGTCGACTTTTCCTCGAGATCGACCACCAGAATCACGCGGTCGCTGGAGGAGCCCGGCTCGGTGGTGATCTTCACGCTCTTGAAGAAGTCGAGGTTCTTCAGCCGCCGCTCGGCGCGGTCGACCAGGGCGCGGTTGTAGGCGTCACCCTCGGAGATATCGAATTCGCGGCGGATCACGTAGTCGCGGGTGCGGGTATTGCCGCGAATATTGATACGCTCGATATAGGTTCGCGGGCCCTCGTCCACGGCGAACACGATCGAGACCGTGTGATTCTCGAAATTGCGATCACCGCGCGGCCGCACGATGGCGAAGGCGTAGCCGCGCCGCGAGGCTTCGATCTGCATTTCCTCGACCGATTTCTCCAGCGCCTCGGCGTTGTAGAGCGAGCCGACGGAAACACGCGAGAACGAGCTCAGCGAGTTCGGATCCAGCGTCGCGATCGAAGACTGGTAGCTGACGGACGCCACCCGATACTGCTGTCCCTCCTCGATCTTGAAGGTGACGAGGAAGCCCTTCTTTTCGGGATCGTATTCGGTCAGCGCGGCCACCACCTGCACGTCGGCGAAGCCGTGCTTGAGGTAGAAGCGGCGAATCAGGTCGCGGTCGGCCTC
This sequence comes from Bradyrhizobium sp. Leo170, assembly GCF_004296405.1. Lineage (GTDB taxonomy): Bacteria > Pseudomonadota > Alphaproteobacteria > Rhizobiales > Xanthobacteraceae > Bradyrhizobium. Next base: position 22,915 of record NZ_PSRR01000025.1, read on the forward strand.
GACCCGATCGGGATCGTAGGTGTCTGCGCCGCCGAGGAAGCTCAGCAGGTTTGATTCGCGGGTCTTGATGACGTCGCGCAGACGATAAGAGGAATAGTAATTGTTGCCGATGAACTCGATCGACCGGACACCGGTCTTCTGGCCTTCGGTGATGGTGAAGATCAGGTCGACGCGGTTGTTCGGCTGCTCGATGATCTCCGGGTTGACGCGCACGTCATAGCGGCCCGAACGGCGGTAGATTTCGACGATACGCTGGGCATCGGACTGCACCATCGGACGCGAGAAGGTACCGCGCGGCTTCGACTGGATTTCAGCCGAAAGCTGGTCGTCCTTGACCTTCTTGTTGCCCTCGAAGGCGATTCGGCCGATCACGGGGTTTTCGACCACGGTCACGACGATCCGGCCGCCGGCGGGGGTGATTCGGACGTCCTGGAACAGGCCGGTCTCGATCAGCGCCTTCAGGCCATCGTCGATGTCAGCCTGGCTCAGGCGGCCGCCCGGACCCGGCTTGAAATAGGAGCGGATGGTCTCGACCTCGACACGGCGGTTCCCCTCCACCGTGATCGCATCCACCGTCTGCGCGACGGCAGGCTCAGACACAAGCATAGCCGCCAGCGAGGCGGCCACCGGCACAGCGAACATGATCAGGGCGGCAAGCAAGCCCCCCCGCACTCGCATTCCAACAATCATGCGCACCGCGCCCTTATCATTCCACGGCCGGCCCGTTCCCCAACGGACCGGCAGATTCCCAACCTTGCTGCACAGCTTGTAGCCAATTTTGTTACGTCGGCAACCGACTGACGGCTGTACAATTCCATTTTCATTCCAAGACGTTGCCGTTAGGCAACGCCACAAAAAAGCCGTTTCACGATGCCGCGAGATGGAGAATGTCGTTGTAGGTCGCGAACACCATCAGCATTAGCACCAGAGCGAGGCCGATTCGGAACCCCATTTCCTGTGCGCGTTCAGATAGCGGCCGGCCGCGGATCGCCTCGACCGCATAGAACAAAAGGTGACCGCCATCGAGCAGCGGTACTGGGAACAGGTTGAGGAGCCCGATCGAGATCGAGAGCACGGCGGCCAAGTGAATCAGCGCGGCAAGGCCGATGCTGGCGACCTGGCCCGAGATTCGCGCGATCCCGAGCGGCCCGCCGACCTGGTTTGCCGCCTCGCGCCCGGTGAAGACACCGCCGATATAGGACAGTGTCCGGTCGACCACGAACCAGGTCTCCTTCACCCCGAGCCAGAGCGCGGTGGCGGGATCGACCCGCTCGGTCACGGCCTCGCCCGGCGCGGTGGCGCGGGTGATTCCCAGAATGCCCTGCCGGTGGGCGTTCCCGAAGGGATCCTTGATGTCGCGAAGCTCGGGCGTCGCCTGCAACTGGATCGTGGAAGCGCTGCGCTTGATGGTGAAAGTGAGCTGATCGCCGCCGTGGATGCTGACGACGCGCTGCATGTCCGAGAAGCTGCCGATCGTGGTACCGTCGATCGCGGTGATGACGTCGCCGACTTGGAAACCGGCGACCGCGGCGGCACTTCCCGGCTCGACCTTGTCGACCTGCGCCGTGGTGCTCGGCTTGCCGAAGAAGGTGAACAGGCAGGTGAAGATCACGATCGCCAGGATGAAATTGGCGATCGGGCCGGCGGCGACGATGGCCGCGCGCGGCGCGACCTTTTTGTGATGGAAGCTGCCCTTGCGCTCCTCCGCGGTCATCGCCGAGAGGGTCTCGGTCGACGGCGTAGAAGCTTCACTATCGTCGCCGAAGAATTTGACATAGCCGCCGAGCGGAATCGCGGAGACCTTCCAGCGCGTGCCATGCCGGTCGTTGAAGCCGAACAGCTCCGGGCCGAAGCCGAGCGAGAAGGTCAGAACCCTGACACCGACCCAGCGAGCGACCAGGAAATGGCCGAGCTCGTGAAAAAAAACGACGATGGTCAGGACAAACAGGAAGGGAACCACATAACCGACGAGCCCGTGGCTCAACGTATTGAAACCATGTACGAAAAACTCGGTCATTCAGTTCCCCTCGACCAGGGCTACAAGCCTGGTTCCAACCCTCTATGATGCCTTTAAGGCAATTTGAGGCAATAGGGAGGCAGCCCTATTTCTCGCGTTATGGTCAACGGAAATCGCATCATCTGCCGATGTCAGAGGCGCCAGATTGTCGGACCTGATCCAATCGTTCAGGGTCGCCTCCACCAGCCGCGCGATCGCGCCGAACTTGATCTTGCCGGCGATGAAGGCGGCAACCGCCACCTCATTGGCAGCATTGTATACTGTGGTCGCGCCCCGACCGGTCCTTAACGATTCGTAAGCCAGCCGGAGCCCCGGGAACCGCTCGAAATCCGGCGCCTCGAAGGTCAACTGGCCGACCTTGGCCAAGTCGAGCTTGGCCGACGGCCCGACGATGCGATCGGGCCAGCCGAGGCAATGCGCGATCGGAATGCGCATGTCGGGCGTGCCGAGCTGCGCGACCACCGAACGGTCCGAGAATTCCACCATGCCATGGATGATCGACTGCGGATGCACGAGCACGTCGATCTGATCCGGCGTCAGCGCGAACAGATAGGAGGCCTCGATCACCTCGAGCCCCTTGTTCATCATCGAGGCTGAGTCGATCGTGATCTTCTGACCCATGCTCCAGTTCGGATGCTTTAACGCCTGCTCCAGAGTAGCCCGCTCGATGTCAGCGGGCGCCCAGGTGCAGAACGGCCCACCGGAAGCGGTGATGATCACCCGCACCAGTTCCTCGCGATTGCCGGAGCTCAGCGCCTGAAACAGCGCGTTATGCTCGGAATCGGCCGGCAGGATGCAGGCGCCAGCCTTCAGCGCGCGCTGCATGAAAAAGTCGCCGGCGCAGACCAGACACTCTTTGTTGGCGAGCGCGACCGTCGCGCCGCGATCGACCGCCGCGAGCGCCGGCTTCAGGCCCGCTGCGCCACTGACCGCCGCCATCACCCAATCCGCCGGCCGTGCGGCGGCCTCGATGATCGCGCTTTCGCCGGCGCCGCATTCGATCCGGGTGCCCGCCAGCGCATCCTTCAATTCGGACAGCTTGCTCGGATCGGCCACGGCCGCAAAGCGCACGTTGAATTCCCGAGCGAGCTTGGCCAGGGCCTGCGCATTGCCATTGGCGGTCAGCGCCTCGACGCGGAAGCGGTCGCGCGCACCGCGCAGCAAGTCCATGGTGCTGTCGCCGATCGAGCCGGTGGCGCCCAGCACGGTCACGGTGCGGACCGCGGATGCCGCGGCCTTGTTGTTTCGCAATGGGACAGCGCTCATTTCCTCACCAAACCATAAGACCGCGGCCGACGCCATCCGCGCCGCCCCGCAAGAAGCCGAAAATTGCGGCAACGGCAACCGCGGCGACGAAGCCGTCCAGCCGGTCCATCAGCCCGCCATGGCCGGGAATGAGATGGCTGGAATCCTTCACGCCGAACCGCCGCTTCACCGCAGACTCGAAGAGATCGCCGAACTGGGAGACCACCGACAGCACCGCGCCCAAGACCAGCACCGGCACAACCGCGCCGAGGCCGAACACCGCAAAGCCCGCCGCGACGACGAGGCTACCAACGAAGCTGCCGACCGCGCCCGCCCAGGTCTTCTTCGGGCTGACCCGTGGCCAGAGTTTTGGGCCACCAATGCTGCGTCCGGCGAAATAGCCGCCGATGTCGGTCGCCCAGACGACCAACAACACGAACATCAGCGCCACAAAGCCTTCTTCCGGATCCTGTCGCAGCACGACCGAGGCGACTTCCGCGACGGCGGCGTAGCAAAATCCTGCTATCGTCCACCGACGTTGCTCGGATGAAATCACGGCGACCACGATCAGCCCGACCGCCAGCACCGATAGCGAGGCGTCAAGCCGCCCTGCCCCGAGACAGAGCCCCGCTGCCGCCAGCGCAAGTGCACCGGCCACGGTCACGCGCAGCGTGTGTCCGACGCCGATGACCATCAGCCATTCGACATAGAGGCCAATCGCGGCGAGCGTGACCAGAAGCGTCCAGAGAACACCGCCGGCATAGGCGATCGCAATCGCAACCGGCGCCAAGACCAGCGCCGCGATGACGCGCATCAAGAGATTGCGCGAGGACGGCTCGCTCGTTGCCGCGGGTGCGGCTTTATCTTGGGTCACGATGCGGTTTTCGCAGCCAGACCGCCGAAGCGGCGCTCGCGTCTAGCGTATTCGGCGATCGCACTTTCCAGCGCCGCCTTGTCGAAGTCCGGCCAATGGATCGGCACAAACACGAGCTCGCTATAGGCCGCCTGCCACATCAGGAAATTCGACAGCCGCTGTTCGCCGCTGGTGCGGATGATCAGATCGGGATCGGGAATGTCGGGCGCGTTGAGATATTGCCCGAGCGCGTCGGCATCGATCGATGCGGGATCGCGCTTTCCTTCTGCGACCTCCTGCGCCAGCCGCCGCGCGGCGCCGGCGATCTCCTGGCGCGAGCCATAGTTGAAGGCGACGACGAGATTGAGCTTGGTGTTTGCCCTGGTCAACTCTTCGGCTTCGTTGAGCAGCGCGCAGATATCCGGCTCGAGTCCCTCACGCTCGCCGATGACGCGCACCCTCACCCCGTCCCGGTGCAACGTCGCCAGATCATTGCGGATAAAGCGGCGCAAGAGGCCGAAGAGATCCCCGATCTCGGTCGCCGGACGCGACCAGTTCTCTGACGAGAACGAGAAGATGGTGAGATAGAGTATGCCGAGTTCGTGGGAGGCGCGCACCACCCGGCGCAGCGCCTCCACGCCACGCCGATGTCCCTCCGCGCGCGGCAGGCCGCGTGCCGCCGCCCAGCGCCCGTTGCCGTCCATGATGATCGCCACATGCAACGGACTGCCGGTTCGATCCGGTCCGGCAGTTGCAGGTGCGGGGGCGTTCGACATCGGCGCTGTCCAAATCAAACGGTCAGGATTTCCTTTTCCTTGGCCGCCAGCAACTGATCGATCTCGGCGATCACGCCGTCGGTCGCCTTCTGCACCTCGGCGGCGAGTCGCTCCTGATCGTCCTCGGAGATCTCGTGATTCTTCTCGAGCTTCTTGACGACATCGAGCCCATCGCGGCGGACATGACGGACCGCCACCTTGGCCGCTTCCGCATATTTATGCGCGACCTTGACGAGTTCCTTGCGACGCTCGGCATTGAGTTCGGGAATGCGCAGCCGCAGCACTTGCCCTTCGGTCGCAGGGCTGAGGCCGAGATTGGAATCGACGATCGCCTTCTCCACCGCCTTGACCATCGTCTTGTCCCAGACCTGCACCGAGAGCAGCCGCGGCTCGGGCACGCTGACGGTGGCGAGCTGGTTGAGCGGCATGTGCGAGCCATAGGCCTCGACCTGGACCGGCTCCAGCATCGACGCCGCGGCACGGCCAGTACGCAGACCGCCCAATTCGTGCTTGAGGGACTGGGTCGCACCTTGCATACGGCGCTTCACTTCGTTGATGTCAAAACCAGGCGTGGGCATGACGCTCTCCCCTTCCTCTGGATGGTCCGATCAGGTGGGATCGGATCGTGATCTCATCTCTTCGCTTGGGCATGATCTCGTCGAAAAACCGGTTCCCGCTTTTCCGGATCATGCCCTATTCTTTGTTTGAGCATGATCTTTTCGGAAAACCGGTTTCCACTTTTCCGGATCATGCTCGAGAAACCAACCGCCATGCCGCAACGCCCAAGCGTCAGCCGGCGACGACCGTACCGTGGCCCGTGCCGCGCAGGATGGCGCCGATCGAGCCAGGCTCGGCGATCGAAAACACAATGATAGGCAGCGACGTCTCGCGGGCAAGTGCGAATGCGGTCGCGTCCATCACCTTGTAACCGCCCTCAATCGCCTGCGAATGCGTCAGGCGATCAAAACGTTTGGCCGACGGGTCCTTCTTGGGATCGGCGCTGTAGACGCCGTCGACATTGGTGGCCTTCAAGACCGCGTCCGCGCCGATCTCGGCCGCGCGCAGAACCGCGGTGGTATCGGTGGTGAAGAACGGATTGCCGGTTCCACCGCCGAGCAGAATGATCTTGCCCTTGGCGAGGTATTTGTGCGCCGCACTGCGGGTGAACAACTCGGAGATTTCCGGCATCACGAAGGCTGACAGGGTGCGCGCCGGCGTGCCCTTGCGCTCGATCGCCGATTCCAGCGCGAGGCAGTTCATTACGGTCGCCAGCATGCCCATGGTGTCGCCGGTGGTGCGGGACAGGCCATGGGACGACACCTGCACTCCGCGTACCATATTGCCGCCGCCGACCACGACGGCAATCTCAGTGCCGAGATGGCGCGCCGCGATCAGGTCGTCGGCGATGCGGTCGATGGTGGGCTGGTCGATGCCGAAGGATTGGCTGCCGGCGAGGTATTCGCCTGAAAGCTTGATCACCACGCGACGATAGACCGGCTCAGCCATGATGCTCCCTCATCCCGCGCAAGCAGGTTCCGGCGCGATGGCGCCGGAACCGTTCGATCCACGCGGTTACTTCTTGCCGCTGGCCGCCGCGACTTCGGCTGCGAAATCGGATTCCTGCTTCTCGATTCCCTCACCAAGAGCATAGCGCACAAAACCGGCAATCTTCACCGGCGCGCCGACCTTGCCCTCAGCTTCCTTAACCGCTTGCACCACGGACTTTCCGCTATCGTGGATGAAAGCCTGCTCCAGCAGGCAGACTTCCCTGTAGAAGGTCTTCAGGCCGGACTCGACAATCTTCTCGATCACGTTCTCCGGCTTGCCCTGCTGACGGTACTTGTCGGCGAGCACGTCCTTCTCGCGCCGGACGACGTCAGGATCGAGCCCGGCGGGATCGATCGCCTGCGGGTTGGCCGCGGCGACATGCATGGCGAGCTGGCGGCCGAGCACGGCAAGCTCATCGGTCTTTCCGGCCGATTCCAGCGCCACGATCACGCCCATCTTGCCGGCGCCCTCGATGACGGCGTTGTGGACGTAGCTCGACACCACGCCCTTGCCGACCTCTAGCGAAGCCGCGCGGCGCAGCGTCATGTTCTCGCCGATGGTCGCAATCGCATCGTTGATCGCAGCTTCGACCGTGACGGCGCCGACCTTGGCCGCCTTGATCTTCTCGACGTCGGCGCCGACCTCGAGCGCGACCTGGGCGATCATCTTGACCAGACCCTGGAATTGATCGTTGCGCGCGACGAAGTCGGTCTCGGAATTGACCTCGACGACGACGCCCTTGGTGTCCTTGGTCAGGGCGCCGATCAGGCCCTCGGCGGCAACGCGACCGGCCTTCTTGGCGGCCTTCGACAGGCCCTTCTTGCGCAGCCAGTCCTGTGCGGCCTGCATGTCGCCGGCGGCCTCGGTCAGCGCCGCCTTGCAATCCATCATTCCCGCGCCGGTCGACTCGCGCAGGTCCTTGACCATCGCTGCTGTGATCGTTGCCATCATTGAATTCCTTCTTGCCTGTGAAGCGCGGCGGCGCCCTTAGGGCGCCGCCGCGAGCGACAGGGAATGCCTTGATCTGGGAATTGAAGCGCTGGCCGGAAAGGTCCGGCCGCGCCGCCGTTCAGGTTATTCCGCTTCCGCGGTGAGCGCCTTGGCCTGGGCGACCCAGGCGTCGGCACGGCTCGGCAGACCGACCTGTTCGCCGATCTTGTGGGCGGTGTCGTGATCGAGCTCGGCGAGCTGCCAATAGTGGAAGATGCCGAGATCGTTGAGCTTCTTCTCGATCGTGCCCGACACACCGGTGAGCTTCTTGAGGTTGTCGGCAGTGCCGCGCGGTCCCGGCAGCCCCTGGAAGCCGGTCGTCGCCGACGGCGCCGGGAGTTCTTCCTGCTGCGGCTGGAGGGAGGCGCCGATATCGATGCCGGCATCGCCCTGCGCGCGCGAGATGCCGTCGATCGCGGCCCGCGCGACCAAGTCGCAATAGAGCGAAATCGCCCGGCCAGCGTCGTCGTTGCCCGGCACCACAAAGGTGATGCCCTTCGGGTCCGAATTGGTGTCGACGATCGCGGCGACGGGGATGTTGAGCCGCTGCGCTTCCTGGATCGCGATGTCTTCCTTATTGGTGTCGATCACGAAGATCATGTCGGGCAGGCCGCCCATGTCCTTGATGCCGCCGAGCGAACGGTCAAGCTTGTCGCGCTCGCGCTGCAGCGTCAGCCGTTCCTTCTTGGTGTAGGAATTGGCTTCGCCGGACGAGAGCACCTCGTCCAGATGACGCAGCCGCTTGATCGAGGCCGAGATCGTCTTCCAGTTGGTCAGCGTACCGCCGAGCCAGCGCGAATTGACGAAATACTGCGCCGAGCGCTTGGCCGCATCCGCGACCCCGTCCTGCGCCTGACGCTTGGTACCGACGAACAGGATGCGGCCGCCCTTGGCGACGGTATCGCTGACCGCCTGCAACGCACGGTGCAGCATCGGCACGGTCTGGGCGAGATCGATGATATGGATGTTGTTGCGGGCGCCGAAAATGTACTCCGCCATTTTCGGGTTCCAGCGGTGGGCCTGGTGGCCAAAATGCACGCCAGCTTCCAAAAGCTGACGCATGGTGAAATCGGGTACCGACATCGTTTTGATTCTCCGGTTGGTTCCTCCGGAAACGTGTGAGCAAGCGAGCCTTCTCGGCCCGGCTGCCACCGGACGGCCTTCTAGAGCCATGTTTCCGTGTGAGATGGCGCGCTGTATAGCGCGATTTCCGCCAGAAGCAAGGAAAATGGGCGGATTTGGGGGCGTCCCCCCTTTAAAGGGTCTCGGGCCACCGCCAGGCGCCGTGAAATACCCGCAAAACCTGCACGGTCTGGCCCGCCACACGATAGGGCACAATATACGGCGTCATCGGAATCACCAGTTCTCGCGTTCCTGGAACCCGGCCCGGCCTTTCCATTTCGGGATTATCGGATAGCAGCATCTCCACATCGTGCATGATGTAGAGCACAATACGCTTCGCCGCCGCGGGGGCTGCTCTGCTCAATATAGGCTCGTATCGCGATCAGGTCCTCGACAGCTTCAGGGGACCAGACGCGCTCATGTCCGCTTGGGAAACGGCTTTTCTTTGCCGCTACCCCACGATGTCACCCAGTCTTTGACCTCGTCGTGCGAAATTCCCTCGCCGCGATCGAGTGACGCGATCGCTCGCTTGACGCCCGCAATCTGCCATTCGTTGACGTCGAGATACTCGTTGATCGCCTCGGCGGCGAGAAAGGAACAGCTGCGCCCGGTGCTCTTGGCCAGCTTTTCCAGCCGCTTCTTTGCCGCGAAATCTACGCGCACTGTGAAGGTGGTAGAGGCCATATCTCACCCGATGTACCAGCTCGTGTACAAATAGACACAGACCGCCCGATCCGCGATCCGGCGCTCATAGCGTCTCGACCATCTCGACGCCGCTGACCGCCTTGATGGCGCCCGCGATCTGCGGGGACACCTGGAAGCGGCCTTCGAGCTTGAATTCGACTTCGGTCTCCAGATCGAGCCGCAGCACCAGCGCGACATCGCCGGCGGTGCCATTGCCGGGCTGCAGGCGCTTGGCGATCGAGTCCAGCGGCTTGGTGTCGCGCAGGAAGATGCGCAGGCCCTTTTGGGTCTTGGCGGCTGCGGCATCGAGCGGCTCGGCATGCAGCACGCGGGCGCGGACGTCCTCGCCCTGCAGTTCGGCGCCGAGTTGCAGGAGCACGGCGGCGCCCGGCTCCAGCACGTCGCGGTATTGCGCCAATCCTTCGGAAAACAGCACCGCTTCGAAATGGCCGGTGGGATCCGACAGGCCCATGATGCCCATCTTGTTACCAGTCTTGGTGCGCCGCTCCATGCGCGACACCACCGTTGCCGCGACCTTGCCCGCGGTCGCACCTGTCTTCACCGCGCGCGAAAACTCGGCCCAGGACTGCACGCGCAATCGCTTCAAGGCTGTGGCGTAGTCGTCGAGCGGGTGACCCGAGAGGAAGAATCCGATGGCGTCATATTCGCGTCGCAGCCGATCCGCCGGCAGCCACTGCTCGACCTGCGGCAGCACGATGCTCGGCGCGTCCGAAAGCCCGCCGAACATATCGTTCTGGCCCGATGTCGCGGCTTCATGGCTCCGCTGGCAGGCGGCGAGGATCGCATCGGCGCCGGCGAAGACGCGGGTCCGGTTCGGGTCGAGCGAATCGAAGGCGCCGGCGGCGGCGAGGCTTTCGATGATGCGCTTGTTGATCGCGCGCGGGCTCACGCGCGCCGCGAAATCGGCCAGCGACGTGAAGGCGCCCTTCTTCCGCTCCTCCACGATCTGCTCGACCGCCTGCAGGCCGACGCCTTTCAGCGCGGCCAATGCGTAGTAGATGGTGTTGCCGCCGACGTCGAAGGTTGCGCCGGAACGATTGACGTCGGGCGGCTCGACCTTGATGCCGAGCCGCTGCGCCTCGGAACGGAATTCGGAGAGCTTATCCGTGTTGTTGAGTTCGAGCGTCATCGACGCTGCCAGGAACTCCACCGGATAATGCGCCTTCATGTAGGCGGTCTGATAGGACACCAGCGCATAGGCCGCGGCGTGGCTCTTGTTGAAGCCGTAGTCTGCGAACTTGGCGAGCAATTCGAAGATCGTGTCCGCCTGCCCTTTCGGCACGCCATTCTTGACCGCGCCAGCGACGAAGATCTCGCGCTGTTTCTCCATCTCGGCGCGGATCTTCTTACCCATGGCGCGGCGCAGCAGGTCGGCCTGGCCGAGCGTGTAGCCCGCCATCTGCTGCGCGATCTGCATCACCTGCTCCTGGTAGATGATGACGCCGAACGTCTCTTTCAGGATCGGCTCGAGGATCGGATGCAGATATTCCGGCTCTTCATCGCCGTGCTTGCGCGCGCAATAGGTCGGGATGTTGGCCATCGGGCCGGGGCGATAGAGCGCCACCAGCGCGATGATGTCCTCGAAACGGTCCGGCCGCATGTCGATCAGCGCGCGCCGCATGCCCTGGCTTTCAACCTGGAACACGCCGACCACATCGCCCCGCGCCAGCATTTGGTAGCTGTCGGCATCGTCGATCGGCAGCGTCGCCAGATCGACGTGCACATCGCGCTGCTTGAGCAGCCTCACGGCGACATCAAGCACCGTCAGCGTCTTCAGGCCGAGGAAGTCGAACTTCACCAGCCCCGCCGGCTCAACCCATTTCATATTGAACTGGGTCACCGGCATGTCGGATTTGGGATCGCGGTAGAGCGGCACGAGCTCGCTCAAGGGGCGGTCACCGATCACGATGCCGGCGGCGTGGGTCGACGCGTGTCGGGTCAGGCCTTCCAGGCGCTGCGCGATGTCGAAGGCGCGCGCGACCACCGGATCCTCGTCGCGGAAAGCCTGCAGCTTGGGTTCGCCCTCGATCGCCTGCGCCAGCGTCACGGGCGCGGCGGGATTCTGCGGCACCAGCTTGGTCAGCTTGTCGACCTGGCCATAGGGCATCTGCAGCACGCGGCCGACGTCGCGCAGCACGCCGCGCGCCTGCAGCGTACCGAAGGTGATGATCTGCGCCACCTGGTCGCGGCCGTAGCGCTCCTGCACATAGGAGATCACCTCGCCGCGGCGATCCTGGCAGAAGTCGATGTCGAAGTCCGGCATCGACACGCGCTCCGGATTGAGGAAGCGCTCGAACAGCAGGCCGAACCGGATCGGATCGAGATCGGTGATAGTCAGCGCCCAGGCAACCAGCGAACCTGCGCCGGAGCCACGGCCCGGCCCGACCGGAATGTCGTGCGCCTTGGCCCATTTGATGAAGTCGGAGACGATCAGGAAGTAGCCCGCATAGTTCATGCGGTTAATGACATCGATCTCGAAAGCGAGACGCTTCTGATAGTCCTCTTCCGTGATGCCCGGCGACAAACCGTGGATCCGCAGACGCCTCGCGAGCCCCTCCTCGGCCTGGCGCATCAGCTCCGCAGCCTCCTCGCTTGCCGCATCGGACCCCGATCCCGCGCCTACAGTGAAGCGCGGCAAGATCGGCTTGCGCGTCTTCGGCCGGAACGAGCAGCGCTCGGCGATCTCAACCGTCGACGCCAGGGCTTCCGGAATATCCGCAAACAGCACCGCCATCTCGGCGCGCGTCTTGAAGCGGTGGTCGGGCGTGAGCTGCTCGCGATCGGTCTCTGCGATCAGCCGCCCGCCGGCAATGCACAGCAGCGCATCGTGGGCCTCGTAGTCGTCGGTGCTCGCGAAATAGGGCTCGTTGGTCGCAACCAGCGGCAGGCCCTTCGTATAGGCAAGATCGATCAGGCCGGCCTCGGTGCGGCGCTCCTTGTCGATGCTGTGGCGCTGCAGCTCGATATAGAGGCGGTCTCCGAACAGGCTTGCCAGGCGGTCGCAACGCGTGGCGGCAAGGCTGGCGTGATCGGCCGCGAACGCAAGCGTGATCGGTCCGTCCGGACCGCCGGTCAGCGCGATCAGGTCCTCGGCATCGTCCGTCAGCCAGTCGAACTTGATATGCGGCAACTGGTGGACGGGCGTCTCCAGGAACGCCCGCGAGTTCAGCCGCATCAGGCTGCGATAGCCGCGTTCGCGCGCGGCGAGCAGCACGATTCGGGCCGGAGCGCCGGCCAGCACACTGCGCGAATTCGGATCGACGTCGCCGAAATCGATCACGAGCTCACAGCCGACGATAGGCTGGATGCCATAGCCGGCCATCTTGTCGGAGAATTCCAGCGCGCCGAACATGTTGTCGGTGTCGGTCAGCGCCAGCGCCGGCTGGCGGTCCGCCTTGGCAAGCTCGCCGAGCTTGGCGATCTTGATCGAACCCTTCAGCAGAGAATAGGCCGAATGAACGTGAAGATGGACGAATCCGGCACTGGGCATGGGTGCTTCGAAGGGCCTTGGTTTGGTGGAGGAACGCAACCGCCGGGCCTGGGCACAAGGCCGCCGATCCCGACTCGCCATTCAATGGTGATGCGTCCGATCCCCGGAGTCCACGCCGAACGCGCCATCGTGATGCGGCGTCCCGCTTTTCCCCAACGGATGGCAACCGATGGCGGCCGACGAAATCGGCGCGCCCCCTCCTCCCCGCTCAGAACTGCGGAATCAACTGCGCCCAGACCGCGATCATCCCAATGAACAGCGTGATCGATGCCAGCGCCGCCGCCTCTTCGACGAAAATCTTCAACATCGGCCGTCTCCTTGATGAGAACATACGAAGAACATTGTTCCTCATTTGTTCCTGGAGTCAAGGCCGAGCATCGGGTTGGCGCGGAGAATCGAACGCGAATGAAGCGGGTGGTTAATGCGCGGCCGCAACCGGCAAAGTCATCCGAACACTTTTTCTGGTTGGACCGTCAGCCTGTGAGCGACGTAGGGCTTCTCGCTGTAGCGCTCGAGGAGTTCGTCGCAGACCAGGCAACGGAATTCCCCCGGCTGGCCGGGAAGCGAATCGACCTCGATGCGGCGGTAACCGGCTTCGCATCTCGGACATTGCACGTCGGATTTCAGCATGGCGCTGACGATGCGCCGCGATCGCGGCATTTTCGCGCCGCGCGCCGAGAATGATCAGGGGCCGACCGACGGCAAACCAAGAAAAAAGCCCCGGGCAAATTGCCCGGGGCTGATTGTGCCGCGTTGGTTTCGCGAGGATCAGTACTTCGCGATAAGCGGAGCGCCGCCGAAGCCGAACTTGTAGTTCAAGCGGACGGTGACGAGGTCGGCGTCCTGCTTGATGTCGTCGATACGCGTCACGCCGAGAATCGGGCTGACGAAGGTGTGGCTCTCGGTGTCGAGGAACAGATGGTTGTATTCGACGCCAGCCGACCAGCCGGGAGCGAAGGCGAATTCGACGCCGGCGCCGACGGTGCCACCCCAACGGGTCTTTTCGACGCTATCAAGGGTCACGCCAAGGACCGAGCCCTCGTGCTTGCTGTTGGTGACCGCAGCACCGCCCTTCGCGTAGAGCAGCACGTTGTTCCAGGCGTAACCGACCTGGCCGGTGATCAGGCCGAAGGCATCGATCTTGGAGCGATTGGTGACAGCAGGTGCAATGAGGCTGACGTTCGAGCCGCTGAAGTCGGCCCAGTTGCCCTGGCCTTCGACACCGAACACCCAGTTGCCGGCCTGCCAGCGATAGCCGAGCTGGCCACCGACCGTACCGCCGGTCGCATCATGGGAACCTTCACCGACGCCGAAACCGAAGACCGACGTGTTGGTCCAGGTGTTGTGGCTCGAGCCCCAGCCGCCGTTGACGCCGATGTAGAAGCCGCTCCAGTCGTAAATGGCGGCGACCATCGGCGGAGCCTTGGTGTAAGGACGCGCGGCGAGATCCGCGGCGACCGCGGGCGCAGCGGCGCCAAGGGCGACCAAGCTCGCCGTTACAAGCAAAACCTTTTTCATTTTTATTTCCCGTTCCAGATGTGATGACCCCACGGTCTTCACGCGCCTCAATAAACAGGGTTCCTCAAAATTGCTGTAACTTGGCTGCAACAGATGCGGTGAAACGATTCTGACGAAAACGTGAGTTAATGTTGTATTACTTACACTTAGCCCCGAAGATCGTACCGTTCCCCTGCCACAAAAAATTCACACTTCGGCCTTCGCCACACTCCTTGTGTTGCATATTTGTTTGACGTCCTCTCGGTTGTACGGCTTGGATCGGCTGACGAGCGACGAGCTGCGATCAAGGAGAAGAGATGCGCAACGTAATCTTGGTTTTGTCCGCGGCCGCGGGGATCGGCACCCTTGGAACCGCGCCGGCCGCAGCGGTCGGCACGCGCTATCCATTCTGTATCCAGGGGAACGAACATCCCGGGCTCAGCAACTGCACCTTCACCAGCTACGAGCAATGCCAGGCAACGGCGTCTGGGCGCTTCCTGTGGTGCGTTCCCAACCCCTTCTATGCCGGCGACAGCAACGGCCGGCGGGCTTCGCGCCGTCCTCTGCCGCCGCCCCAGCCCGTAGTCCCCTTCTTCGAGCCTTTCAACGATTGAGTCGGAGCGCACCTCCGCTCCGCGAAGGGCAAATGATCGGCGCGGGAACGTGACTTGACGGTCCCGCCCGCGAATACTCTGTTCCGAGTGGGGTTAGCGATGGGAGGACGGAATAGTCGTCCTGACGCGGGAGGAACCGATGCGCATTCCGATGTTGGCGATCCTGACGCTTGGCGCGGTCGCGGCGGCATCATCCGCCCGCGCGCAGATCTATGACCCGAATTATCCGGTCTGCCTGCACGTCTACGGCCCCGTCACCTACTACGAATGCAGCTACACCTCGCTGCCCCAATGCGCGATGTCCGCGTCGGGCCGGGCGGCCCAATGCGTGGTCAATCCTTACGCGGCCAACGCCTACCCTTATCCTTACGCGGCTAACGCGTATGTCGATTCGTCACCGCGGCGTCACAAACGCTATCGCCGGGCCTACTGAACCCCTGTCCTTAATCAAGCTCGACCACCTGCCCGTTCGCCAGCGACACGCGGCGGTCCATTCGGGCGGCAAGGTCCATGTTGTGGGTCGCGATCAGCATCGCCACCCGCGTCGCCTTCACCAGTTGCATCAGCGCGTTGAAGACGTGGTCAGCAGTCTGCGGATCAAGGTTCCCGGTCGGCTCGTCGGCCAACAGCGCCCGTGGCGCGTTCGCGACCGCGCGCGCAATCGCGACCCGCTGCTGCTCACCGCCGGAAAGCTCGCCGGCCGATGCTTGATGCGGTCGCCGAGGCCGAGATAGGACAAGATCTCGGTCGAGCGTTTCACGGTCTCGGAGCGTTTGAGGCCGCGGATCATCTGCGGCAGCATCACGTTCTCCAGCGCGGAGAATTCCGGCAACAGCCGGTGCGACTGATAGACGAAACCAATATCGGTGCGGCGGATCTGGGTGCGATCGATATCCGACATTTGCGAGGTCGGCGTGCCCCCGACATAGACTTCGCCGTCGTCGGGGGTCTCGAGCAGGCCCGCGATGTGCAGGAGCGTCGATTTGCCCGAGCCGGACGGCGCCACCAGCGCCACGGACTGTCCCGGCCACAGCGCGAGCTTGGCGCCGTCCAGAATCGTCAGCGTCGCCTCACCCTGCCGGTACTGGCGCTTGATGTCGTGGAGATAGATGACCGGCACATCTTGCGCCCCCTCCGCCATCTCAGCCCTCACTCGTAGCGCAGTGCTTCGACGGGATCGAGCCGCGCGGCCCGCCACGACGGATAAAGCGTCGCCAAGAACGACAGCGTCAGCGCCATGATGACGACGGCCGTGGTTTCGCCGAAATCGATCTCGGCCGGCAGCTTCGACAGGAAGTAGAGCGTCGGGTCGAACAATTCGGTGCTGGTGAGCCAGGACAGGAATTGCCGGATCGATTCGATGTTCACGCAGATCAGCATGCCCACGAGGAAACCGACGATGGTGCCCACGACACCGATCGAGGCGCCCGTGATCAGGAAGATGCGCATGATCGATCCTTGCGAGGCGCCCATCGTGCGCAGGATCGCGATATCCTGTCCCTTGTCCTTTACCAGCATGATCAGGCCGGAGACGATGTTGAGCGCCGCGACCAATACGATCATGGTCAGGATCAGGAACATCACGTTGCGCTCGACCTGCAGCGCGTTGAAGAAGGTCGAGTTGCGCTGCCGCCAATCGACCAGGAACACCGGCCGTCCCGCGGCTTCCGTCACGGTCTTGCGAAACGTGTCGATGCGATCGGGATTGGTGGTGAATATCTCGATCGCGGTGACGTCATTGTTGCGGTTGAAATAGGCCTGCGATTCCGCAAGCGGCATGAACACGAAACCCGAGTCATATTCGGACATGCCGATCTCGAACACCGCCGCGATCTTGTAAGGCTTTATGCGCGGCGTCGTCCCCATCGGCGTCACCGCACCGCGCGGGGCCACCAGGGTGATGCTGTCGCCGGCATGCAGCGACAATTGATCGGCCAGGCGGCGGCCGATCGCGACCCCCTGCCCTTCGTCGAAATTCTCGAGGCTGCCCTGCTTGATGTTCTTCGCGATCGAGAACAGGTTGTTGAGATCTTCCGCCCGCATGCCACGCACGAGCACGCCGGAGGCATTGAAGGCGGAGGACGCCAGCGCCTGGCCGTCCACCACCGGCGCCGCAAGCCGGACACCCTGCACCTGGCTGATGCGCTCGGCGACATCCTTCCAGTCGGTGAGTGGCGATTCCAGCGGCTGGACCAGGAGATGGCCATTGAGGCCGAGGATCTTGTCGAGCAATTCCTTGCGGAAGCCGTTCATCACGGCCATCACCACGATCAGCGTGGCGACGCCGAGCATGATGCCGAGAAAGGAAAAGCCGGCAATCACGGAAATGAAACCTTCCCTGCGACGCGCCCGCAGGTAACGTCCGGACAGCAGCCATTCGAAGGGCGCAAAAGGCGGGGTGCGGACTTTTTCGGTCATGGCCTCATCCATGTGTCGATAATCCCATGATTCGGGGCCAAATGTGGCCGGACTGGCCAACCGCACGCGGGTGCGGTGGATAAACGCTATCCCGCGATCTTCACAAGCGCGTCGTCGAGCGTGAGGTTCTCGCGCGTGCCGTCGCTGCGCCGCTTGATCTCGACTTTGCCTTCGGCAAGGCCTTTCGGGCCGACCAGGACCTGCCAGGGGATGCCGATCAGGTCGGCGGCGGCGAATTTCGCGCCGGCGCGCTGATCAGTATCGTCATAGAGCACGTCGACGCCCTTGGCCTTCAAATCCGCGTAGAGCTTTTCGCAGGCCGCATCAACGGCGGCATCGCCCTGCTTCAGGTTCAGGATCGCCGCCTTGAACGGCGCAACCGCTTCCGGCCATTTGATGCCGGCATCATCGTGGCAGGCCTCGATGATGGCGCCGACCAGCCGCGAGACGCCGACGCCATAGGAACCGCCATGGATCGGCACTTCCGCGCCGTCGGGGCCCGCGACCAGCGCCTTCATGCTGTCGGAATATTTGGTGCCGAAATAGAAGATCTGGCCGACCTCGATGCCACGCGTATGCACCCGCTTCTCCGCCGGCACCTCACTCTCGAAGCGCGCGGCGTCATGGACGTCCTCGGTCGCGGCATAGACCGAGGTCCACTGCTTGATGATGTCAGTGAGATCGCCGTCGTAGTCCACATCATCGGGCGGAATCGGCAAATCGAGCACGTCGCTGTTGCAGAACACGCCGGACTCGCCGGTCTCCGCCAGCACGATGAATTCATGGCTCAAGTCGCCGCCGATCGGCCCGGTTTCGGCGCGCATCGGGATCGCCTTCAGCCCCATCCGCGCAAACGTGCGCAGGTAAGCGACGAACATCCTGTTGTAGGTGCGCCGCGCGCCGGCCTCGTCGAGATCGAAGGAATAGGCGTCCTTCATCAGGAACTCGCGGCCGCGCATCACGCCGAACCGCGGGCGCTGCTCGTCGCGGAACTTCCACTGGATGTGATAGAGATTGAGCGGCAGGCTCTTATACGACTTCACATAGGCACGGAAGATTTCCGTGATCATTTCTTCGTTGGTCGGCCCGTAAAGCAGCTCGCGCTTGTGGCGGTCGGTGATGCGCAGCATTTCCGGGCCGTAGGCGTCGTAGCGGCCGCTCTCGCGCCAGAGGTCGGCGAGTTGCAGGGTCGGCATCATCAGTTCCAGCGCGCCGGCGCGGTCCTGCTCCTCGCGCACGATCTGCTCGATCTTCTGCAGGACCTTGAAGCCGAGCGGCAGCCAGGCATAGATGCCCGCGGCCTCCTGCCGGATCATGCCGGCGCGCAGCATCAGGCGATGCGAGACGATCTCCGCCTCTTTCGGGTTTTCTTTCAGGATAGGCAGGAAAAACCGCGACAATCGCATGGGCGCACTCAGGAATCAGTTGAGGAGGCAAGAGAAACGCAGTGAAACCGGATCGGATACGAAAACACAAGGCCGGTACTTGCGAAAAAGCCGCCAAATAAGCCGATTTGCGGGCATTGCGCCGATTTGTAATGAGATCGCCGGGGGTGGGTAAAGCAAACCTTACCGGACGTTCACCCTAAATCTGGCCGACCTGTAGGGTGGGCAAAGCGCAGCGTGCCCACCATCAAACATTCCACTCGTAGCGGTGGGCACGCTGCGCTTTGCCCACCCTACAACCTCAAGCGCCTCTTGCCCGGCCTCACATCTTGCTGCCGGAATGATCGTGCGACTTCTTCATCTCCATGTGACTGCCATGGTCGCCGCCCGGCGCCGTCGCTCCGACAGCCTGCACGTCGAGCGACAATGTCACCTTGCCCGCCTTCTCGAATTCGAGCGTGACCGGCACTGTGTCGCCCTGCTTCAGTGGATTCTTCAGGTCGAACATCATCAGATGATAGCCGCCGGGCGCGAGCTTGACGGTCTTGCCGGGCTCGATCACGAGACCCTTCTCCAACGGGCGCATCTTCATCACGCCGTTCTCCGTCGCCATCTCATGCACCTCGAGCTTGCCGGCGATATCGCCGGAGGCCCCCACCAGCCGGTCCGGTGACGAGCCCTTGTTCTCGATCGTGAGATAGCCGCCAGCGACCTTCGCGCCGCTCGGCGTCGCCCGGCTCCAAGCCTGGCTGATGACGAGATCGCCGGCCTTGATGTCTTCGGCCTGCGCCGGGACACCGAGCAAGATGGCCAGGAGAGGAGCGAGCGTAATGATGGAAGAGCGTTTTTTCATGTTGTTCTATCCCGTATTTCAGATTGACTTGTTATCTTGATCCCGTCGTCGCGGCCTGTCCTTGTGCCCATTTGTCGAGCTCCGGCATCTCGGCCGCTCCCTCGATCGTCGTGACTGCGCCGCCGCGCGCGATCAGCATCGTGCGCGGAATATCGCCCTGCCAGGCCGGATCGATTTCAAATCGCAGCCGATCGGCAAAGCCATCGCTGAACATCCAGTTCTCGGCCGCGGAGAGCCCCGCTTTCTGCAGCATCGATTGCGTCGCCTCCGGGAGATTGGGCACCAGGTCCGCACTGATCGTGACCACATCGATTCCAGGATGGTCCTTCATGAACTTGCCGAGTTGGGGTAACTCGACCTTGCACGGACCACAGGTCACGCCCCAGAAATGAACCAGGGTAGGACGACCGGCGTGTGAACGCAGAATCTGCTGCCAGCTTCCGCGTTCGAATAACTTGAGCTCGGCGTCCTCCGCGGTTGCTGCGGCGGAAAGCGTCCCCAACAGAAATGCTGCGGCAAGCAGTTCGCGTTTCATGGCTCTCTCTCGATTGGTTGGAAACGGTATCCATCGGCCTTCGTCATCCAGGAGAGATAGATTCGCCGGCTGTCCGAGACGAGCAGCGGATGGTCGGAATTGTCGGTCGTGCTGGCGATCACCCTGGATGTCGACCAGGTCGCTCCATCATCCTGTGACGTCATCAGCTTCACCTCGGTCTTCTCGCCGTCGAACTCCTTCCAGACCATCACAAGCCCATCCGGTCCGGCGATGACCTGAGGCCGCGACGGGCTTCGGCCAGGCTCGCCGATCGGCAGTGGACCCGAGAAGGTTTTCCCGCCGTCGGTCGAGCGCGCATAGAACAGCCCCTTACGCGCCTTGCCGTTCGTGTACCAGGCGACATGATAGGTTCCGTTCGGCGAGATTGACAGGCTCGGTCCGTGATGCGGGCAGGCCGCGATTTGCCAGTCATCCCGGCTGACGCGGTGAACCTCCCCCGGCGAGGCCGG
>NZ_PSRR01000026.1 GCF_004296405.1 Bradyrhizobium sp. Leo170
CTCCGCGGCGCGGGCCGAGCCGAAATGGCCGCCCTCGAGACTGTCGAAGGCGCGCTCGGAGGAGAAGAACCTGAAGCCACGCTCGTCACTCACGACGATGCCGGCGGTCCGGTTGGAAACTTCGATGACATAGGCTTTGGACATGCGTGCTCATTCGCCGCTGCTGCGGCGCTCCCGTCTGATGCATGGTTGAGGTCGGTAATTAGGCGGGAATCAGCAACAGGCTCCGGTCGCCGCCGAGACGCAGCGACGGGTCATGCGCTTGCGCATATCGCCCACCACTTTCCTGTCTCTTGCTCTCATGCGGCAACCCCGAGCAGCACAACCTGCTACATCGAATATCCGGCGAAAGCCCGTGTTGGTCAATGAAATGGCTGTCCAAATTTGCGGCCGTGACGCCGCTGCTCTTCCATGCGCAGGACCGGAAACGAGCAGAACGGTCTCGTCGGCAGACCGGATCGCAACGTCATCGGTCCCCGCCAGGAGAGCAAGAGTGGAAACCAAGCGTTTCGGCGCATGGCCTTGCCAGCCACTGGCCAGTCACTATGTCGCAGTGAAGCCAACTGCCTGCCCGTCCGGGCCGGCCCTCCCCTTTTCTAAAGATTGGAAGCTCGCGGCGCGCTGCGCCAGGCCGTGCCAAACCGGAATATGACAATGACCACATCGCTGGAATTTGGGCTCGATACCTTTGGCGACGTCACCCGTGATGCCGCCGGCGCACCGCTGTCGCATGCGCAGGTGATCCGCAATGTCATTGACGAGGCGGTCCTGGCCGACGAGCTCGGGATCGATTTCATCGGCCTTGGCGAGCACCATCGCGCTGATTTCGCGATCTCCGCGCCCGAAGTGGTGCTGGCGGCGATCGCGGCGCGCACCAGGCGAATCCGGCTCGGCTCCGCCGTGACGGTGCTGAGCTCGGATGATCCGATCCGCGTCTTCCAGCGCTTCGCGACCGTCGATGCGGCCTCGAACGGCCGCGCCGAGGTGATCCTTGGCCGCGGCTCGTTCACCGAGTCCTTTCCCCTGTTCGGCTTCGATCTCAACCAGTACGAGGCACTGTTCGAGGAGAAGCTCGACCTGTTCGTCGAATTGTTGAAGCAGGAGCCGGTGACCTGGCAGGGCAAGCTGCGCGCCCCGCTGAACAACCAGCTCGTGTTTCCACCGATCGAGCATGGCCGGCTGAAAACCTGGATCGGCGTCGGCGGCAGCCCGGAGTCCGTTGTGCGCGCCGCGCGTTACGACCTGCCGCTGATGCTCGCGATCATCGGCGGCGATCCCAAGCGGTTCGCGCCCTATGTCGAACTCTACCACCGCGCCTTCAAGCAGCTCGGCCGCCCGGTCAAGCCGATCGGGGTGCATTCGCCGGGCTATGTCGCCGACAGCGATGAGCAGGCGCGCGAGGAGCTGTTCGCCGACTACAAGGCCATGCGCGACCGCATCGGCAGGGAACGCGGCTGGCCGCCGATGGGCCGCGACGAGTTCGTGCGCGAGGCCGACCACGGATCGCTTTATGTCGGTTCGCCGGAGACGGTCGCACGCAAGATCGCCGCCACCGTCAAGGCGCTCGGCATCGCGCGCTTCCAGCTCAAATACTCGGCCGGCCCGTTGCCGCACGAAAGGCTGATGCGCAGCATCGAGCTCTACGGTCGCAAGGTGGTGCCGCTGGTCCGCGATATGGTGGCTTAAAGCGGGATGATTATTCTTCGAATCATCATCCCGCTCTATCTTTTTGTTTGAGCATGATCTTCTCGGAAAACCGGTATCCACTTTTCCGGATCATGCTCTAGGGATTAAGACTTGGCATAAGGCTGCCGCCGCGGGCCGATCGGACGCCGTAGCCGCGACGACAGCGATGGCGAGCCCGTGCCCGCGTCCGTGGGTTCGGGACGCGACGCACGCAATGAGCGGACCTGCGGTTTTGCTTCCGGCTCCCTGCGTGCCGCGCAATTGCTGAGCGCAGCCGCGACTTCCGAAGTGACAAGCGGCCAATGCACGACGTCGCTGATGCCGGCGGCCACCAAAGTGTCGGCGCCGATCTCCTCGGTCGATCTCGCCGCCAACACGATTGGAAGCTGTGGCGCCGCCGCATGCAGCGCCGCCGCCGCTTCCAGCGACGCCGCCGCCGATCCGAAATAGCCGACGATCGCCGCATCGAACCGGTCGGGCTTGGCGCTGCATGCGGCGCACGCCGCGGCAGCCGTGCCGAATCCAACCGGCTCGTAGCCGATCGCCGCCAGCGTTTCCTCGTCCCGCAGCAATCGCGCCTGATCGCTGGTGACCATCATCACGGTCTCGCCCTTTCCCACCGGCAGCATCGCCGGCTTGATGTCCGAAATCGGCGCGGCCATCGCCACGCAAGGCAGCCAAACCTCGAAGCGGCTGCCCTTGCCGGGAACGCTCTGCACGTTCATCGCCCCGCCATGCTCATGTACGATCTCGCGCACCGTCGCCAGTCCCAATCCGTTTCCGGAGGAACGGGTGGTGAAAAACGGCTCGAAGATCCGCGCCAGTGTCGCATCGTCCATGCCGCGGCCGGCATCCGTGACCACGATACAGACATAGCGGCCCGGCTGAAGCGTGTCGTGACTGAGCGAGCGAAGCTCGGTGATTTCGCGGATATCCATCGCTATTTCGACACGGCCGTGATCGCCGATCGCCTGCGCGGCGTTGTTGCAGAGATTGAGAATCACCTGCTGCAACTGCGCAGGCTCGCCGGACACGATGGCGGTCGCCAGCGGCTCGCGGATCGCGAGATCGACGTTGCCGGGCAGCGAGACATTCAGCAGCGAAACCGCTTCCGTCACGAGGCTATGCGCGCTGAGCGGCCTGCGCCGCGCGTCGCGGTGCCGTCCGAACAGCAGGATCTGCTCGACCAGGTCGCGCGCCCGCTCTGCGCCGCGGCGGATCGCACGGAGATTCTGCGCGAAGCGGTTGTTCTGGCCGAGCTGTTCCTCGATCACTTCGGAATGGCCGAGGATCCCGCCCAGGATGTTGTTGAAGTTATGGGCGATGCCGCTGGTGAACGTACCGATCCGCTCCATGCGGCGGGCCTGCTGTAGGCGCTCCTCGAGGCGCCATCGTTCCCGTTCCATCGCGTGCCGCCCAACGGCGTACATGATGATATCGAGCGCCATGCGCAAAAGACTGAGTTCGACCGTATCCGTGACCCGGCAGGGGCGACCGATCGTATCGAACCCCAGCGCAACGCTGGTGCCCTCCTGGTCGACGCCCGTCACGCAGGCCCATGCACCGAGGCCAACATCCATCAACGCCCTTCTGTCTGCGCCGACCGGCAACGCATTGACGTTTGGGATGTGGACCACGCCATCCACGGTGGGCGCGAACCGAGCCGCAAGTGCCGGCGCGCCTTCCGGCCAGCCGGGTGGAAAGTCCCTGCCCGCCCTCGACCAGCCGTACAGCCGGGGGGTCGCCCCGGACCACACCACATACGTACGGTCGCAGCCGGTGCACAGCATCAAGTCGGCGAGCGCCCGTTCGATCTCGCCATCCAGGTTCTCCGGCAGCACGTCGATGAAGCGCATCGAAATGCCCGCGATCACGTGCTCAAACGTGGCGCGGCGTTCAAGCGCCCTGGCATGCGAACGCACGCGAAGGCCGAGGTGCACCAGGAACGCGACAAGGACCAGCGATGTCACGTAGAGCAGCCAGCGAAACTCCCGCGCCGTGGTTCTCGACTCGTTTTGCCGCACAAGGAGCAGGTTGCGGAGCTGATCCTGCTCGAACCTCGGCTGGATCGCCCGCATCTCCTTCAGCACGCCATCGACCGCGGGCAGCAGGCCCTGGAGCAGCCGTCCATGCGCCAGCAATGGGCCGATGACATCGCCGTCGAACGGGCGTGCCTGATCAGCGAGGCTGTCCAGTCGATCCTTGACCTCGCGCACCGCGCTGTCCGACGTGTCGAGGGTGAGCTGCAGCATCGCCGCCGCGGCGGCGCTGATCGAAGGCCCGAGATCGGCCGCCGTCGCGTGAAGGCTGAAGCGTTCGAAGAACGTCAGCGAATTGTGCAGGAGCGCATTGTCGCTCTTGAATCGTTCGACGAGTTCCTCCTGCCGCGCAAGCGACGCCTCGAGGAGGCCCACCGCCTCGCTCGTATCGGCATCGATCGCCGCTGACTGTCGCAAACGGTCGAGCGATTTGTGCAGCGCATTGATCTCACGGACCAGCGGATCGTAATTGCGCAAGGTGCCGGCACGTGCGGTGAAGACGTCGCGATAGAGCGAGCTGTCCAGCGCCGCAAAACGATCAAGCTCGGCGAGCGCGCGATCGAACTGCTCGGCCTCCGGATTGATCGCGCGCAGCGACAGCCAGGTCAGCAGCAGGACGAGCGCGAATACGATCGCCAGGGCGCGAAGCGGCGTCACGGCGGCGTTCCCTTGACGGGTATGCCACGATAGTTTCCGGTCAGCGTCTGCAGGAACGCGACGAGCGCGGTTACCTGGTCATCCGTCAAGCTGCGGTCGAGCTGCGCTGCCGCCATCTTGCGCACCGCCTCCTCGAGCGTGGCCGCGCTGCCGTCATGAAAATAGGGCGCCGTCGTCGCCACATTGCGCAGGCTCGGCACGCGGACGACATCGGGCTTCGCGTGGACCAGCGGACGGAATATGCCCTGGCGCTGGAACAGATTGCCGCCGACATTGACTCCCTGGTGGCAGGAGATGCAGCCAAACGACTTGAATATCTCGTAACCGCCGAGCTCCGCGGCCGACAATGCGGACGTATCTCCGGCAAGCCAGCGATCAAAACGGCTTCCCGGCGTAATCAGCGATTTCTCAAAGGTCGCCAATGCGTCGAGGACGCACGCGCGGTCCGGCGCGCGGCCATAGGCGGCGCGAAATTGCCGTACGATGTTGGGATCGGCATTCAGCCTGGCGACGACGTCCTCCAGGCTGGTGGCCATATTGGCCGGATTCTCCAGGGACGATTCGGCCTGCGACTCGAGCGTGCGGTAATTGCCTTCCCAGTTCAGGCGGAAGCTGAGCGCCGCGTTGAAGATCGTCAATGTATCAAATGGAGCATTTGAACCGTCATGTCTCACCCTCGCGGAATCGCGGCTGGCGCCATTGGTATTGATGTCATGGCAAGAGGAGCACGCCAGCTTCCCGTCTTTCGACAGACGGGTGTCCGCAAACAACCGCTCTCCGAGGGCAAGCTTGAGCGGATCGGTCGCGGTAGGCTCTGGAATGGGCGTGATCGGTTCCTGATCGGCGATGGGAATTGGGCGCGAGGCGGGAGCGGTCGGAATGGTTTGCGTAGCTGCGCCGGTGGCGATCAGCAGGAGCGCTGCGCAAGCCCATGGCGGCCAGCGGCGCGCGCGCAGCATTTCCGGCATGGCGGACGCCTGCGCAGCCCCAAGATTCGCTCGGCTTCGCCGATATCCGGCCAGCGACCATAACCGCATCATTGCCGACGATTCCCGCGGCTTTCCAGATATGCGATGTTGCTATTCTCGGCGTCGCCGCGGCTCTCGAGGCTTCGCAACTCGATGACGGCAGGCGGATGGTGGCCGCGCAGCTCGTCGGGCTCCAGCACGTAAGGATACATACCTTGCGCATAGGCGGCGCAGCCCTCCAACACCTGGGCAACCGTCCAGGACATCACCGAGAGAATGACGCTGTGGAATGCAACGTCGCTGCAGACGGCGAACGTCCCGACGACTTTCAGCATCAGCCTTGAGGGCCACCACAAGGCATCAGTCGCGGACGGCCTCTCGCTGGCGGGACCTGCGTGCGTCGTCACCGCGCGCATCGGATACCGGCGGACGGCGCTCGTGCGCCGGTCGGCCCGCCATCGGCTGGCGGGCAGTCTCTTCCTGTCCAATTTCATTGACATCTCCCGAGGATTTTTCACCCTCGAGAGACTGCCGCTTGCATGTTGCGACAGCATTCCAGCCCCGGAATTAAGGGCTACCATTGTAATGGAACCCGCTGCGCCTGCGGCCCTGACTGTGAGACGCGTCGAAGCAGGACTTGCGACCATCCGCCGCACGGCGCAATTGGCCATCGTCAGAGCCGCTCGACCGACAGCGCGAACACATAGCCGACGCCGCGCTCGGTCAGGATGACCTTCGGTGTGCTCGGATCGCCTTCCAGCTTTCGGCGCAGACGCAACACCTGCACGTCGATGCTGCGGTCGAAGACATCCTCATGCACGCGGGTGGCCTGCAAAAGCTGCTCGCGCGAGAGCGGCCGTTGCGGCGCGTCTAGGAAGGCAACCAGCAGCGCGTATTCGCCCTTCGTCAGCGCGACCTGCGTGCCGCTCGGATCGGAAAGACGCCGGCTGCGCCGATCGAGTTGCCAGCCGCCGAATCGATAACGGCCTTTCTCCGGATCGCGCGGCGCGGTCTGTCCGGTTTCGCGCCGGCGCAGCACCGCGCGGATCCGCGCCAAGAGCTCCCTCAGGCCAAATGGCTTCGTGATGTAATCGTCGGCGCCGAGCTCCAGGCCGACCAGCGATCGATCTCGTCGCGGCGATGGCCGGTAGTGATGATCACGGGCACGTCGGAGTGTGAACGGATTTCGCGCAGCAGATCGAGACCGTCTTCCTGGCCAAGCCGCAGGTCGAGGATGACGAGATTAGGTTCGCGCGTAACCAAGAGGCCAGTGACCTCGTCCCGCCCCGACGCGGACAGCGCACGAATGTCGTGCTCCTCGAGATAGTTCATCACGAGGTGTCGCATGGTGCGATCGTCCTCAACCACGAGGCAGGTCGGCTGGCCGCGCTCCGCACTCGGGTTCTGATCGGACCGCACGTTCGGATCGGATCCGTTTCCGCCGGCTCCGTTTGCTTCACTACGTTCGGGCCGACCATTACGGTTAGCCGCGGCAATTGCGGCATTCAAATTCATTTGCGTCACTCCCGACGCCCCCTGGCCGCGGGGTATAGAGCACAGTATTGCACGCTACAGCACACATTTCAGCGAGCGCATCCGGCATCAAATATCGTTGAACGCGTCGGTGCCGACGCGGTCCTTCACGATGTTGTGGCCGCATTGAACCGGAGCATGATTCGGCGACACTCAACGCATCGACGCTCTTCGGGCCGTTCTATCTTACAGTCTTAGAATCGTTCAAATCAGCCAAGCCCCATGGTGTGGTTCGCTCCGATTGAGCGAAGCATGTTTCTCTGAAGCCCAGCTTTCCGCTGTCCCACAACTCGAACGGTCCGCGGGCGATTGCGTCGTTCGTCGACGAGCGTTTTAGCCAAAATGCTTCCGCACGAAATCACCGCTCGAATTTTCCAATGACCGTATAATTGACTGTTGCGGCCCGGGCACCCGTAGGTCTTCATGAAAACCTCGCCGGCAATCGAGCATTCGTGAGCGCCACGCTGGCTTGCCGTTTGAATCCGCTTCCTCCTCTCCCTACATGAACGTTTCGGCTCTCTCCAAGAGTAAGCCCCGGTGCCTTGTTTTCGAGGCTTCGGGAGGCTCGGCCGCGCCGTGAAAATGTCGTGAGCACCTTCGGATCCTCGATTGATCGGTGGTGGCGCACGTGGTTGCAGCGACCATCGAGCAGGCGACCTCGCGGGCATCGGCGCTCGCCGAGGCTTCTCTAGTAACGTGGTGATCGCGGTGCACCGCGCGCTTCCGCCTTTGCACCTCTCAGCAGCCGGCCTCCACTGCCATAGTGCGACCTCGGCGCTTCGACCGCATGTGACAGGCTTAGGGGACATTGGGTTTGACGGGGATGCTGAGACGTGTCGGCAGCGCAAACGGTGCGATCAATACCAAAACCGGCAGCGACGTCGACGCCCTGATCGGTACATACAGCGGCAGGCTGATGCCCCGCGATCACCTGCAGACCTTCCAGAACTTCGGCACCACCTTCGACACCCGGATCATTCGCGCCGGCGCACCGGTGCGGTCGTTGATCCATGCCCGTACGACGCTGCCGGAATTCCCCATCATCTCGGGCGGCGTGACCTACGACATCTACGACTATGTCGCGCGCAACCGCATCGCCGGCCTGCTGGTGATGCAGAACGATGAGGTGCTGCTCGAGCATTACGATCTCGGCATCGGTGCAGGCACCAAATGGCTGTCGATGTCGGTCGCGAAATCCGTCAGCACCACGCTGGTCGGCGCCGCGATCCAGGACGGCTACATCGCCGGCGTCGAAGATCCCGTCACCAAATATCTGCCGGAACTCGCCGGCAGCGCCTATGAGGGCGTGACGATCAGGATGCTGATGCAGATGACTTCGGGCCTGCGCTGGGACGACACCCAGACCAATCCAGCCTCCGAGCGGCGTCACATGCTCGAGCTGCAGATCGCCCAGCAACCCGGCGCGATCATGCGCTATATGGCGGAGCGCCCGCGCGTCGCCGCGCCCGGCACGGTCTGGACCTACAGCACCGGCGACACCCATGTGGTCGGCGCGTTGGTGCGTGCCGCCACCGGCAGGTGGCTCAGCGACTATCTCTCCGAAAAGATCTGGTCGAAACTCGGCATGGAAGCCGACGGCGCATGGTGGCTGGAATCGAGGGATGGCCTCGAAATCGCCGGCAGCGGCCTGTTCGCGACCATGCGCGACTATGCGCGCTTCGGCCGCTTCATCCTCGATGACGGCGTCATCGACGGCGTGCGCGTGCTGCCGGAAGGCTGGGTGCGCGAAGCCGGTGCATCACGGCAGATCGGCGGCCAGCGCGTCGACTACGGATACATGTGGTGGCCGACGCCGGCGATCGATGGCTCGCTTGCGGACGGCGCGTTCAGTGCGCGCGGCATCTTCGGCCAGTTCATTTACATCAATCCGAAGCACCGCATCATCTGCGTGGTGCTGAGCGCGCGGCCCA
Organism: Bradyrhizobium sp. Leo170; assembly: GCF_004296405.1. Lineage (GTDB taxonomy): Bacteria > Pseudomonadota > Alphaproteobacteria > Rhizobiales > Xanthobacteraceae > Bradyrhizobium. The sequence continues at coordinate 8,815 of NZ_PSRR01000026.1, forward strand.
AACCGACCGGTTCCGCCACCGTGCTCGACAATGATTTCTGGAATGCGATGGTCAAGGCCCTGCGCTAGCAGCCTGATGGGTTGATTGGATCAGAACCGGGCTCCAGCTTTTTTCGATGCGTTTTCTTCGCGCCAACCGCTGTCCACTTCGCCCGAAAACGCTATGAACGCCGCGCGTCGCAGCGCCCGCCTAGCCCGCCCTGCTTCGCTGCTTCTGTGCCGCGACACCGAGCTCCGGCCAGTCGGCCGCAATGGCGTTGATCAGCCAGTTGCGATAGCGGCGGATCAGCGGCGAATCCCAACGGTCGGCGCGGGTGATGAAATAATAGATGCCATCGGAATAGGGCTGGAAGCTCGTATCGCCCTTGCCGATCTCCACCAGCCGGCCGGACGCCAATTCATGGGAAACGACCATGTGATTGGAGAGCGTCACGCCACGTCCGTGGATCGCGGCGTCGAGCGTCATATGGCCTTGCCAGAGCCGCGGCCCCCCGAGATCGAGCTCGTCATAGATGCCGTGAGCGGCGAGCCAATGCGCCCAGCCGTCGAAATCCTCTTCGTGCAGCAGACGCTGGCCCAACAGGTCGCGCGGCGTCTCGATCGGCGGCATCGAGGCCAGATAGGCCGGGCTTGCGACCGCGACGATCGGCACGCGCGCGAGCTCGGTGCAGCGCAACCCGGGCGCAAGCTGCAGCGGATTGCCATAGACCGACTCGAAGCGGATATCGATATCGGTCTCGTGCGAGGCGAAATCCGGCCGGCGATCGGTCGGGCGCAATTCGATCTCGAGGTCGCGATTTGCCTTCTCGAACAGCCCGATCTTGCTCGACATCCAGTGCAGTGCAAAACCCGGCGCGCACCAGATCAGGAGCCGGCGGTTGTCGCCACGGCGCATCACGTCGATGGTGGCATTGGCGATGGCATCCATCGCGGCGGCGATCTGTTTGTGATAGCGGACGCCCTCCTCGGTGAGCGAAATGCTCGATGACGTTCGATCGATCAGCTTGATCCCGGTCCAGGCTTCGAGCGTGCGCAAGTGGCGGCTGATCACGGCATGATCGCGCCCGAGGCTCTGTGCCGCGCGCCGCACGCCGCGCAATCGCGCCACCGCATCGAAGGCGCGCAGCGCTTCGAACGGCGGGATCGATTTGCGGGAGGGCGGATTGAGCGCCGGTGCGGGCGCCGATCCCTTGTCGTCATGCATGAATATCGGATTAGTCATCTATTATCTGCATTCGGTTAAGTGGCCGCCCGCCGGGCGGACCTGACGGCACAGGAAAAGAAACGTTTCGCGAAGCAAGACCCATGCCGCAGTTGTACGACCTGCAGGTTCGCGCGGCTGCGGCAATATGACAGCCTATCACGGTGCGCGCTGTGCACCACCATGCCCCTCATTGGCATCTTCCGGCACCTCTCGATCGCGGTACGCTCGGGCTGTCTTACGATGGCACAGCGCCCGCGGCCTGCGCGGCCGGGAGCATGTTGCCGCCTTACGAGGATCACGCCCTGCCCGACCTGTTCCAACGGCCGAGATACCGCGACCCGCTCAATCCCGGAGCCCCGCTGCTGCCGCGCAGCGGCTGGAGCCGGCCGCCGATGCATCGCTGGACCTTCCAGCATATCCGCGAGATGACCCCGACCGCGCAGGTGTGGCGCGGGCCCGGCCCGGTGATGCCCTTGAGCGAAAACAGGCAGGAACTCGGGTCTGTCGCGTTCACCTTCGACGGGCGCGCGCTGACCTTCGACGGCTTCCTCGCCGACACCGCGACCGACGGCATGCTTGTGCTGCATCGCGGCGCGATCGTCTATGAGCGCTACTTCAACGATATGAAGCCGCACAGCCAGCACCTCTCGATGTCGATGGCTAAATCGATGGTCGGGATGGTGGCCGGCATCCTCGTCAGAAGAGGCGTGCTCGATCCGGCCGCGCCGGTTACGCGATATCTTCCGGAACTCGCGCGCACGGCCTATAGCGGCGCCACGCTGCAGCATGTGCTCGACATGACCACCGGCGTGGTGTTCGACGAATCCTACACGACACCAGGCTCGCACATGGTGAAGCTCGGCTATGCCTGCGGCTGGCGCGTGAACGACAATCCCGACTGGCCGCGCACCCTATGGGAATTGATCCTCACGTTGACCGAGCAGGAGCGTCCGCACGGCTCCCTGTTTCAATATCGCTCGATCGAAACCGATGTGCTCGGCTTCGTCCTCGAGCGCGTCACGGCGACACCGCTGTCGGAACTGGTGAGCCGCGAATTGTGGGGCCCGATGGGCGCGCAGGAAGACGGCTACTTCACGGTCGATCACGGCGGCTTCGCGCTCGCCGACGGTGGCTTCTGCGCCAGCTTGCGCGACTATGGCCGCTTCGCCCAGCTCATCATCAATGGCGGGCGCCACGGAGATCGTCAGGTGATCCCGTCCTCCTGGATCGAAGAGACCCGCAACAACGGCAATACCGAACTGTTCCAGGGCTTCTTCCGCGAGACGCTGCCGGTCGGCGCCTATCACAACAAGTGGTGGATCGAGGATCCGAAGGGACGGGCAATGCTGGCACGCGGCATCTTCGGACAGTTGATTTACATCGATCCGGAATCCGAATACGCCTTCGTCAAACTGTCGACCTGGCCCGAAGTCACCAGCGTGCCGCGCGCCCGCGAGGCGATCGCCGCCGCGCATGCGATCCGCCGTGCACTTTGCGGGTAAGCCAGACGTGACACGGGCGCCGCAGATCGGCCGAGGGGCCCTTTCATGATTCGCTTCCTGCTCGGACGACTGCTGCAGGCAGTGCCGACGATGATCATCGTCTCCGTCGCCATCTTCTTCCTGATGCGCCTGATCCCCGGCGATCCCGCCGCGGTGATGCTGGGCGATCTCGCGACGTCAGAGCAAGTCGAGGCGCTGCGCCGCGAGATGGGCCTGTCGGGATCGCTGCCGACACAATACGTCACCTGGCTCAGCCATATCCTGGCCGGCGATTTCGGGAAGTCGATCACCTCGGGCGATCCCGTGCTTCCGTTGATGCTCGACCGCTTCGCGGTCTCTGCCACGATCGTCGTCGCCGCGGTGCTGCTCGCCACGTTGATCGCGGTGCCGGCCGGCATGTTCGCCGCCTGGCGGCAAGGCAGCCTCGCCGACTACGGCCTCGTGGCGGCATCAACGCTATTGCTGTCGATCCCGAGCTTCTGGCTTGGCCTGATGATCCTCCTGGTGTTCGGCATGTGGCTCGAATGGTTCCCGGTGATCGGCTACGTGTCGCTGCATGACGACTTCCGCCAAGGCCTGATGTTCATCTTCATGCCTGCGCTTACGCTGATCCTGGTTGAGATCGGACCGATCGTTCGCATGGCGCGCGCCAGCACCATCGAGGTTTCGCGGCTGGAATACATCACCCATGCCCGCGCCAAGGGGCTGTCCGAGGCGGAGGTGATGTGGCGCCACGCGTTCCGAAATGCCTTCGCGCCGACCTGGACGCTGATCGGCCTGATCCTCGGCGGCCTGCTCGGCGGCATCGCCGTCACCGAGACGGTCTTCACCATTCCCGGCCTCGGCCGGCTGCTGGTCGAGGCGATCTATGCGCGCGACTATCCTGTCGTGCAAGGCTGCATCCTGTTCATCAGCGTGATCTACGTCGTGGTCAATCTGATCGTCGATATGCTGTACCCGCTATTCGATCCCAAGATCGCGCAATGACACGATTCCTTCCCCGGCTCGCGCGCGGACGCGCCAACTTGCTGATCGGTGGCGGCATCGTTGCCGTTCTGATGTTGCTGGCGGTGTTCGGTCCGTCGCTGGCGCCTTACGATCCGCTCAAGCTGCATCTGCGCTCGGTATTGAAGGCGCCATCGGCTGCGCATCTGCTCGGCGCCGACGAGTTCGGCCGCGACGTGCTGAGCCGGCTGATGTACGGCGCCCGCACCACGGGCTGGATTGCGCTGGCGACGGTCGCGCTCGCGATCTTCTTCGGGCTATTGTTCGGCATCATCGCCGGCTTCCTGCGCGGCTGGACCGATCGCGTTCTCATGATCCTCAACGACTCGCTGCTGGCCTTCCCCGGCCTGCTGCTGGCGCTGTTCATCATGGCGATTGCCGGCGCCAGCCGCGAGGCGCTGATCGTCGCGCTGAGCATCGCCTATATGCCCGCCGTGGTGCGTGTCGCCCGCGGCACCGTTCTGTCGGTGCGCGAGCGCGAATATATCGAGGCGTCGCGGGTGATGGGCAACTCGGAACTGGTGACGGTGGTCCGTCACGTGCTGCCGAACTGCATGGCGCCGATCACTGTGCTCGCCACCACGATGTTCGGCTGGGTGATCCTGTCGGAGAGCGCGCTGAGCTTCCTCGGCCTCGGCGTCCCGCCGCCGGCGCCGAGCTGGGGCAACATGCTGGCCTCCGGCCGTCCGTTCATCACGCAGGCGCCGTACCTGATCGTGCTGCCGGGCCTGTGCATCTCGCTGACGCTGCTGGGCATCAACATGCTGGGCGATGCGCTGCGCGACTGGCTCGATCCGAAGATGCAGGCCTGAAATCGATGACGTCACAGTCGAATCCGGAGCAAGCCGTCGTCGCAGCCGACCATCTGACGGTCACCGTCGGGCCTGGCGGCACCAGGATCGTCGACGATGCGAGCTTTGCGATCATGCCGGGGAGCATGCTGGCGCTGGTCGGCGAATCCGGCTCCGGCAAGACCATGGCCGCGCGCGCCGTGCTCGGGCTATTGCCGACACCGCTGATCGCAGCACCCGGCAGCAGCATCAAGTTCCGTCATACCGAACTGGTCGGCATTTCGCCTCCTGCATTGCGCAAGATCCGCGGCGAACATATCGGCATGGTGTTTCAGGAACCGATGGTTTCGCTCAATCCGTCGATGACGATCGGCCGGCAGATGGCCGAAGGGCTCGCGCTGCACCACCGTCGTCTCGGCCGCAACGAGATCCGCGAGCGCTGCCTGGAGATGCTGAAGCGCGTCAGCATTCCGAATCCGGTGCATTGCCTCGGCGCCTATCCGCACGAATTCTCCGGCGGCATGCGCCAGCGCATCATGCTGGCGTCGGTGATGCTGCTGAAGCCGGATCTTTTGATCGCCGACGAGCCGACAACCGCACTGGATACGCTGGTTCAGCGCGACGTGCTCGACCTCATGGTGGAGCTGACGCAAGAAAACGGCACCGCGGTGCTTCTGATCAGCCATGATCTCGGCATGGTCTCGCATTACGTGCGCGATGTGGCTGTCATGCTCAAGGGCAGGATCGTTGAACAGGGCCGCAGCGCGGACGTGCTGTCCACGCCGAAGCACGAGTATACGCAGCGGCTGGTCGACGCACTGCCGCGGCGGAGCGCCGGCGGCATCCGCCTTGCACGCGACGCCAAACCGTTGGTGGAGCTGCGCGACGTCGTGATCGACTATCCCGGCCGCGCGCGACTGTTCGGCCGCGGTGAGGCGAAGCGCGCCGTTGACGGCGTCAATCTCACAATCGGACATGGCGAGACGCTGGCACTGGTCGGCGGTTCCGGCTCCGGCAAGACCACGCTCGGCCGCGCCACCGTTGGCCTCATCGACCCGACGGCCGGTAGCATCTCGTTCCGCGGCGGACAGATCGTGACCTGGCGCGGCCGCGCCGCGCGGCTGCAGCGCGAGGAGATGCAGATCATCTTCCAGGATCCGTATTCCTCGCTCGATCCGCGGCAGCGCGTCGGCGATATCGTGGCCGAACCGCTGCGGCTCGACACCACGATGGACCGCAAGGCTCGCTACATCAGGGTGCGCGAGGTGCTTGACGAGGTCGGCCTGTCCGCGGATTTTCTGCGGCGCCTGCCGCACCAGCTCTCGGGCGGCCAGCGTCAGCGCGTGGCCATCGCCCGCGCCATTGCCAGACGTCCCGCCTTCGTCGTCGCCGATGAGCCGGTGTCCGCGCTCGACATGACCGTGCAGAAGCAAATCCTGACGCTGATCCGAGCGCTGCAGGACCGCTACGGATTCGCCTGCCTGTTCGTCTCGCACGATCTCGGCGCGGTCGAGCAGGTCGCGGATCGCGTCGCGGTGATGCAGAACGGCAAGATCGTCGAAGTCGGCAGCCGGGACGACATCTTCGATCGCCCTCAGCACGACTACACGAAGCGCCTGCTCAATGCGGCCATGCTGCTGGACCGCAGGTTCGACGGCGTGGCTGCGGCATCAGCAATCTAACCGACACCCAATCGCAAAAGAAAAGCCCGGCGCCGCCGCAAGGCACCGGGCTTTCGGCCCGCCGTATCGGGGAGACGTTACGGCTTCTTCCACACGCCCCAGGCGCGCGGCTTCTCGAGCGGCCAGGACTCGTAGTTGACGAGCTTGGGCGAGACCGCCTCGATCACGGGATAGTAGTAGAGCCCGAGCATCGGCACGTCGTCCGCCATCCTGGCATGGAGCTGCTTCAACAGGCTCTTGCGCTCATCGAAATCCGCCGTCGCCAACGCCTTGAAGTAGAGCGCCTGCGCGTCCGGACTGTCCCACTGCGACGTAGCCGTGACCGATTTCCTGCCGATCAGCGAGCCATAGATGATCATCGGGTCGGCGCGCGAGGAATAGCCGAACGACTGCAACTGGAACTTGCCGCTCATGTAATTGTCGAGCTGGGCCGCCCAGTCGATGACGTCGAGCTGCACGTTGAAGCCCGCCGCCACCAGCATCGCCTGCACCATGACGGCGTTGTCATACATGCCGATATAGCGCTTGTTGGCCTGCAGCTTGATCGGCTCGCCCTTGTAGCCGGCCTCGGCCAGCAGCTTCTTGGCCTTGGCGGGATCGTAGGCAGGCCAGGTCTGGAAGGACTTGTCGAAATAGGCGCTCGACTCCGGCACGCCGGAAGGATTGAACTCGGTGAGACCTGCGAGCTTGGTCTCGGCCATCTCCTTGAAGTCGATCGCGTGGGCCAGAGCGCGGCGGATCTTCACATTGGAGAGCAGCGGATCGTTGGTCTGGACCAGGATGGCCGAGAGCGAAAGTCCGGGCGCCGTCTTGACGACCGCACCGCGCTTCTTCATGTCCTCCATGTGCGAGACCTGCAGATAGGTCACGACATCGACCTGCCCCGCGATCAACGCGGTTTCGGCAGCCGTCTTGTCCGGGATGACGACGAAGCGCACCTCATCAAGGTAGGTGGTGCGGTCACCGCTATAGCCGTCGCGCTTTGCTTTGAGCGGCACGTAATTGGCGAAGCGCTCGAGCGAGACATACTGCTCCTTGCGCCACTCCTTGAGCTGGAACGGACCGCTGCCGATCGCCGAACCGGCAATCCAGTTGCCGTCGGCATCGACATTTTTCGGGCTCGCAATCCAGAAGTTGCAGACGATGTCGGCGAGGCGGATAAGGAACAGGGTGTTGGGCTTGTCGAGATTGAACACCACGGTGCGGTCATCCGGCGCCTCGACCGAGTCCACCTTCAGCCCGCGCGAACCGTCGAAACTGGCATTGCAGAGCCATGGCGTGCCGGTCTTGGCCGCGCCCATGCGGCGTTCCCACAGCCATTTGACGTCGGAGGCCAGCACCTTGTCACCGTTGTGATAGGTCGCGCCTTCCTTGAGCTTGAACGTGTACGACTTGCCGTCCGGCGACACCTGCCAGCTTTCGGCGGCCGCAGGTCCGATCGTCATGTCGTCCTTGTGCGCGACCAGTTGCTCATAGATGTGGTTCAGGACCAGATCCGTGATGTTGTCGCTGCGGCTGGCGTCGAGGCTGCGGATATCGGCCGTCAGGACCACGCGCATGGTGCCGCCGCGGATCGGCTCCTCGGCAGCGGCCGCCCCACCAAAAGTGAACGCTGCAAGCAGGGCGGCAAGGGCAGTTCTCTTCCTCATGCGGTTCTCCAAATCACGTTGCAACAATCATAACAGGCGGAAATGACGCACCATCTCCTCGAGTGCGTCAGCCAGCTTCTCGGCAAGCTCGTCGATTTCGGCATGGGTGATGACCAGCGATGGGCTCAGCACGATGGATTGGCCAACGGCGCGGACGATGAGGCCGCGGGCATAGCAGGCCTCGCGGCAGAAGATGCCGGCGCCTTCTTCGACCGTGAATGGTTCCCGTGTCGCCTTGTTCTTGATCAGTTGCAAGGCCGCCAGCGCGCCGATACCGCGTTTCTCGCCGACGATCGGGCTGTCGGTGAGCCTCGCCAAGGTCTCGTGAAGATAGGGGCCGATGTCCTCGCGGACCCGATCGACCAGGCCTTCGCGGGCGATGATGTCGATATTCGCAAGCGCCACCGCGCTGGCGACGGGATGGCCGGAATAGGTGTAGCCGTGCGCGAGATGCCCGCCGCCGCTGATGGTCTCGAACACGCGACGGTTCATCGCGACCGCGGCGATCGGCAGATAGCCCGACGACAGTCCCTTGGCCATCGTCATCACGTCCGGCGTGATGCCGAAGGTCTGCGCTCCGAACCAGGAGCCGGTGCGCCCGAAGCCGCAGATCACCTCATCGGCGACCAGCAGCACATCGTATTTGCGGCAAATCCACTGGATTTCCGGCCAATAGGTCGATGGCGGGTCGATCACGCCACCTGCACCCTGCACCGGCTCTCCGATGAAGGCCGCGACATTCTCTGGGCCGAGCTCGAGGATGCGCTGCTCCAGGGCCTGCGCCGCCTGCAAACCGAATTCGTCCTTTCCCAGGGTGCCGCCGAGGCCGTACCAGTGCGGATGCACGATATGCGCGAAATCCGGCAGCGTGCCACCATCCATGGCGTGCATATGCGGCAGTCCGCACAGGCTGGCGGCGGCCAGCGTGCTGCCATGATAGGCCATCGTCCGGCTGATGAAGATGCGCTTGCGGGGAGCGCCCTGCAGCTTCCAGAAATAGCGCACCATGCGGACGACGGTATCGTTGGCTTCGGAGCCGGAGCTGGTGAAGAGAAAATGATCGAGCCCCTCAGGGGTCAGCGTCGACAGCCGATGCGCGAGCGCCGTCATGGCCGGCGTCGTGCTCTGGAAATGGTTGCTGTAGAATGGCAGCTCGGCCATCTGCCGGGTTACGGCATCGATCAGCTCCTGCCGGCCGTAACCGACATTCACGCACCACAGGCCGGCCATGCCGTCCAGGAAGCGGCGGCCGTCGCTGTCCCAGATCTGACAGCCTTCGCCACGCACCACGACACGGGTCTTGCCGCTGGCGATCAGCGCGGGATCGGTGAAGGAATGGACGTGATGCGCCCCATCGAGGGCCTGCCAATCGTCGGTCGTTCCTGTATCCAGCATTTTTCTCTCCGACGCCGCCGGCGGAGCCAAACTGGGCGGCATCATCGGGCTCGATCATTCAACCGCTGATGCAGATGCGGGAGATGCCAAAATGAGTGGCGCTGGTGACCAACAGGCACCAGACGGCAAAGCCGCGGGGTGCACGGCCGCGATCGATGCCGCAACGATCGCGGCGTTTGCGATATCTCGGAAGTAGCGTTCAACGTCCCGATAGGTCGAACGATGCGCTCGTGATTGCGGCGGCGGCGTCGCGCGTTTTGCTAAAATGCTTCCGTATGACATCGCCGCTCGAATTTTCGAATTGCCGTATTGCAATTGATGACCGGGACGATGACGTCCGTCAGATCTTCGTGAAGACCCTGCCGATTACGTACTCGTTACTTCTGATGATCCATACCAATGTATGACACCATCAACAGGCAAAGCGGTCCATATTGTTAGCCATCCGATAGTCGACGCCAGTCGAGCTTGAGATTTCAGGAGGCCAGATATGTCGTGCCATCCCGCCCTGCTCCTCCGAGAGCGATCCGTATCGATGTCTGCTGCCGAACTTCTGGATAACCGTTCGCCAAGTGCAGCACGGCCGGATACTCCGGTCATTGGCATCGATCTCAAGCATCTCGGCGTTTCTGTACGCGTTGTGCCGAATGCAGGAGCGCCTGAGACCGAGCGCGCTCTGCATATCGCGGCAGTGGGAGGGGATGTGGAGGCGTCACCGAGCTTCGACAGTCTCCTTGGCAAGGCAATCCGGGAGATCCCGGAAGCGCAAATGGACCAGGATCCCGTGGTGCGCAGGCTCTCCGAGGCGCTCGCCGCGGCGGAGCGGGATCAGTCAGAGTTCGGAGGAATCTACGCGGACGCCATCAGGCTCGTCACGGTGGCGAGGATGATCAGCGCCGATACGAAACCGGCCTCGCCTGCGCAGACCCATCAGGACGGCGGGTTGTCAAAGTGGCGCCTCAAGCGCGTCGTCGAGTACGTGGCCGCGCATCTCGATGAGAAAGTGACGTTGGCAGACATGGCCGGGGCAGCCCGGCTGAGCCGGATGCATTTTGCCGCGCTGTTCTTCCGCGCAACCGGACTGACGCCGCATCAATATCTGCTGAAGCAGCGTGTCTCGGCTGCGCAGGACATGCTGCGAACGACCGACAAGTCGATCGTCGACATCGCACTGAGCGTCGGGTTCAGCACCCAGGCGCACTTCACCACCGTCTTCAAGCGTATCGTAGGACAAACACCCTTGAAGTGGAGGGAAGGCAGGCCGGCAGAGCCGCTGCTGCCGTCATACAGGAGAATCGGCGCGGACGAGCGAACCGTCGAGGGACCTCGGCCGATCTGACGAGCCCGTGGCGATGGTGCCGACCTGTAGGGTGGGCAAAGCGAAGCGTGCCCACCGTCTAGTGCTTTGCTCGTGGTGGTGGGCACGCTTCGCTTTGCCCACCCTACGCATTTTCGGTGCCGGCCTCTCGATTGCATGACGCCATGGCCAAGCAGCCGCATCGTGCACGAAAAAATCCATAGCCACGACAGCGCCGCGCAATCTTGGCCGCGCGTCGCTGCTGACCTGCCCTTTCATCGCATCTCTGGAATAGAAATAGCCAAGCCGCGGCGCCTGGACATTAAACCTTGGTGTTAACTGGGTACGACCTGCGCATGTCGCGAGCACCGCACGACTTAACCAACCAGTATAATCGACGATATCCCGCGCCCTTCGTAAAACACTGCATCGAAGCATTGCAGTGACCCGGTGATCGGGAGCGTGGAAGCCATGAACCGTCGATTGAAAAACTTCATTATCAGGCGCCTCGTGGTTATCCTGGTCTCGTGGCTGCCCGCATCGTCTCACTCGTTTGGAATCGAAAGGACGGATGACGCTGCCCTGCGCCACATCCGTCAAGCTCCCCTGAATTCACTGGCAAGCCGAAGCAGTTTGGTTTCCCTGGAATCAGGGCGCTGCTCGAAGGCGATCCTGCAACGGCAATATGATCGCGTCGTCAGCAGAAGACCGGATGCGGCACAGGTTCGCATCGCTTAGACTAGAGCAGTGAAAGATGCCCGCTGATCGAAGACGACGATGGGGCGATATCTCAGGTACCTACTTCAAGGCCAAAGTCGTGCGATAGAATACGCGTTTTCTTCACGCGAACCGGTGTCCACCCTCGGATCAAGTCCGAGGGCATGCTTTGCTCGAAAACGCTCTAGCTAATCCCGGGCGGGCTGCTGACCCGCCAACGCCTGCCGAACGCCAAGCAAATCGGCCATGCGCACGAGCTCGGCGAGCGATTTGGCCTGCATCTTGCGCATCATGTTGCCGCGGTGAATTTTCACCGTGATCTCGCTCAGCGACAGACGCCAGGCGACCTGCTTGTTCATCAGTCCTGCCGTGACAAGACCCATGACTTCCCGTTCCCGGGGCGTAAGAGAATCGTAACGCAGCCGGATGTCTTCGTCCCGCCGCGCTTCCGCGCGCCGCCGCTGATCGCGGGAGACGGCCTCTTCGACGGCCGCGAGAAGCGCCTCCTCTTCGAACGGCTTGGGAAGGAAATTGACCGCGCCGGCCTTCATGGCGCGGACGGTCATTGGTATGTCGCCGTATCCGCTGATCAGGATCACCGGAATGGAGGCATCGCTCTCAACCAGTTCCTCCTGAAACTCGAGCCCGTCGGCTTCTCCCAACCGGATATCCAGGATCAGGCAGGACGCGGAGTTGATGGCATCGGATGCCAGGAACTCGCTGGGCCCCGCGAACGTCTCGACGGAGTAGCCAACGGCACGCAGCAGGCTGCTGAGCGAATTGCGCACGTCGGTGTCGTCGTCGACGACGCAAATGAGGGCGGTGCTGATCGAGCTCTGTGATGCACTCATGCTGTCCAGGACCGGGTCATTGGAATGTCGGGGGAGGTCCTTGCGAAGGGTCGCCCAGGATTGCTTCCACATCGTGGAGCAGAATCTCGGGATCGACGGGCTTGTCAACGAAAGCCGCGGCTCCGAGGCTCTTTGCCTCGGCGCGCGCTTCCGGCGTCGAATAGGCCGTCATGACGATCACGGGGACGCCTACTCCCCGGCGCCGCAGTTCCCGGTGCAGGCCGAGACCATCCATCCCCGGCATGTGCAAATCGGTGATGACGCAATCGACGTTCGCGACCGAGGACGACTCCAGGAAGTTCTCGGCCGCGCCAAAACTCTCCACGCGCAGGCCTACCGAGCGAAAAAAGCTCGATATGCTTTCCCGCACGTCGTCGTCATCGTCAACGATGCAGATCGTGGATCCTTGTGGCACTAGACAGCTCCTCCCGGGCAATTCGCCCGGTGTTTCCGTCGGTATGACCGGATTCTGTCCATTTTCCCATCATATCAAGATATTAGGTTTCGACCAACGCGCCTCCGCCGGGATGTTCAATGGGAGCGTGAACCCCACGGTTGCCCCCCATCCGTCATTGTTGGAGGCCGAAACGCGCCCTCCCTGCCCTTCTATGATCGTCCTGCAAATGGATAGCCCAAGGCCCATTCCATCGGACTTGGTGGTGAAAAACGGCTCAAAGATACGCTCAGGGTTGCCCTCGATCCCGGTGCCGCTGTCCTCGACGGCCACTTTGATGAAATTCTCGGCAGTGCCGTCGATCTTGACACGGATCTCGTGCGGGCGGTCGGCGATTCCCCTGGTAGCATGGAGCGCGTTCATCAAGAGGTTCACGATAACCTGCTGCACCTGCACCCGGTCACAGACGATCGGGCCCCCGATATTGGCTTCCTCGACGCGGATGGTCGCCGCCGCGGCGCGCGTTTCCCGCGCCAGCAGGGAAACCGCATCCTGGACAAGGGCGCCCATATCGACGGAGCTGACCTGTGGCGCGGTCTTCTTGGCGAGCGCGCGCACCCTTCCAACCACCTCCGCGGCGCGGTTGCCGTTCGAGACGATCTTGTCCAGGCAGTCGCTCACCTCCGTGAGGTTGGGATCGGGCCGGGTAAGCCAACGCTTGCCCGATTTGCCGTAGTTGATGATGGCCGCAAGGGGCTGGTTGACCTCATGCACGATCGAACCCGCAAGCTGGCCCAGCAGGGCCACGCGCCCGGAGTGAGCGAGTTCGACGGAGGTCTGCTCGATCTTCGCCCGAGCTTCGTTTCGCTCGGTGACATCGAAGGCCATGAGCAGCACCCTGGACCAGTCCTGTCCGTCCGGCAGGACGGATACGCGCAGTACCGCATCGATGATGCGCCCGTGCAGGGTGGCGCACCGCGTCTCGATCTCCGCAAGCGAAGAACCGGCGGCCAGCAAAGCAAAGATGTGCGCGAGGGCCGGTTCGGAATCCGGCAATTGTCCAAGCATGACATTGCTATCGGCCAGATCGGCCACCGTATCGGCTTCAAACATTGCGAGCGCGGCGCTATTGGCGTTGTAAATCCCGATTTCGTTGGCCGCCGCGCGCGAAATCTGCGGATTCGACAATAACCACGATTTGCAGTCTTGGTCCGGCGCTTTGCTGTCCAAAATCAGCCGCATGGCCTTGCTCAAGTCGCATTCCAGGGCGGCAAAACCCGCCGAGTTGAAGATGGTGCTGTAACGCTGCTCGGAGCTCCGTCTTTCCGCCAGGGCACGGCGGCTCTCGGTCAGATCGGCGCTGGTCTCGATGATGCCGACGGGTCGACCGTCCGGATCTCGTCGCTCGAGCCAGCGGCTGGCCAGAATGAGCCGCGTGCCATCTCGCCGCGTTCGGATGATTTCGCCCGACCAGGTTCCATTCTGCTCAAGAGAGGCATTTACTTCCTCTGCCGAAACGATCGGCTCGAGGAGGTCGCTGCAGCGCCTGCCCAGCGCCTCGCCACGCGTCCAGCCATAGAGCCTCTCTGCGCCTTCATTCCAGTACCGGATGATGTCTGATCGGTCCCGAACGACGACGGTGTCGTGCGAGAGTTCGAGAATCCTTGCCTGCTCAGCCAAGGTGGTTCTCGCGGACCTGTCCCTGAGCGACAGCAGCACCGTGATCGCGATAGCGACGAGACTGACGGCGTAGCGCAGGTGCGCCCCTCCGAGGGGATCGTCCGCATGCCCGATAAGGAACGCGATCGTCGTGAGCACGGCCGTGACACAGCCGCTGCCGATCACGAACCTGCGGCCGAGCGGCGCTAGCGTCAGCACCACGCCCGTGTACAGGACCGCGACGGCGCCATCGATCGGGCTCAACGCATCCGCCAGGAAAATCAGCGCCGACGCAACGACAGCCGCGGCAAGTGCGAACTGCCCTCTCCGGCTGCGGATCGCCTTGAAACTACCCTGCTTTGGACCAGTGTTGGCCGCCATGTCATCCCTCATCAGGCCGCGTTCCAGAGCCGACTTTTATCGTGTCTGGCCGCAAGAATGATCATACCTAGGTTTGAATTCTCGTTCCCCTGTTTTGTCTGTACCTGGGAGCTCGAGCCGCATCCGCGGGCACCGTGCGAATTTGAAACGCTCATGCGAACCTCGGAAGACAGGATTTCAGTTGGCCGCGCAACCTTCAGTACACGCTTCGCCCGAAGCCGCACCATTTCACGAACGAGTTTCTGCCAAAGATCAATCCAGCATTGACGCGTAGTTCGTGACCGAGGGCGATACGCGCGTTGGGAAAGCCGATTCATCATGTTGAAATCAGCAATCGTCGGAGTCGTGGATTTTTGTGCGCAGCGGCGCTGGTGGGTTCTCATCATCGGAATCCTGCTCGCGGTCGCAGCTCTCGCCTATGACGTCACGCGCTTCGCGATCACGACAGACACGGACAACCTGATCTCGAACAACCTTGCCTGGCGTCAGCGTCAGTCGGCATTTTCCGAGGCATTTCCGGACAAGGGAATCCTGGTGGTGGTCTCGGCACCGACGCCGGAAAACGCTGAAGCGGCGACAAGCGCGCTGACGCAGGAACTCGCCAAGCATCCGGATTTGTTCCGCGCGGTTGTCCAGCCGGACGGAGGCGAGTTCTTTCAGCGCAACGGGCTCCTGTTCGAACCGCTGCCCAGCGTCAAGAAGTCGATCACGGGATTGTCGAGCGCCGACTTTCTGATCGGCTCGCTGGCGGCCGATCCGACCCTGCGCGGCGTGGCGAAAGCGCTCGGCTATGCGCTCGACGGCGTCGAGGGCGGAGACATCAAGCTTGACCAGCTCACGTGGCCGCTCTCGCTTGCCGACAAGACCCTGAGTGACGTGCTGGCCGGCGAGCCGGCGACATTTTCGTGGCGGGCGCTGGTGCAGGGCTCTGAGCCGCAGGCGGACCAATTGCGCCACTTCATCGAGGTCGAGCCGATCCTGGATTTCTCCGCGTTGCAGCCGGGCCGCAAGGCGACGGACGGAATCCGTCGTGCCGCAGCCGATTTGAAACTGGGCGAGAAGTTCGGCGCCAACGTGCAGCTCACCGGCACGGTGCCCATGAACGACGACCAGTTCTCGGTGATCCGGCAAAGCGCGCTGCGCGACACGTTGACGGCCTTGTTCGGAACGCTGATCATATTGTGGCTGGCGCTGCGTTCGTGGAAGATCGTCACCGCGGTGTTTTTCAGCGTGATCGTTGGCCTCGCCGTCACCGCTGCACTTGGCATCGTCATGGTCGGGGCGTTCAACCTGATCTCGATTGCATTCTTCGTCCTGTTTGTCGGGCTGGGCGTGGACTTTGGCATCCAGTTCAGCGTCCGTTACCGCTCCGCACGGCATGAGTGCGGCGATCTGCGGGAATCGCTGCGACGGGCCGCGCGCAAGGTGGGAGCCCCTCTCTCGCTGGCTGCTGCGGCCACCGCGGTGGCGTTCTTCTCGTTCCTGCCGACCAGCTATCGCGGCCTGTTCGAACTGGGTCTCATTGCCGGATGCGGAATGTTGATTGCCTTCCTCTGCAGCATCACGCTTGTCCCGGCGATGCTGGCGCTGCTGAAACCGCCAGGAGAACTGGCGCCGGTCGGTTTCAGCAGCCTCGCGCCGCTGGATGATTTCCTGCAGCGGCATCGCATCGCGGTGATCGCCGGCACCATCCTTGTGGTCCTCGCCGGAACGCCGCTGCTCCGTCACCTTCCGTTTGATTTCAACCCGATCAACCTGCAAAACCCGCACGCCGCATCGGTCGTGACCTATCGCGAGTTGCAGGGCAATCCGCTGACCTCTGGCGACGATGCCGAAGTGCTGGCATCATCGCTGAGCGAAGCTGACGGCATCGCCAAGCGGCTGGCGGCGCTCCCCGAGGTCTCGCGCACCATGACGCTCAACAGCTTTGTTCCTGATGATCAGGATCAGAAGATTGCCGTCATCAAGGCCGCCGCCCCACGCCTCCATGGCGCGCTCAATCCGCCGCGCGATCCGGCGCCGACGGACAAGGACACCGTGGATGCCATCCGCTCGACCGCGCAACATCTCTCGAAAGTCGCGGGCACCGCGACCGGCCCGGGCGCTGAGGCGGCGCGACACGTTTCCGATTTGCTGACGCGCCTGGCGCAAGCCGACACCGCAACGCGAGCAAGCGCCGAATTGGCGTTCGTCCAGCCGTTGAACCACGATCTCAACCAGTTGCGGAACAGCCTCGATCCGCAAACGGTGACCATCCAGAACCTTCCGGCCAGTCTTGTTCGCGACTGGCTGTTGCCCGACGGCAGGGCCCGCGTTGAGGCGCTGCCGAAAGGCAATGCCCAGGATAACAGCGTCATGCGTGGCTTCGCGACGGCGGTCATGGCCGCGGAGCCTTCGGCCACCGGCCCCGCGATCAGCCTCTATCAATCGGGCAGGATAGTCATCGACGCTTTCATCGAAGCGGGCGCGC
Source organism: Bradyrhizobium sp. Leo170 (assembly GCF_004296405.1). Classification (GTDB taxonomy): domain Bacteria; phylum Pseudomonadota; class Alphaproteobacteria; order Rhizobiales; family Xanthobacteraceae; genus Bradyrhizobium. The sequence goes on from NZ_PSRR01000026.1 coordinate 25,811, forward strand.
TAGCGCTTGGCGCCATCGCGATCCTGCTGCTGATCGCGTTGCGCCGTGTCACGGATGTGCTGTTGACGCTGATACCGTTGCTGCTGGCCGGCGCAGTCACGCTGGAGATCTGCACGCTGACCGGCACGGCGATGAACTTTGCAAACATCATCGCCTTGCCCTTGCTACTAGGGGTCGGCGTCGCGTTCAAGATCTACTACATCATGGCCTGGCGCGAAGGGCAGACAGGCCTGCTACAATCCAGCCTGACGCGCGCGGTGATCTTCAGCGCCATGACCACCGGGGTGGCGTTCGGAAGCATGTGGGCATCGAGCTATCCGGGCATGTCGAGCATGGGCAAGATGATGGCGCTCGCGCTGCTATGCACAATGGCCGCCGCCGTGCTGTTCCAGCCGGTCCTGATGGGACCGCCGCGCCAGGTCAGAGCGGCTTCGGCGCAGCCGTCGGCCGATTCATTACCTCGCCCGGCGGAATAAATCTTCCCCTGGTCCGATCCAGGGATCAGTTGCGACGGTTTTTCTGAAAGCTCGGTTGCATTATAGCGAACTGGTTCACATTCAACGTCGGCTCTGTCATGCTACGTTCATATATCGCAGCCGGACGGAGGATCGGGCGACTGCTGCTTGAAGGGGCGAAGCTGCATCTGGCCATCGTGACCGAGCGAAAATGGTGACGTGCTCGCCTGCAACATTGCTGGAGGTTGACCATGCATTCCGTTTCAGCCGAATGGCAATCCGCTTCAACAGCTCCCTCTGACGAGGATCTGGAAATCTGTACATTGAATTATGATGGCATGGTCCGTGCGCTTCCTTTTCCTTGCCGCAGGGACGGAGCCAACTGGGTCGATCGTTCGGGCGGAATGCACGCCGACATTCATCCGACCCAATGGCGCAAATGGACTGGGCCAAACTAGCGCCCGTGGGGCGAGCGCGGCCTGGCCTTGGACTGCGCTACCGAAGTTGCGTGCTGACAGAGCCCGATCTGCAGCCAACCGAATTCGGTCTGGAAACATCGACCACAAGTTTGTCTCGCATGTTCCCGCTACCTAAGACATAGTGAGCCTCCCGTACGCCGCGGAAGTGAGGGCTCATGAACCGAAGCCCGGTGCTGATAGACCTGGCCCTCCAGGGCGGAGGCTCGCATGGTGCGTTCACCTGGGGTGTCCTCGACCGGCTGCTTGAAGAGCCCTGGATTGAGATTGCGGGCATATCCGGGACATCCGCCGGGGCGATGAACGCCGCTGTCCTGGCGGATGGCTGGACGGAGGGCGGCGCTGCCGGGGCACGCGACGCCTTGGACAAATATTGGCGGAGCGTCTCGCGAGCCGCTGCATTCAGTCCGCTGCAACGCTCGCCGCTCGACCATCTCATGGGACGATGGTCGCTCGACACCTCTCCCGCCTATCTCTTCACCGATTTGATGTCCCGGGTGCTGTCGCCCTACGACCTCAATCCGCTCGGCTTCAATCCACTGCGAGAGATACTGGCCGGGGCCATCGATTTCGAGCGTCTTGCTCGCGCGCCCATAAAGCTCTTCGTCACCGCCACGCGGGTGCGGACCGGTCGCGGACGGATCTTCCGCAATGCGGAGATAAATGCGGATGTCCTGCTGGCGTCGGCCTGCCTGCCAACGATGTTCCGCGCCATCGAGATCGACGGCGAGCCCTATTGGGACGGCGGTTACGCAGGCAACCCTACGATCACGCCGCTTGTTCGCGAGACCGATGCGCGCGACACCATCCTCGTGCAGATCAACCCGACCGAGCGACCGGAGCAGCCACGCACCGCCGCTGAGATCCTCAACCGCCTCAACGAGATTTCGTTCAATTCGCCGCTGGCGAAGGAACTGCGGATGATCGCGCTTCTTCGTCAGGTCGCCGACCCCGGTACTGGCGAGGGCGCCCGTTGGGCACAGATGAAGACGCACCGGATCAAGAGCGACATGCTTGCGGCGTTCGGCGCGTCATCAAAGCTCAACGCCGAATGGGCGTTCACATCCAAGCTGCGTGAGGAAGGGCGGCGAGCCGCCAATGAATTCCTCGACACGCACGGCGCCGATCTCGGCGTGCGTTCGACTGCCGATCTCGACATCTTGCTGACGGAGTGCTGAGGCCATGGGGCTTCTCGGCATTCTTGTCGGGCTTGGTCTGCTGATCTGGCTTGCTTTCCGCGGCTGGAGTGTCCTCCTGCTCGCGCCGATCGCCGCGCTGATCGCCGCAGCCTTCGATCGTCAGCCGCTGCTCGCCAACTGGACGCAGACGTTCATGAGCAGCGCGGCGGAATTTCTCGCACAATTCTTCCCGATCTTTCTGCTTGGCGCCGTCTTCGGGAAGCTGATGGACGACAGCGGTGCGGTCGTCGCGGTCGCGAACTTCATTACCCGCGCTCTCGGCGAGCGCCGGGTCATCCTTGCCGTCGTGCTCGCGGGCGCATTGGTCACTTACGGCGGCGTCAGCCTCTTCGTCGCGTTCTTCGTGATCGTTCCGATGGCCCAGTCGCTTTTTCGCAAGGCGGCGATTCCGCATCGCCTCGTGCCTGCCGCGGTCATTCTCGGCACCTCGACTTTCACCATGTCGGCGATGCCTGGCACACCGTCGATTCAGAACGCCATCCCCATGCCCTTCTTCGGCACGACGCCCTTCGCCGCTCCGGGCCTCGGAATTATCGCGTCGATGATCATGCTCGGCATCGGGCTATGGTGGCTTCATCGCGCCGAGAAAGCAGCGCGACGCGCAAATGAGGGCTACGGCGACACCCCATCGCCACCTCCCGAATCTGCAGCCGAGGATGAACGATTGCGCGGGCGGGCTGCGACCGCGCGGGAATTCGATCCGGCGGAGATCCGCCACGGGCACCACAGCGAAGAGGCGGCGCCGGTTTTCAACGCCATGCTTCCCTTGATCGTTGTTGTCGTCGTCAATCTCGTGATGTCGCTCCTCGTCCTGCCGCGGCTCGACTTTTCTTTCCTGGCCGAGCAGCGCTGGGGGAACACCTCGCTATCAGCCGTTGCCGGCGTCTGGTCAGTCATCGTCGCGTTGGCGGCCGCAATTGCGACAGTCATCCTCTGCAACTGGACGCGACTGCCCGCACTGCGGCAAACCATGGATGCCGGGGCCAATGCGTCCGTCCTGCCCGCATTGAGCGTCGCTAGTCTCGTGGGCTTCGGCGCCGTCGTTGCCTCCCTCCCCGCCTTCGACATGGTGCGGGATTGGGTGTTGGGCATAGAGGGCGGCCCGCTGGTGTCGCTTGCGGTCGCCACAAATATGCTTGCGGCGTTGACAGGGTCGGCTTCCGGCGGCTTGACGATCGCTCTCGATGCGCTCGGTCAAACCTACATGGGCATTGCCGCGCAGGCGGGGATTGATCCCGGAATTCTACATCGCGTCGCAGTGATCGGTGCCGGAACGCTGGACATTCTGCCCCACAACGGCGCCGTCGTGAGCCTGCTCGCGATCTGCGGCCTGACGCATCGCAAAAGCTACCTCGACATTGTGATGGTCGGCATCGTGAGCTCCGTTATCGCTCTCGCCGCTGTGATCGCAATCGGCACCGCGTTCGGGTCGTTTTGACGCCGCAAAGCGACGGCACTGCTTGATCCTGTCGAAGAAGCGTTCGAGGCGGCTGCAGGCTCCATAGAGGTGAAATCATGGAAGACATGAAAGTCACAGCCACCGGGTACGACTTTCGGACTGCCCACGCTGCCATGCAGCGGTACGTTGACGAGAATCTTCTTGCTGGATTCTCTTCCGCAGTGCTCGTCGGCAGAGATTTGGTAGACGTGCAATGCATTGGCTGGGCCGACAAGGAAGCTCAGATACCATTGCGGGTCGACCACATATTCCGCGTCTTCTCCAACACAAAGCTGATCACATCCTGCGCCGCGCTTCTCTTGTTCGAAGAAGGCCGCTTCCAACTGGATGATCCGATCGAGCGGTTCATTCCGCAGCTCGCGGACCGTCGCGTGCTGCGCCCCGGCGCGACGTCATTGGACCAGACCGAGCCTGCTGTCAGGCCGATCACCATTCGCCATCTGTTGAGTCACAGTTCGGGGCTGAGCTACGGTCTTCTTGACCCGGGCACCTTGATTTTTAATGCGTACAAGGAGCGAAAAGTACTCAATCCGGCGACCACGCTTGCGGAAATGATGGACGTATTGGCCGAGCTGCCGCTGGTTTTTCATCCCGGAACGTCATGGGAATACTCGGTGGCCACCGACGTCCTGGCACGTCTTGTCGAAGTGATCAGCGGCCAGCGCTTCGATGCGTTCATTCAATCGCGTATTCTGGGCCCGCTTGGCATGGCGGACACCGGATTTGTGGTGTCGGATCGCGATCGCCTCGTCGCCTATTATGCCGGTGCCGACCTGGTCGACCCCAGGAAGCCGGGACTTACTCGCGCAGATGACGCGCCATATCCGGGGGCTTATCTGCGTGCTTTCCCGAGGCAGAGCGGCGGCAGTGGGTTGGTCTCGATCTTGCCGGACATGGTAAAGCTCATTCGAAGCCTGCTGCCGGGTGGTCCGACTTTGCTGAAGCCGGACACGATCAAGCTGATGATGAGCAACCAGCTACCTGAGGGTGTGTGGCTACGCTTTGCTGGTTATGGAGAACTTCAAGGCAAGGGGCACGGGCTCGCGGGAGCGCTGATCCTGGAGCCTTCCGCGTTCGACCATCCGGACGCGGGAGGCGAGCTCTTTTGGGGCGGGCGTGGTGGCACCCAATGGTGGATTTCGCCTAAAACGAATACCGCAGGCTTGATCATGGCACAGCGTGAGATGGGGCATCCATTTGTCGTCGAGTTCAAACGGCTCGCGTACGAAGCGGTGACGCGCAAGGGCTGATACGAATGGCCTCACAGTCGCGCTGCCCGATGCTTACGACTAGGGGCGTGTACTCATAAATCGGGAAGCTGCGGATCAGGGCACGCTTGAGGTCTGCTATGCCACCAAGAGCGGCGCGAAAGCGGACATCGCCGGAGGTCCGAGTCGGGCCAGAAGCGGACCGTCGTGCCTGGTATGAATGCTGGGCGCTGGCATAACGCCTCAGCGTCGAGTACCTCTGGACGCGCCGATCCCAAAACCAGGAATCACCGTCGTGCGCACACTATCCCCCTCAACCATCCATCCCCCTTTGGCGCGATATAGCCACGGGTATTCCGTGCCAGCGGGCCACCGGCTTACCATCACAGCGGGCCAGCTTGGCATCGAGCTTGATGGTAAGATTCCCGCGGATAGCGAGGGACAGGCTGAAATCTGCTTCAAGAACATTGAGGCCATCTTGGCGGAAGACGGAATGACAATGGCTAACGTCGTCCGCCTGAGCGTGTACGTTACAGCACGCGAGCATATGGAGGGCTACCGACGGGCGCGCGACCGGCGATTTCCGGGTGCGCCGCCAACGACCACGCTGATCATGGTGGCCGGATTGGTCCGGCCGGAGTTCGTGATCGAGATTGAGGCGATTGCAGCAGCCGCTCCTTAGCGGAGTAACCCACCATACGGAGCGGGAGCTCTGGGCGCCATTCTATTAAAGTGACATGGTACGTTCGCTCTGAGTCATCGAGCCGTCAGCTTCGGGTCCGGAAGCAGTCAGCAAGCCGAGCAAAGTCATCTGCGAAGCTGTAAGGCGGACCAGTTCATTGTGCCGTAAGCTCGATTATGCCGAATCCTTGAAAGGGTCGATTGAAATTGCTCATGATTGTCCTGTTAGTAGTCGGCATAATCGGCAAGGCCTGAAAGCGAGCGAGCAGCTGACTTGTGGACATGGCGGCGTCAGTATTTTAGGCCGGTATCGCACAGCACAGTGGCAACGGTCGCATCGACCTTCAATCGACCAGATCTAAGTAGCTTCGCTGCGGCGCAGACATTGACGGCAGCAGAGTAGCCGACGTAAAGTCCCTCCATGACCGCAAGCTGACGGTGCCAATACTCGACCTCGGCGTCCGTTACCGTCAGGCTCAGGTCCATAAGTCCGGTGTCCCAATGCGGTGGAACTAGGCCGTAGCCGGTGCCCTGCACGATATGTCGCGCTTTTTCGACCTTCTTCCCCGCTAAGGGTTCGCTCCCTTCCGGTTCGACCGCCGCACACAAGGTTGCTGGATTGGCAGCCTTCAGCGCCCGAGCAACGCCGATGAAGGTGCAGCCAGTGCCAACGGCCGCGACCCAGCCGTCCACGGGTCCGCCGAACTGTTCCAGTATCTCGGGACCGGTGGTGGTCTCGTGCGCGACGATACCTTCAGATGCATTGAATTGGTCGACATAGTACCCGCCGCCATCACGGGCGATTTGTGCTGCCACATCGGCGGCGGCGGCGACATCAGCTCCCGTCACCTGTCCCGGTGTCCCATCGACCTGGGGGACGAGTACAACCCTTGCCCCCAATCCCTCCATCATCCGCGCGCGTGCGGTGCTATTCCCGGCTGACATAGTTGCAATGAAAGGATGCCCGAGCGCGGCGCACACCACGGCGAGGCCCGCACCCATGTTGCCGCTGGTCATCTCGACTACGGGCATGCCGGGCTTAAGTCTCCCATCTTCCCGCGCTGCCAGCACGATTGCCTTGGCGGCGCGGTCCTTCACGCTTCCACCAGGTTGCAGGAACTCCGCCTTGGCAACTATCCGACCTGGTCCGGAATGCACCCGATCCAGCGCAACCAATGGCGTACGCCCGATAAGATCGAGGGCCGAAGCGAGCATTGTGGTATCTCCCGATTATGCTGCGGATATCATTGCCAGCGCATTCTCTCAATGCCGCACAAGCGTTACGTGAAGCGGAGCCTGACGTTCCTTGACGCTGAGGAGATAGCGGCGCTGCTGGTTGCACCGGATCGAACGACGTGGGTAGGGCGGCGTGACCACGTCCTGCTGGTGCTTGCACTTCGATAGCCCAGATTGTCCGCAAAGAGTCAAAACCGGCAATGCGCCCATCGAGCCGAAGATGTCTGCTTAGCCGTCAAAAGCCGACATCTGCGCCGTTATGAGTACACCCTAGCGGCCCAAGCGAGATACCCGCTCACGGTCAGAACCGATGCAGCAGTGGAAACAAGGATGACATTGGAAGTGATATCAGCCTCGCGCTGGTAGAACTCCGCCAGCATGAAAGGGCCTGTCCCGGTCGGGAGAGCGGCCAGCAGAACCGCAACATGGGTGAGCAGCGGTGACAGGCCGAACACGGCGGTCGCCATGACCCAGGTGACGGCCGGCTGCAGGACAAGCTTGAAGCTGACGAGGAGAGCTGCCGATCCGATGTCCTGCTCCGTGGTCTCGCGCTTGGCTGCAAGGAACAGTCCGAGCGCAACAAGCGCACAGGGCGAGGCTGCGCCACCCAACAGTTTCAGGAAACTTTCTGCTGGGGCGGGAACACTGAGCCCGGCGAGCGGAACGATCGCCCCCAGCGCAGGCGCGACAAGCAAGGGATTGCGAAGCAGCGAGCCGCCCACCTTGATGAGAAGGTGCTTGCGTCGCTTTTCGGTTTGCAGGCCGGCCTCAATCAGCACGATGGCGATCGCAAACAGGATGCAGACCGTGATGATCGTGGCGATGAGGGTCGGGGCCAATGCGTCGCGGCCAAGCGCCACCAGCGCCAGCGGAAAACCGACAAAGCCAACATTCGCGTAGCCTGCATTCAGGCCGTCGATCGCGGCATCGGCCAGGTGTCGCGGGCGGCGCAGACGAACGGCAATTGTCAGGCAGAAAACCAGCGCCGCGCCGATGCCGAATGCCGCGATGAAGCCCGGCTGCCAGACGTCGGTCCATTGCGCGTGCGCGATGACGTCAAAGAGCAGGGCCGGGAGCGCAAGATACACCACGAAGCGGTTCAGTTCCGCCGACGCGTGGGAGCCGAGGACGCCGAGCCGGCGAGTGAGCCAGCCTGCGAAGATGAGCGCAAAAATGGGGAGGACGGTGGTGAGGGTCGAGAGCATCGGAGAGCCTGACTTCAAAATTGCCGGTTAGCTCTATCCGGCCGTTCTGATATCATCCAATACCGATTGACGCCCCCATCCATACCTTTTCGGCATCATGATCGATATCAGGCAGATGCGTTACTTCGTGGCCTTGGCCGAGACGCTCCACTTCGGGCGCGCAGCCGAGCGCCTCCACATCAGCCAACCGCCGCTGAGCCGGCAGATCGCAGCCCTGGAAAAGGAACTCGGGGTCCGCCTGTTCGAGCGTCACTCACGGCGCGCGACGCTGACCCATGCCGGCCGGCGCTTCCTGGAAGACGCACGCGCGGTGCTGATCAGCTTCGACCAGGCCTGTCGTAACGCGCGTCTGGCCGAGCGCGGCGAATTGGGCGAGCTTTCCATCGGCTTCATGATGCACGCGGCCTACACCGTCCTGCCGGGGCTGGCGCGGCGTTACATGGCCAATCACCCGGGAGTGCGCGTCGAATTGCGGGAGGTCGTTCCCGCCACTTTGGTCGATGCTGTGCTGGCCGGGCAGTTCGATGCAGCCATCATGTTCAACCCGGGCCCCATTCGCGGCCTCGAGACGCAGACGATTTATCGCGAGCGGCTGTGCTTGGCGGTGCACGTCAGCCACCCTCTCGCCGACCATGAGGTCGTCCGGGCCAAGCAACTCAATGGCGAGCCCCTGATAGCTGTCCCCACCGACGTCGCACCGAAGCTGCGCGAGGCGATCGCCGCCTATTGTCGTTCCGGCGGGTTTGAGCCCACGTTCAGGCTCGAAGTCGCACTTCAGCAGACAATCGTGAATCTCGTAGCGGAGAACCTTGGCATTGCCCTGGTGCCGCAATCCATGGGGCAGTTCGGCATTGCGAATTTGGTCCACCGCAAGCTTGAAAAAGCACCGACCATCGAGCACGTAGTCGCCTGGCGGCCAAGCAATCTCAATCCGGCACTCCAGCCATTCCTTGCGGAAGCGCGGGCCGTTGCCCCGTAACAGGTGAGTGCGTTGCTGCCGTTTCCCGCGCTTCGATTAACTACAATCCAATTTGTATTTGTCTGAAAGCGGGGCGTTCTGCCGCCTGCCAACCTGACGAAATCGCTTGCCGCGTCGGCAGCGCGTTGCATCCGGGCAACAGTTCCAGGAAAAAGTGTCAACCTGCACTTTCCGCCATTGTGCGTCCACAACTTGATCCGAAAGATCAACACCGTCGCATGCTTGGCTGTGTAACTCGGCTCAAGTGGAGCCCTTTGGAGGCTACGGGATGAACCCGCGGCAATTTGCGACAGTGGCGCCGGCGCTGTGCGGAACGATCGTTCTCGCAGGTTGGGTCGTTGCATCGCTCGGCGGCTTAGGTTCGGCCAGCATCGAGAACGCCGGCGCGCTGCCGATCGAGGATCATCCCGCACCATCTCTTTCCACCAACGCCGATCTTTCGACCAACGCCGAGCTCGCGGATGCAGCGCAGGAAGCCGCAGCGGGAGCCGCCGCTGTCGTCGCTTCCGCAGATGTGGCCGCGGCCGTCGAGTCGGTGAAGGGGATCGTTACCGATGCGCCGGCGGCCTCGGTTGAGGCGGAACCGATCGTCGAAGCTGCGCCGCCCGATGCGTCGCAGATGGTGCCGCCCGAAACACCGCCCATGCAGATGGCGACAGCGAACACGCCTGACCCGATCCTGAACGACGACGGCAGGGAGGCCGCAAACCGCATCGAAATTCTCGACGAATGCCTGGTCGTGGACATCTGCGTCGACCGATACCTGTGGGCGCTCTACCAACGTACGCCCAAGGAAGACACCAACAAGGTGTATGAGCAGAGGAAAGTGACAGTCCGGAAGAAGCGCAAAATGGTGACTGTCACCAGGACCTTTACCCGGCTCGTCGATGCAGACTTTACCTGGAAGGATCCGAAGGCGGCGGAAAGAGCCGGCATGCCGATGATGGACTACGTGATCGGAGGCATGGACCGGGGCTTCAAGCTGAAACTGTTCCATGCGCTTTACGCAGCCGAGCAAGCCGGGCTGTCGCCCGGCATCACCAGCGCGTTCCGCGATGACTACCGTCAATCGATCGCAAGCGGCCTGAAGGCGGCAAGCAACAGGTCGTACCATGGCGGAAGCTTGCGCGGCGGCTATGGCCACGGGCTTGCGGCCGATATCGTGAGCGTCAAAGGCGCGACACGGGCGCAGCGATGGATTTCCACTGAAACCCTCTGGAAATGGGTCGACGCCCACGGGAAGGAGTTCGGCATCGGGCGACCGTATCTCGATCGAGATCCGCCGCATGTGGCGCCGATCGACGGCAAAGAATATGCTTCTCACCACGGCGGAACGAAAGTTCGCCACGCGCAAGCGGATGTGAAAAAGCGCACCCGGCTGGTTATGCGGTACGATCGCGGCGCGGCGAAACGCACAAAAAACGCGAGAGCGTCGAAGGGGAGAACGATCTAACCATATTTCAAGCATGCGCTCCCGCGACGCGGGCAAGCTCTGCCAAATTCCTTAATTGCGCCGCTCGAATGTCCCAAGAACCATACGGGTTCGGATCGGGCCGGCTGGTGCTGCAGATGGAATGCGCATGATTCCCTGTTTTGTGAAACGGAAGCGCAACCAGACACGGCGGCAGCCAGCGTATCTTGTCATCGCCGCTCTCGCCGCGCTGATCGCGGCCGGAGACCCCGCGGACGCCAGGGGCGGCCGGAGTGAGCGCTCGGTCGAATCCATCCAGTCGCGCATCGCCGGCGAACCGATCATGGCCATCGTTGCGCTCCAGGACCAGCGGATCACCGTTTACGACGCCAATGGCTGGATCCTGCGCGCGCCGGTGTCGAGCGGCCAGAGAGGACGCGAAACGCCCGCCGGGATCTTCAGCGTTATCCAGAAGGAAGCGGAGCACTACTCCAACCTGTATGACGACGCCTACATGCCGCACATGCAACGCATCACCTGGTCGGGCATCGCACTCCATGGCGGCCCGTTGCCCGGCTATGCCGCATCCCATGGCTGCGTGCGGATGCCTTTTGATTTCGCAGCGCGTCTGTTCGACGACACGCGGATCGGCTTGCGCGTGATCGTGGCACCCACGGATGTGGCGCCGATCGAGATTGCCCATCCGGCTCTGCTCCAGCCGAAGCCGGGCGTCGTTGCTTTGGCCGCCACCCGTCGCGCAGAAGCCGATGAGGCGGCCAGAAAGGCGGATCAGGCGAGGCTCGCCTCCGCGAAGGCTTACCGGGAATCAACACAGGCATCGATGCCGGTGCGCGTTGCGGACAATCTGAAGCGCAGGGCCGAGATGCAATTGGCCAGCGCCGAGGCTGCGCTTGGCTCCGCCACTTCGCCTGAGGCAAAAGAACAGGCCGAGCGCACCAAGGCGCAGGCGGTCACCCGCATTGCCGAGTTGCAGGAACAATGGACTGCGGCAAAGGCGGAGCTGCAACCGAAGCTCGATGCCGTCACGGCGGCGCGCGAAGCCGCCGTCGCCGCGGAGAATGCGCGGATTGCGGCAGCCGAGGCCGCACGCCAGGCGGCGCGCGAGCTCGAGCCGGTATCGGTGCTGATCAGCCGCAAGACCCAGCGGCTTTACGTCCGGCGAGCATTTGAGCCCGTCCTGGACAGCCCGGTCACCATCCAGGACCCCGATCGTTCGATCGGCACACATGTCTTCACTGCCATGGAGCCGACCGACGGCGGCACCGGCGTGCGATGGAGTGTTGTTTCACTGGAGAGCAGCCGTCCGCACGACGGCACAGCTGAACCTCACGATCCGGCACGCGGCCGCAAAGCTCGCGAGGTTGAGCCAAAGAAGACGGAACCAGCCGGCGCAACGGCCGCGCTCGACCGGATTGTCATTCCGCAGGACGTACTGGATCGCATCGCCGGGATAACGCCGCGTTCGTCTTTGATCATCACCGACGAGGGGCCGAGCTCCGAAACCGGCAAAGGAACGGAATTCGTGGTCCTCATGAGCGGCGAGCCGCAGGGAGGAATCAAGATGCGACGACGCGCTCCGGCGAGCGAGTATCCCTCCGCGCGCGTACGCGATCGCCAGCTTTTCTGGGGCCGGCCGTTCGCGGGACCGTTTTCCACGTGGTGAGGCGGTGCTTCTCGCACTGGTAACGACACACATGCGCAGCGCCAAACCGGACGTATCGCGGCGAAATCTGATGATGCGACAGCAGGCCGCGCCGCGCTGGCGTTCTTGATATCCGGAGCGTATAGTTGAGGGTCACTTGGCGGTAGTGCGGAATGTCAGTTTTCTCAGGCAGATTGGGTCTCGCGGTCACTTTAGCAGCGCTCTGTCTGGGCGGACAAACGGCCCACGGCCAAGTTGCCCCCATGACATATTGGACTCCAGGCTGGCCACTCGGCTTTGACAATGTGACGGTCGACCAGAGTTCGAACGCATACGGCAACTTTCCGAGCTTTGACGCCAGTGACGCTCGCGGCGGCCGCTTTTCCTATGCGCGCTACAATTTCCCGAACGGGTGGTTCGTCGGCAGCGAACGCGGCACCATGGACTTGAGCGGCATCAACCAGTATGCGGCCTTTGGCAATTTCGGCTCGCTCTATACTGAGGGCGTGCAGTTCGGCTACAGCTTCAAGAACGCTGGCGGGTTGCCCCTCACGGTCTATGCCGGCTTCGACACCTTGAAATACAATACCGGCATCGGCAGCCCCTTCGCTCCCTTCGACTCCGTGTCCGGCACGTTGCCGGGCTATAGCGCGCATGCAGGCATCGAAATCCAGCCGGCGTCGAATCTCAGCCTGTCGTTTGGCGTGGGCTACACCCAACAGTCGGGGCGCATCGACAGCGACATCAATTCGTCCTTGCTGCCCGGCGCTTCTCCGTTTGCCTTCGGCGCTCGTCGCTAACGCGCACGCTTCAAGGGCGTCGGGACAACCGGGACGCAGTCTCACAGCGTCGGCTCGAGCGAGATCATGCTTGAGCTGGCCGCTCAAATCGCGCATCAATGCTTTACATTGCGCACCATAAAAACAAAAGGGAGGCAATCATGAGGACGCTCACAGCCGCGCTGTGCGCCCTGGCGCTGTTCGCAACCGGCGCGCAGGCGCAAACCGTCAAGGATTTCCTGGCGCAGGTTACCAAGAAATGGACCACGCCGTTCGAGCCGTTTCAACTGATCGGCAACATCTACTACGTCGGCACCGACGGCATCGCCGTCTACATTATCAAGACGTCGCAGGGCCTGATCCTCATGGACACCGCACTTCCGCAGTCCACCGGCATGATCAAGGACAACATCGCCAAACTCGGGTTCAAGCTCGGCGACATCAAGTACATCCTGAACACGCACGCGCATTTCGATCACACCGGCGGCTTTGCCGAGATCAAGAAGGAGACTGGCGCGCAGCTCATTGCGGGCGAACGCGACAAGCCCTTGCTGGAAGGCGGATACTATCCCGGCGATGAGAAGAACACCGACATCGGCTTCCCGCCTGTGAAGGTGGACCGCGCCGTCAAGGAAGGCGACAAGGTCACGCTCGGCGACACCACGCTGACGGCGCACGCGACGCCCGGCCACTCACCCGGCTGCACGAGCTGGGAAATGACAGTCAAGGACGGCGATCAGGACCGCGATGTGCTGTTCTTCTGCAGCGGGACCGTCGCGCTCAACAGGCTGGTCGGCAACCCGACGCATCCCGGTATCGTCGACGACTACCGGTCGACATTCGCCAGGGCCAAGGCGATGAAGATCGACGTGCTGCTCGGCCCGCATCCGGAAGTCTACGGCATGCAACAGAAGCGCGCGCAAATGAAGGACGGCGCGCCGAACCCGTTCGTCAAGCCCGGCGAGCTCGCAACCTACGCGGCGGGCCTCGAACAGGATTTCGACAAACAGCTCGCCAAGCAGACGGCCGCGCTCCAGAAGAGCAACTAGACGCCGTGAACCAGTGGCTATTTATAGCGCCGTGCCGCCGCCAAACTTGGACGGATCGTTGTAGCTCGGCGTGTCGTCGTAGTAGTGCACTGGCGGCCGAGGCGCTTCATAAGCCCAACCCGGAACGGCGTAGAACGGGCCAGGCGGAACCATGATATGTCGCGGTTCGAAGTGGTGATGCATCGTCGCCGCACTGGCCGATGCAGACAGGCTGATCAACAGGCCCAAGGCCAAGAAAGCACGCATCGCGTTTACTCCAATTAACCTGTCGCCCTCTTTCATCTGATGAAGTGCGTTCGAGCCGCCATCGTCCCAAGGCATAGCGGCTTCACGATCTGTCACATCAGCGGGATTATCGGGCACGCCGGCTGTGCGCGGCGCCGGCCCGGCTCATTGAAGCCTCCGACGGCTCACGCATCGGCCATCTTCTTGAAGGCCTCCCGGTCAACGACCTTGACGTGGTGTCGACCTCGCGTGGTTATGATCTTCTTCACGACGAGCGCACGGAATGCGCGGCTGAGCGCCGGAAGGGTAATCCCGAGATAGTCGGCGATGCTCGAACGATCCATCGGCAGATATATTTCCGAAATCGGCTCGTTCCGCGCAATCTGCAGGTGCTCCTGGAGCTCCAGGAACATGGCGAGCCTCCTCACCGCTCTTTTCTGGACAAGGAGAACCGCATGATGCTGCGCCTGACGCAATTCGTCGCAGAGCTTCACAATGACCTGCACGTCGAGATTGGCGCTGCTGCTCAGAATCCGCTGCACCGACTGCAGCGGCATCTTGTAGGCGATGACCGGGGTCGTGGCCCTGGCCGTGTTGGTGTACCGCGCCTCCTCGGTCAAACCGAAGAGGTCGCCGGGATAGAGAAAGGACATGACGGGCGGTCCGTCCGCAAGCATCCGATATGCGGTGACGACCCCGCTTATGATGTTGAACACCGCATCGGCGCGGTCGCCTTGATTGTAGATCCGCTCGCCTTTCTCGAAGCGAACGATCGCAGCGATCTTTGCAAGCTGTGCGCGCTCGTCGTTGCTCAACAATTGATGCCGGACACGCTTCTTCGGATTACCCGGCGTCCAGGGATCGGTCGCATGAATCGCGGGTCCCGCCATGCGAGTTGCGTTAGTCGGCATATGTCGTCCACCTCTTTCCATTGCTGATGATTAACCGATCTGCCGGGTTTCTTTTTTGATCGCCGTCAAAGAATACCTACGTTCGCCGGCGTTGGCGCAACCGGAACTGGCCGCGAACACGCGCCGCGCAAATTTGATCCTGATCAAACTTTCGCCCACCAAGGAGGCTGCCTTTTTTCAGTTGGTACGCGATAATTTTGGCGGTAATGGCGGAATGGGGAAAGCGGTCGATGTCGTCGGATTCAAGCGATCCCCGCCTGACCTATACGCAGAATATCGAACGATACCGCCGGCTCCTGAAGACCCAGTTGAGCGATGCCGAGCGAGAATTCATCGAGCGACGGATTTCCGAGGCGCATCGCGCTTACGAGACACCGACCGACAGATTCGTGGTCCGCGCCAATATCGATCACTTCCTGAAGGCTTTGTCGGACGACGACCTGACGCCGGAGAAGCGGTCCACCATCACCAAATTGCTGATCGAGGAGGCGAACAAGCTGAGCCATGACCTGGAGCAGCTTCAGTTCACGGAGGATCGAGTACTGGCCGGCCGGAAACGTCTCGAGCAGCTCAGAAGCAAATTGAACGACCCACGATTCGATCCGGCCAATCGATCGCAGGCGAGCCGGCTGCTTGCGACAATGGAAGAAACCCAGCGGTTGCTGGAAGAGTTTTGCGAACAATTGCGCCGCAAGGTCATTGGCAGGGATGGCATCTAGAGCATGATGAGATGAGGTCGGATCGTATCCGCGATGAACGCTGTGCTCCCTCTCCCACTTGCGGGAGAGGGCCGGGTTGAGGGTGTCTCCGCGATGGGACTATCCGTGGGGAGAGAGCCCTCACCCGCTGCGCCAAGAGCGCGGCGACCTCTCCCGCAAGCGGGAGAGGTGAAACCAAATCGCATCACGCCATAGCCCGCGATGGCTCGCGGGTCGGCGACCTCGCGCCTCAATAAGGCTGATCGCGTATGTGCAGCATGTACAGCACGCGGGAGATCATCAGCTCCCCTACCAGAAAAATGCCGGCACAAATGATGATGTCGACCCATGTCAGCGATAGCGCGTTCTGACAGACCACCAACGGCAGAAGCGATTCCGGAATCTGGTCCAGCCCAACCGCCTGGGCGCTGGACGGCAATTTGAGACGACGTTTGATGAAGCTGGAGATGATGTCGCCGAGCATGGCAAGGCATCCCACCAGAGCACCCGTGGCAACGCTCACGCCAAGCACCGGCGCAGCCGCCGCGGTGACAGCGACGGAAAGGACGACACCCCTGATCGTCTTCGATTGGCCCAGCAAGGGGCGTCCATCAACGAAAAGCACCCCGGCATCCAAAGGGAATGCCAAACGAGACCCGAATATTTTCTTTGCGATGACCGGCGTGCCGTTCGCGAAGGTCAAGAGCGCGAGCGATTGCAGGATTGGCCAAAGGTCCATCTGAGTATCCTGCGCCGGCGCACGGCAGGTCGGGTACAAAGGATAGACGCGCCGCCCCTGCCAATTCAACCTTCAGCGCCTCCACGATAGGACGCGATCGCCTTGCGAACAAGCACCGCGACATCGAAGCGGCGGTCGACATACTGACGGCCTCTCGCGACATTGCGCCGCGCTTCGTCGCCGAGTTTGACCCGCATCAATGGAGTACCATCACAGAACGGCTAGGTTGGCGGTCTCAGCGAGGAGGTCTGCCATGAACGAAATTCCCCAAATTACCATTTCCTCGGCGAAGGTCGCGGCGATCCTCGCGAAGGCACGGCAGTTCGACGTCAAGGACGCGGTGACCGACCCGGAGCCCGCCTCCAACGCGAGCGACGATGCCATGCTTTCGGTGCTCGAGGATCATCGCGACGATCCCGTCAGCGGCGAACTGACGGCGATCATCCGTGGCCTGAACGAGGACGAACAGGTCGACCTGGTGACGCTTACGTGGCTCGGTCGCGGCGACGGCGAACTCGACGAGTGGGACGACCTTCGCGCGGAGGCCGCCCACGCGCACAACAGGCGCACGGCGGAATATCTTCTGGGAATGCCGTTGCTCGGCGACTATCTGGAAGAAGCCTTGTCGCAGTTCGGGCATTCCGTGGAGGAGTTTGAGCAGCCGCTCTAGGGTCTGTTGGGATTCA
>NZ_PSRR01000027.1 GCF_004296405.1 Bradyrhizobium sp. Leo170
CGCTCGCCGCTCTCCCAGGCGCCGTCGACCGTGCCCCACAAGGTGTCATGCGTGGCTTCGCCGGCGAAATACATGCAGCCGACCGGATCGATCAGCGCTCTTCGTGCGGCCTGCCCGCCCGGCGCGGCCACCGACATCGCGCCCAGTATATAGGGCGAAGCGTTCCAGCGCGTCGCGCTCGACTTCTTGATGCCGGCCGCCGCATCACTGCCGAACAGCTTCTTCAGCCATTCCGTCGCAAACGCGACCATCGCCTGCTCGCCGTCTGCCGAGAGATCGCGGCCGAACGAGCCCGCGACGTCGATGGTGCACAGGGATGAACCGCCGATATTGGCATAGAGCAGCGCGGTGCGCATCGAATTGCTCTGCTCGATCAGGACATCGTCGCGCGCAAGCCCCAGCGGATTGCCGGGCAACTGCAGCGCGATGCGGTCGTAGCTGCCGAGGCCGAGCTTTGCGACCGCATCGCCGATGCGCTTGGGAAGTTCGGAATCGAACTTGAGCTTGCCGGCCGCGAGCACGTTGGTCGACACCGTGATGATCGCGGCGCGCGCGAGGACCTTGCCCGAGGGCGTGTTCACCTCGACGTCGCGGTTGCTGTAGGAGATGCGGGTGGCGGGCGTCGACAATGCCACTGGCAACTGCGCGCCGAGCTTCGCAATCAGCGTGCCGAGCCCCTGCCGGCAGGCGATTGCGTTATCGCGATCCTGCGCCCGCGCCTTGTCGACGACCGAGACCTCCTTGAGGTCCTTGCCGGTGAAACTGGCGCCGAGCACGAACTCCGCCGTGCCGGCCCAATCGCCGAGCTCCTTTGGCAGCACCGAGGCACAGGACACATCGCTCCTGCGCGCGGCATCGTCGATCGCGCGATTGGCGCGCACCAGCGCGGCCAGGAATTCCTCGGTCTCGCCGGGACGCGCATTGCGGCGGCCGATCCGGATCTTCTCGCCCGATGGCGCGGGCATCAGCTCGAGCCCCGCGGTCCGCGCGAGGCGGATCATCGGATTGGTCTCGGGATTGTGCGCCCAGCGCGCGCCGCGATCGAACGGGACCTCGAAGGTCGAGCTGTCGGTCTGGCAACGGCCGCCGATCTGGCTCGACGCTTCCAGCACGATCACCTTGCGGCCCGCCGCCAGTACTCGCCGCGCCGCAGCAATGCCGGCAGCGCCCGCGCCGATGACCACGATGTCGGCATCGCGCGCCGGCGGCGCGGCTCCAGCGCGGCCGGCAAGGAGCGGAGTGGCGGCAATGCCTGCGGACGCCGACAGGAAGTTGCGGCGGGTGATCGTCATATCATGGTTTCCGCAGGCTTGAAGCAAATGGGAACAGTCAGCGAACCTTGCCGCATCTCATGCGGCGCAGCAACCATCATGGTGAATCAATCATGATTGATCGGCTGCGTCGATGAACTAAATTGCAACCGCTCGCGACCATGATAAGGAACCAAAAAGCGGAAGGGCAAGCCGCGCAGGGGGAAACATTTATGGGCGTCATGCTCGACACGATCGGCCAGGTGATCGCGGGCTACCTGGAGAAGGAAATCCCGGGTTACGAGCCGTTCACGCCGAGCGATCCGGAGCATCTGCGCGGCGTGATCCAGCCTGGCGATGTCCTGCTGGTCGAAGGCAACAACCGCATTTCCGGCATCATCAAATACCTCACGCAATCGACCTGGTCGCACGCCGCGCTCTATGTCGGTCCGGTCGACGGTGCCTGCGAGCCTGACGGCGAGCCGCATGTGCTGATCGAGGCCAATATCGGCGAAGGCGTGACCGCCGCGCCGCTGTCGAAATATTTCCCCTATCATACCCGCCTCTGTCGTCCGGTCGGCCTGTCCTACGAGGACCGCGAGACGGTGTGCCGCTACGCCATCAACCGGATCGGCTTCGGCTACGACACCAAGAACATCGTCGACCTTGCGCGCTATCTGTTCCCGCTGCCGGTGCCGCAGCGCTGGCGACGGCGGATGATCGCGCTCGGCTCGGGCGATCCCACCAAGATCATCTGCTCGGCACTGATCGCACAGGCCTTCGATGCCGTGCGCTATCCCATCTTGCCCAGGATCACGCGCACCTCGAGCCGCAGGGCGCGGCGCGAGATCCTGCACATCCGCGACTCCTCGCTCTACATGCCGCGCGACTTCGACATCTCGCCCTATTTCGAAGTCGTCAAACCCACCATCGTGCACGGCTTCGACTACACCGCCCTGCACTGGGCCGACAAGCAGAAGCCGCTCGAGGAGGTGGCGGGCGAATTCAGTGTGTTTCACGAAAAGTCGCCGCCGCTTATTCCTGAAACGCCTGACCAGGAAACGCCGCTTCCGGTGGCGACTGAAGATGCGGAAGTGAAGGCGCCGGAGCTCGCGGCCTGATTTCGCTAAAAGCGCGCAGCCAGTGTCAGGCGGACCGCGAGCGGTTCGGCCGGGTGGATGTGGCGGTCGGCGACGCCATCGATCGGTTCGCCCGGCAGGCGCGACAAATAATAATATTCGATCTGGTTGGTGTTGGCATTGAAGAGGTTGAGCACGTCGAGCTGCAACCGCATGCCATTGTCGAACTGATAGCCGGCGCGGGCGTTGAAGATCAGCGAGGATTGCGAGCGCACGCTGTCATCCTCGATCAGCGGGCGCGGCCCGAAATAGCGCGCGGTCAGGGCGCCGAACCAGCCCGTCTCGCGTCCGAACGTCACGGCGCCGCTGGCGATCCAGGCCGGCGCGCCCGGAATGAAATTGCCGACCGGGTCGAAATCGGTGAAGCGCGCGCGGGTATAGGCGAGATCGACATCGAGGCGCATCCACGGCAACGGCTTGTACTGATTGGTCCACTCAACGCCGACGCGCCGGCTCGGGCGGCTCGGCTCGGTGGTGCCGGCGTCGCCGACGAACAGGAGTTCGGAATCGAAGTCGAGCACGAACACCGCAAGCGAGCTGGTCAGGCCTTCGATCGCCTTGGTGCGGATTCCAACCTCGGCGCCCTTGGAGCGAACCAGGAGCGGCACGCGATCGAGCGGCGTCACCTTGTCGGTGGGATCAACGGTGATCGTCGCGCCGCGGATGTCGTTCGAGTGCAGGCCGTAGCCGGCATTGCCGTAGAATTCAGTCTTGTACCACGGGCCCAGCACGATGCCGGCCTTTGGGCTGGTCATTGCGGCCTGCGCGTTGCCGGAATTTTGCGGCGTGTCGCTGAAGACGTGGCCCGCAAAGAAATCCTCGCGGATGCCGACCGTGGTACGCAGCCAGTCGGTCCAGCGCGCGGTGGTGTCGGCCCACAGGCCGACGTTCCCCTCTTGCACGCGGTCCTGGCGCACGGTCGAGAGCGCCTCGCGCTGGAAGGTCTTGAACAGGCCGACCTCGATATCGTCGCCACGCGTCTGCAGCCCGACGCGGGTCTGGGTCTCGACGCCGGCGACGCGCGCATCGAAGGCATGAGAGGCGTTGAAGCCATAGACGGTGCGGCGATCGAGCTGGCTGAACTGGTCGCCATTGATGGGATCGTCAAGAAAATAGGTGAAGTTGTTGAACAGTTGCAGCGACGAGCGGATCACATAGGCATTCGCCCGGGTCTGGCCGTAGTCACCGGACCGCGCCCAATTGCCGGAGAGGCTGAAGCGGCTCGAGGTGCCGCCGTCGGTGGGATCGAGCGAGCCGAACCGACCGATCAAGCCCTGGTCGAACGCGCGCTGCGCCACCTGGTCGGTCGAGGTCCAACCGTTGGAATAGGCCATCGCCGACAATGTGAAGCCATCGGTCGCGGTGCCCTGGCTGTAGCGGAGCACGCCGCTCGCCTTGCGCACATTATCAGGCACGTCCCATGGGCCGTCATATTTGTTGGCCACGATCGCGCCGAGCAGGGTGCCCTCGCCGACCGCCGTCGAGCCCGCCGCCAGCGCGCGCTGATAGCCGAAACTGCCGAAGGTCACCTGGGCGATGTTCTTCGGCAGCCGGTTGACATAATCGATGCCGACGCTGCCGGCGGAAGAGAAATCGCCGGTGTCGGCGTAGTACGGACCTTTGCGGACGTTGATCGAGCCGATCAGTTCCGGGATCAGGAAATTGATGTCGGCATAGCCCTGGCCGTGGCCATGGGTCGGCATGTTGACGGGCATGCCGTCGACTTTGATCGCAAGATCGGTGCCGTGGTCGAGATTGAAGCCACGCAGGAAATATTGGTTGGCTTTGCCCTCGCCGGAATGCTGGGTGACGATCAGACCGGGCACCACTTCCAGGACCTCGCCGACGCGCGACACCGGCAGCGCATTGACCTCCTCGCCGCTGATGCGCGTCTCGCTCGCGGCCGTCGGCAGAAGATTGGGCGCATCCGACTGCCCTGAACCGGAGGTGACGCCATTCGCCGCGGATGCAGGTTGGGTTGACCGGGCTACCGACGTGCGTCGGCCGCTCCGCGGACGGCGCGACTGTTCGGCCCGCTTGATCCGCTTCGGCGGCGCCACCTCCGGCGACGTCACCGTGACCGGTGGAAGTTGATTGGCGGACCCGGCGACAGACATTTGCGCCTGCGCCGTCGACGTAACAATGGCAAGGGAGGCGGCGGGAAGAATCCGCCAGACAAGTTCACGCAACGCCCATGCTCCCGCAGGGCAACCTGCTACAATCGGCAGGCAACCGCACCAATTCGACTTCAACCCCGCCCGGCGAGGCTAGCAAGCCAAGTGTGACGTTACAACCAAAACATCATACTGACGCCCCCGCGACACCAATCGGAAAATTTGGATGCAACGGATCACCATCACCATCGAGGACGATTTGCTCGGCGAGATCGACGCCGCGGCAAAAGCGCGCGGTTACCAGAACCGCTCGGAGATCATCCGCGATCTCGCCCGCGCGGGATTGCAGCAGAGCGTCGAGGACGCAGCGACGTCGGGGCAATGTGTGGCGGCGCTGGTGTACGTCTACGACCACGCCGCGCGCGACCTTTCAAAGCGGCTGGTGCAGAACTTCCATGGTCACCACGACCTGTCGCTGGCGACGCTGCATGTCCATCTCGACGACGATAGCTGCATGGAAGTGACCGCGCTGAAGGGAGCCGCCGGCGACGTCCGCCATCTCGCCGACCACGTCATCGCCGAACGCGGCGTGCGCTATGGACGGGTCGTGATGATCCCGACCGCACCGGACAAGAAGCCGCGCAAGCATGGGCACCGGCACGATTGAGGGCGGCCGTCCGGCTCTTGCCGAAACCTTTTGCCATGTCTACCTCTCGCGGGGGCTTTTGGGAGAGGTGAACCCACCATGTTGGATGCCGCCGTCAAGGCGCTCACGCAAATCCTGTCGCCGCCGATGCGCTCGATCCTGTGGCGCTCGGTCGGCGTGGCGCTGGTATTGGTGACGGTGCTCGCGATCGGATTGCAGCGGCTCTTGAGCTGGTTTGCCGACTATGGCGAGGTCTGGGCTGAGGGCCTACTCGGCCCCAACTTCCACTCCACGCTCAACGTGCTCTCCTGGATCGTCTCGATCGCCGCCGGCCTCGGCGTGGTGCTCGGCGGCATCTTCCTGATGCCCGCGATCACCTCGCTGGTGGCGAGCCTCTTCGTCGACGAGGTGGCCGACCATGTCGAGCGTGAACATTATCCGGCGGAACAGCCCGGCGTCGCGCTGCCATTCAACCTTGCCATGACCGAGGGCATCAAGACCGCGCTGCTGACCATCCTGGTCTATCTGATCGCGCTGCCCTTCGTGTTCTTCGCCGGTGCCGGCTTCCTGATTTTCTTCTTCGCCACCGCGTGGCTGTTGGGGCGCGAATATTTCGAGCTCGCAGCGATGCGGTTCCGGCCGCCGGCCGAGGCCAAGGCGATGCGCCGGGACAATGCCGCGACCATATTCACCGCCGGTCTGATCATCGCCGCCTTCGTGTCTATACCGATCGTCAACCTAGCGACGCCGCTGTTCGGCATGGCCTTCATGGTCCACATGCACAAACGGCTATCGGGCCCGAGGCCGCAGTTGCTGGAGCCGCGACGGCAGGGAATGTCGATGCGCTAGCAGTCGACGGTCAGGCCACCGACATTCCGCACTTGCGCATCACCATCTTGGCAAAGCCGAACGGCTCCGGCGTAAACGGTCCCGGCGGCGCGCGGGTGATCAGGGCGACGAAGAACAGCGCCGTCATCGCGAGCCAGAAGCACAGCCAGAAGCCGTCGATATAAGCGAGCACATTGGCCTCGCGCTGCACCAGCGCCGCCAGCGTTCCCACCGCGCGCGCTTGGGCGAGGCCCACGCCGTGAGCGGCGAATTGATCGGCGAGCTGCTTGAGCATGCGCATGACATTGACATCGCCATTGGCGACGTGTTGCCCGATATAGTTGGAATGGATCTGCTCGCGGACCCGCAGCCAGGTGCCCATCAGCGCCACGCCGATCTCGGCGCCGCCAAGCCGCATGATCTGGATATAGGCGGCGAACGCCGTGGCGCGGCTCGGGTCGGAATTGGACAGCGCCATGATGATGATCGGCAGCAGCGTCAGCGACTGCCCGATCGCTTGCAGCAGAACGATGCCGACAAAATCCCCCCGCGCCCAGTCGTGGGTCAATTGCGTGCCCCAGAGATTGGCGGCGGCGAAGGCCGAGAATCCCAGGACGACCACGGTGCGCGTATCGAAATGTCTGAGCAGATAGATCGAGATTGGCACCAGCACGAACATCGGCAGCGCGCCATAGGTCAAGAGCAAAACGCCGCTCTGCTCCGGCCGCATCAGCGCGATCGTGCCGAGAAAGTTCGGCACCAGCGATGAATTGGACAGGCCGGTGAGGGTGTAAAGCAGGATGACGACCAGCGAGAGCCCGACATTGCGCGAGAACAGCACGTTCACATGCGCCCAAGGCTGCCGCACCATGGCCTCGTTGATCAGGAAGACGACGAACAGCGCAGCGCCGCTAAGCAGCAGCGCCATCACCGTGCCGGACTCGAGCCAGTCGAGTCGATTGCCCTGGTCGAGACCGGCATAGATCATCGAGACGGAGCTGCCGAGCAGAAGCATGCCGCCCCAGTCCGCATCGCGAAGCAGGTTCTTGTTGACGGGTTCACTGGGCGTGCCGAGATAGACCATCAGCGCCATCAGCGGCGCGATGACGACGCCCTGCCAATAGACCCACTGCCAGCCGAGATGATCGACATAGAAGCCGACCAGCGAGGTCGAGGTATCGAGCGCGAAGCCGACGCGGATCGAATAGATCGATATCGCCGGAATCCACCAGCGGATCGGCAGATTCCGGAACACGATCATCAGCGTCGCGGGCACGAAAGTGCCGAGCAACAGGCCATGCACGATGCTGAGCCCGATCAGCGTGGGGTAATGGTCGACGAACGGGATGATCAGCGACACCCCGGCATAGACGAGGCTCGGGATACCCAACACACGGCGCAGGCCGAACACCGTGGCAAGCCAGGCGACTGCCGGCGCGATGAAGATCTGCGAGCCGATTCCTGCGGTCGAAATCCAGGCGCCCTCGTCGAAACCGAGCGAGAAGGCCCCGCGCAGGTCCGGCAGGCCAACCGTGGTCAGCCGGCTGTCGACATTAGCAAGGAACGCGCCGAGCAGCACCGCGGCGACTGCAAACAGCGGCTGCCGCGCAATGCCGCCCTGCGAGACCGGTCCGCGGCCGGCGTCGTCATTTGCCGCCATTCGTCTCCTCATCGCCGGTATTGATCCTTGTGATCACGGACATGCCGGGCAACAGGCGCGAGAGCAGCGGTTGGTTTTCGTCGAACCGGATGCGGACCGGGATACGCTGCACGACTTTGGTGAAATTGCCGGTGGCGTTATCCGGCGGCAATAGCGCGAATTGCGAGCCGCTGGCCGGCGCAATGCGCTCGACGCGACCGCGCAATTTCTCGCGCGAGAAACTGTCGACGGTGATCTCGACGGGTTGGCCCGGCCGCACCCGTGTGAGCTGGGTTTCCTTGTAGTTGGCGATCACATAGACGTTTGGCAGCGGCACGCCATTGATCAGGTTGGTGCCGATATTGACGTAGTCGCCCGGCTGCACCTGCCGCTCACCGACCACGCCGTCGAACGGCGCCACGATTTTGGTGTAGCCAAGCTTGAGCTTCGCGGCGGCGAGCTGCGCCTTGGCGGCATCGAGATCGGCGGCGCGCTGCTTCTTGGTGCCCTGCAGCACTTCGAGCTGATGGCGCTGCGCAGCAACCACGGCGCGGCTCGCGCGCACATCGGCTTGCGCCTTTGCATAGGCGGCCGTTGCCTGTTCGAGCCTCTGCCGCGTGCCTGCGTCCGTTTGCGACAGCGATTGCTGGCGCTCCTGCTCCTGGCGCGCCTCGACCTCCAGCGCTGCCGCAGATACTTGCGCGGCTTCGGCCTGCGCGATCGTCGCATATTGCAGTTCGACCTGGTTGTTCAGATTGTCGAGCGCGGCCTGCGCGGCGGCGACGCCAGCTTCAGCCTGCGCGACCTGGGCCTGGTAATCGGCGGGATCGATCTGCACCAGGAGATCGCCAACCTTGACGTGCTGGAAATCCTTCACCGCCACCGTCAACACCTCACCGGCGACGCGGCTGCTCAGCCGTGTCAGCTCAGCGCGGACATAGGCATCGTTGGTGGTCTGGATCGTGGCGGCGCCGACCCATTCGTCCCAGCGCAGCGTCGCCAACGCAATGAAGGCGAAGGCGGCGAGCACGGCGAATACGGGAATGGCCAGCCGCCCCAACGTACCAGATGGTGCAGCCGACGGCTTCGGCGGAGGAGCCGTCGGGGCCGGAGCCGGTGCCGGCGCAATCCTGTTCAGCGGTGCCGGGGTGATTTGGTTCTGCTCACTCAAGATACGTTCCCCAGGTCATCGTTCTCACGCAACTACCGAGACAGCGGCCGGCGACGGCAGCCATCATCGCTCAGACCGTCTTTTCCGGCCACCGGCAGAGATCGTTGATCAGGCATACCTCGCAGCGCGGTTTGCGAGCGAGACAGGTGTAGCGGCCGTGCAGGATAAGCCAGTGATGTGCATGCAACATGAACTCGGCCGGAATCACTTTCTCCAGCCCGAGCTCGACTTCGAGCGGCGTCTTGCCCGGCGCAAGCCCGGTGCGATTGGCGACACGGAACACGTGGGTATCGACCGCCAGAGTATGTTCGCCATAGGCCATGTTGAGCACAACATTGGCGGTCTTGCGGCCGGCACCGGGCAGCGACTCGATCTCGGCGCGGGTGCGCGGCACCTGGCCGCCGAAATCGGAGATCAGCTTCTCCGATAGCGCGATGACGTTTTTGGCCTTGGTGCGATAGAGGCCGATGGTCCTGATGTAGTCGCGCAGCTTCTCTTCGCCGAGCGCGAGCATTTTCTGCGGCGTGTCGGCGACGGCAAACAGCGCCCGCGTCGCCTTGTTGACGCCGGCATCGGTCGCCTGCGCCGAGAGCACGACGGCAACCAGCAGCGTATACGGGTTGAGATGCTCGAGCTCTCCCTTCGGCTCCGGATTGGCCTTGCGGAACCGCTCGAATGCTTCGCGCACGTCGGCCGGGGTCCAGGGCTTCGGCGCTTTAAGGGATTTCTTTGCCGCGCGAGCGGGCGGCCTGGCCACCGGCTTCTTTGCCGACTTTTTCGGCGACGATCGAACGGTGGGTTTCCTGGCGCGTTGAGCGCGGATGATTTTGGCCATGATCGGCATATACTGGTAGGCCATGAGCGCAAGCAACGACTTTGACCCAACGCTTGAACCAGAGCTGTTCTCGGCGCTGCTGACGCCGCACCGCTCGCTCAACCGCACCGGTTTCATCGTGCTGATGAGCATCGTCAGCGTGGTCAGTTTTGCCGCCGGCGCCGTATTCTGGTGGATCGGCGCCTGGCCGGTGCTCGGTTTCTTCGGTCTCGACGTGCTGGTCATCTATTGGGCCTTCCGCGTCAATTTCCGCGCGGCCCAGGCCTGCGAGGAAATCACAGTGACGCCATCGGAATTACGGGTGCGCCGGGTCAGCCATCGCGGCCATGTCGCGGAATGGGTGCTCAATCCGCTCTGGGTGCAGTTCGAGCAGCAGGTCGACGCCGAGTTCGGCATCGAGCGGCTCTACCTGGTTTCTAGGGGCCGCGTCGACATCGGCAGCTTCCTGGGTCCGGACGAAAAAGCTAGCTTTGCCAAAGCCTTAATTGCCGCGCTGAATGCCGCCAAGCGCGGGCCGATCTATAATCCGATCCATTGAGGGTTGTCGGAAAACGGGTGGTTGAACAGCCGCATGCGCCCTAAATCAGCCTCCATGATGACACTCGCCATCCATGACCAGCGTCTGGCCAAGCAGGGCCTCGAGAGCGCTGCGCTGCGCGACTATGATTCGGTACGGCGCGCGATCGCCTTCATCTCGGAGCGCTGGCGCGCGCAGCCGACGATCGAGGCGGTGGCGGATGCCGCCGGCGTGACGCCGGACGAGTTGCACCACCTGTTCCGTCGCTGGGCCGGGCTCACGCCAAAGGCGTTCATGCAGGCGCTCACCCTCGACCATGCCAAGAACCTGTTGCGCGATTCCGCGAGCGTGCTCGATGCCGCGCTCGATTCGGGACTCTCGGGCCCCGGCCGGTTGCACGATCTCTTCGTCACCCACGAAGCGATGTCGCCGGGCGAATGGAAGATTGGCGGCGCAGGCATGACGCTGAGCTACGGATTCCACCCCTCGCCATTCGGAACCGCGATCGTGATCGCCACCAGCCGCGGTCTGGCCGGTCTCGCCTTCGCCGATCCCGGGGACGAGGCGACGGCATTTGCCGACCTGCGCCGGCGCTGGCCGAACGCAACCTATGTGGAGGATGCCGAAGGCACGGCTCCGATTGCACAGCGCGTCTTCGACACCAAACTGTGGCGGCCGGACCAGCCGCTGCGCGTGGTCCTGATCGGCACCGATTTCGAGGTGCGGGTGTGGGAGACGCTGCTGAGGATCCCGATGGGGCGCGCGGTGTCCTATTCCGACATCGCCTGCAAGATCAACAGCCCGAAGGCCTCGCGCGCCGTCGGCGCCGCAGTCGGTCGCAACCCTGTGTCGTTCGTGGTGCCCTGCCATCGCGCGCTCGGCAAGAGCGGCGCGCTCACCGGCTATCATTGGGGCATCACCCGCAAGCAGGCGATGCTCGGCTGGGAAGCCGGGCAGTTGGGATTGAATTAGTGAGCGATCCCGGTGGGCAAAGGCGCGTAGCGCCGTGCCCACCATCCGCACTCGGCTCGTGATGGTGGGCACGCTGCGCTTTGCCCACCCTACAATCCTACTTATTCAATCGCTTCCAGAACACCGCCGTGTCGCAGAGCCGGCCGTCGGGAAACAGCGCGTAGTTCGGGATGATCCCGCTCTCGGTCCAGCCGGCGCGCTTGTAGAGACGATAGCCGTTTTCGCCCGGCACGGTATCGAGCACGAGCAACCAGCGGCCGCGTCTGATGGCTTCGACTTCGATCTGCGCCATCAGCGCTGCGCCGATGCCGCGCCCGCGCGCGGAACGGTGGACCAGCATCTTTTTCAGGTCGGCGCGGTGCGGCTGGTTGGGCGGCGTGTCGAGTCCCAACTGGACCGTGCCGACGATCCTGCCATCGAGCTTTGCTGCAAGCAGCACAGTGTCGTCTGACGCGACTGCGCCAGCGACTTCACGAAAGTACGCAAGCCCATCGGCCTGCGAAAACGGCGCCATGAAGCTGACGCTGGCGCCGCCCTCGACGCAATCGACGAGGACCGATGCGAGCTGCTCGAGGGCTGCGTCCGGTACGGGCGCGTCGAGAACGGATATCTCGACGCTGCCGCTCACGCCGCCAGGTCGAGCTTTGAGGCGACGGTGGAATCGGCGTTGAGGCGGTAGATGATAGGTGCGCCGGTCGCCAGCTCGCGCTTCAGGATCTGCTCGGGCGACAGTTTCTCCAGCACCATGATCAGCGCGCGCAGCGAATTGCCGTGGGCGGCGACCAGCGTTCGTTCGCCGCGCAGCACGCAGGGCAGGATCTCCTGCACGTAATACGGCAGCGTGCGCGCCAGCGTATCCTTCAGGCTTTCACCGCCGGGCGGCGAGACGTCGTAGGAGCGGCGCCAGATCAGGACCTGCTCCTCGCCCCACTTCTTGCGGGCGTCGTCCTTGTTGAGACCGGAGAGATCGCCGTAGTCGCGTTCATTGAGCGCGAGGTTCTTGAGCGTCTTCAATCCGGTCTGGCCGATTTCGGCGAGCGCCAGATCGAGCGTATGCTGCGCGCGCTTCAGCACCGACGTAAAGGCGATGTCGAACGACAGTCCTTGCGCCTTCAACTTGCGGCCGGCCTCTTTCGCTTCGGCAATGCCCTGCTCGGTGAGATCGGGGTCTTTCCAACCGGTGAAGAGATTCTTCAGATTCCATTCACTCTGGCCATGGCGCACCAGCACGAGAAGACGATCGCTCATTCCAAATTCCGTTCTTGTTTGAGCATGATCATTTCGGAAAACCGGTTCCCGCTTTTCCGGATCACGCGTTAGACGTCGGAGAGCCCCAGCACATCCATCATGGAGTATAGCCCGGGCTCCTTGCCATGTGCCCATAGCGCCGCCTTGATCGCGCCATGCGCAAAGATCATGCGGTCCTCGGCAAGATGCGACAGCGTGATGCGCTCATGCGGTCCGGCGAAGATCACGCTGTGGTCGCCGGGCACCGTGCCGCCGCGCAGCGAGGCAAAGCCGATATCGCCGGCACGGCGCGCACCAGTGTGGCCATCGCGGCCACGGGCCGAGTGCCTGTCGAGCGCAATGCCACGGCCAGCCGCAGCAGCCTCGCCGAGCAGGAGGGCGGTGCCGGAGGGTGCGTCGACCTTGGCCTTGTGGTGCATCTCGACGATCTCGATGTCGAAGGCATTGTCGAGCGATTTCGCGACCTGCTGAACGAGGGCCGCCAAGAGATTGACGCCGAGGCTCATATTGCCGGACTTCACCACCACGGCGCGATTGGTGACGCTTCGGATCACCGCGTCATCGGACGCCGACAGCCCGGTGGTGCCGATGACATGGACGAGGCCACGCTCGACTGCGATCGCGACATTGGCGATCGTCGCCGCCGGCACGGTGAAATCCAGGATGCCGTCGGCATTGGCCGAGAGCGACCAAAGATCAGCCGACAATTTGACGCCGTTGGCAGGCAGGCCCGCGAGCACGCCGGCGTCCTCCCCGAGAAGCTCGGAGCCGGGCGCTTCCAGCGCACCGGTCAGAACCGCGCCCGGGGTCTCCGAGATGGCACGCGTCAAGGCGCGGCCCATCCGGCCGCCGGCCCCCGCAACGATCAAGCGCATATCGGCCATGGCTTATCCCTCTCCACGCCTATAGCGGGCGCAGCCCATTCCGGCAACCGAGTCTCTTGCGAGACGTTCCCATAGGCAAGCAAAAGCTGGAAACGAGGCGGGTAGAAGGATGGTCCAACCTGGCCCCGCCGGCGGGATCGCCCAGGCCGCCATCCGGCGTACCCGCGTGGCTATAGGGCTAGTTCCAACTGCTTTTCCAAGACGACCTGGCCGTCGCGTTCGACAGTATAGGTCGCCTTGTAGGTGCCGTGGTCCCAGCCGTTCGGCGGGCGCTTTTTGCCCGCAAACAACATGTACTGCGCCTTGTTGCTCTGAAGCGGCGCGGTTCGATTTTCGGCAAGAACTTGTCCCTGCGGGTCCTTGATCACCAGCCCCTGGGTGTCTCCCGCTTTCAGCCCGATGGCGCGGATGAAAGCAACAAGCGCGGGGGAATTGGCGGATACGGATTGCCCCTCCGCACTTGCCTCCTCAATGAGTTCCATGGTCGGCGGACCGCTCATGAAGCCGGCGTTCAGGACCGCTCGTTCCTGATACGCAAGCCGAGCGCGGAGCGCAGGCTGCCAAAGAGATTCGCCGCCACCGCATGAGCCGGGAACGGCACCATAGGCGAAGGGATCTACGATGGCTCCTTTGTACCTGACGGTGAAATGCAAATGAGGATATTCGGTCAGACCGGACAGACCGATGCGGCCGAGCCGCTGCCCGCGGGCGACGTCGTCGCCGGGCTTCACCGCCAGGCTGCCATTGGCCATATGGCAGTATTGGGTTTCCCAACCGCCGGGATGTTCGATGAGGACGCCGTTGCCGCATTCAACATCGCGCACGGCCTCGCGCGCCGTCTTGCCGAACGCGCCATCGGGCACGCCGTCGCGCATGCGAAGAACGCGGCCGCTTGCGGAAGCGAGCACGTCCACGCCGGATTTTTGCGCCGCGAGTGAGGGAATACGAAAGTCCGTCCCGTTATGTGCGTCGTAGGTGAGCGAGCCGCATTTATAATCGCGGCTCGACTGCGAAGGGTCGTCATCAACATAGTTCTGGATGTAGCAGGTCTGGCCAATCTCGCAGCCGACGGGCATTGCGAGCTCGATGTTCTCCGCGCGCGCGGAGCCGGCAAAGCCGACTGCCGCCGCAATCACTGCGACGGACCGCATGAATCCGTGGGAGATGATAAATGGCCTCGGTATCATCTGGCGGAAGCCTATCAGCTATCCAGCGGAGGAACTTTCCCGACCAACATTCGGACAAAGCGTGGCTCGCCATCCTCTCGCGAAGAATGCTCGCTCAGGATTGCGGCGCCTCGTAGCCTTCGATGATGATGAGATCGGCGATCGAATGCGGCTGCCGAACCTTGATGTTGGCCTGATATTCCGGCGAGCGATAGCAGGCTAGCGCTGTTTCGTAGTCGGGAAACTCGATCACGACGTTGCGGGAACGGCTCTGGCCTTCGACCGCAGTGAACTTGCCGCCGCGCACGACAAACTTGCCACCGAATTTCTGGAAGATGGCCGGGTTGGCCGCTATGTAGGGCTTGTATCCCTCCTCGTTGTGAACGTCGACGCGTCCGATCCAGTATCCCTTGGCCATCCCTTTTTCTCCCTTGTCGTTAGCCTAGCACCTGCGCAATCTCAGCCTGAATGATATCTGCGGCGGCTTTGGGGTCACTGGCCTCCAGGATCGGCCGCCCCACCACCAGATAGTCGGCGCCGGCGGCGATTGCACGTGACGGCGTCATGATGCGCTTCTGATCGCCGCTCGCGGAACCGGCCGGGCGGATGCCGGGCGTCACCAGCTTCATCTGGTGTCCGACGATCTTGCGCAACGAGGCCGCCTCCTCCGGCGAACTCACGAGCCCGTCGACGCCGAGCACCTGCGCCTGCTGCGCGCGCGCCTCGACGAGATCGGCAACGTTGAAGCGATAGCCTGCGGCGTGGAGATCATTGTCGTCATAGGACGTCAGCACCGTGACCGCGAGAATCCTGAGGTTCGATCCCGCGCGCGCCTCCACGGCCGCCTTCATGGTCTGCGGATAAGCGTGCACGGTGAGGAAGGTGGCGCCAAGTGTCGCGATGCTCTCGACGCCGCGCGCGACGGTGTTGCCGATGTCATGCAGCTTGAGATCGATGAAGACCTTCTTGCCGGCAGTTGCGAGCGCGCGCGCCAGCGGCAGGCCGCCGGCATAAGCGAGCTGATAGCCGATCTTGTAGAAGTTCACGCTGTCGCCGAGTTTGTAGATCATCGCTTCCGCCGCAGCGATGCTGGACAAATCGAGCGCCACGATCAGGCGGTCCTTCGGTGCGATATCGGCTGGCTGCATGTCACCTCACATCATGCGTTGGGAAAGGTCGATCAATTGCCGCGCCATTGCCTGCATCGCCTCGATATCGGCGGGATGCCTCAGGTGATCCATGTCGTCATAGGCATGTTCGGCAAATGACAGCGCGAGCTGGTTCGGGATCACGGTGGCCTGGCAGGCGGACAGGATGAGGCGCAGCGCCGCCAGTGCGCGGCTGCCGCCGAGCCGGCCGCCGGAAGCGGCAGCGATGGCGAAGACACGATCGCGAAACACCTGGCCGCGAACCTCATGGGGATCCTGCACGCGGCTCACCCAATCGATGGTGTTCTTGACCAGCGGCGGCACGGAGGAATTATATTCCGGCGTCACGATCAGGACACCATGATGGGCGCCGATCATGCGCTTGAGATTGATCGCGTTTTTCGGCACGCCGGATTTCGCCTGCAGGTCACCGTCATAGATCGGCAGTGGAAAATCGGCCAGCGAGATGCGGCTGACCTCGGCGCCCGCCTGCGCGAGCTCATGCGCCGCAACGGCCGCAAGCTTCGCGTTGAGCGAACCTGATCGCAGCGACCCCGGGATCACAAGTATTTTCAGCGCAGACATTATTTTTGAATCGCGTTCGGCAGACCCGCCGCGCGATGCGCAGCGAGCATTTTCGCAGAAAATGCTCTTAGCCAATAAATTGCGCGTATTCTATGCGCAAAACCGGCGTCCACTTTTGCGGAATACGCGCCTACCGCCCTTTGCGATACACCCAGACCCGGGCGGGCGGAAGGTTCATCCAGATCCGCTCGGAAGCTTCTGTGGACACGCCCGGCAGCGATTTCGGGATCGGCGGGACGACCGAATAGGTGAACTGGACGAAGGGAGCGCCCGGCGCCAGCGCCACGAAGGCATCGCGGATCAGCCTTAGGCGGGTGATCATCGGTTTGGTGACCAGAGGCAGGCCAGAAACCATCGCCGCGGCCGGTGCGGGCAACACATCCCAGAGCGAGTCCCGAAGCTTGTAGGCGTCGCCCTGCACCACTTTGGCCTGCGGATAGCGCTCGCGCAGCAGCGCGCAGAAGCTGGGATTGTATTCGACCAGTACGAGACGCTTCTGATCGACGCCATGTTCGATCAGCGCGTTGGTGATCGCACCGGTCCCGGGACCAAGTTCGACGACGGGACCTTCCGATCTGACATCGACATATTGCGCCATCGTGCGCGCCAGCAGCCGGCTCGACGGCATCACTGCGCCAACATGCAGCGGTTTTTCGATCCATGACCGGAGGAAGCGGACCTCGTCGTCGAGACGGGGCTTCTTCAACGGACGCACGGACGATTGCAGGGGCATGTCGCTACCAGGCGGGACCGCGCGAGCGGCTGTCAGAAAACAGTCATAAAGAGGTATAGGTCGAAACCGTTATGGTCAAGCAGATCGCCCACGCATCTGATCCGCCAAACTGTGACGGGGTTTGGCGATAACGCCATGCACCAATTTGGATTTCAGCGCCATGGCGCGCGCTGCCAGGACCACTTCTGCCAGCACGCTAGGTACCCGTCCGAGTGCCGAAGAAGTCCTTGACCTTGGAGAAGAAACCTACCGCCTCCGGTTGCGTCGCGCCGGAGGAGAGCTTTTCGAACTCCGTCAGCAATTCCTGTTGCTTCTTGGTCAGATTCTGGGGCGTTTCGACCACGACCTGGACATACATGTCGCCGGTCTGACGCGACCGCAGCACCGGCATGCCTTTTGATGCAATGCGGAATCGGCGGCCGGATTGCGTTCCGGCCGGTACCTTCACCTTGGTCTTGCCCTTGTCGATGGTCGGCACATCGAACTCGCCACCCAGGGCCGCGGTGACCATCGAGATCGGCACGCGGCAGTGCAGGTCGGCGCCATCGCGCTGGAAGAACGGGTGCTGGGTGAGCGACAGGAAGATATAGAGGTCGCCGGACGGGCCGCCGCGGACGCCGGCTTCGCCCTCGCCCGCGAGGCGAATGCGGGTGCCATCCTCGACGCCCTGGGGAATATTGACCGACAGCGTCCGCTCGCGCGTGACCCGACCGGAGCCGGAGCAAGACGGACAGGCGTCCTCGATCATCTGGCCGCGACCCTGGCAGCCGGGGCAGGTGCGCTCCAGCGTGAAGAAGCCCTGGGCCTGGCGGATGCGACCGGCGCCGCCGCACATCGAGCAGGTCTTCGGCTTGGTGCCGGCCTTGGCGCCGGTGCCGGAACAGGATTCGCAGGTGACGGAGACGGGAATTTCGATCTGCGCGGTCTTGCCGAGATACGCCTCCTCGAGCGTGATCTCCATGTTGTAGCGCAGATCGGCGCCGCGCTCGCGGCCGCCGCTGCGACGCTGCCCGGCCATGCCGAACAGGTCTTCGAAAATATCGGAGAAGGAAGAGGCAAAACCAGCGCCGAAGCCCGGACCGCCACCGCCCATGCCCTGCTCGAACGCGGCATGGCCGTAGCGGTCATAAGCGGCGCGCTTGTCGTTGTCCTTCAGGACCTCGTAGGCTTCGTTGATTTCCTTGAACCTGACCTCGCTCGAGGCATCGCCGGGATTGCGGTCCGGATGCCATTTCATCGCGAGCTTGCGGAAAGCCGATTTCAGCTTGGTTTCGTCCGCGTTCCGCTCGACCTCGAGGGTCTCGTAATAGCAGCGCTTGGTAGACATCAGTCAAACCCGCCCGAATTCATCCTCATGCCGGACCATGCGTTCGGCAAGATGCAGTGTTCGGCTTAACGAAAAATGACCCCCATCCATGGAGACGCTTGGCGCGCTCTTGGCATGGGGGTCATCATCCTACGCCCGTGTCTTAAGCAGACTTTTTGTTCTTGTCGTCGTCGACCTCGGTGAACTCCGCGTCGACGACATCATCCTTCGCAGCGTCCTTGGCGGCATCGCTTTCGGCCTGCTGCTTGTACATGGCTTCGCCGAGCTTCATCGAAGCCTGCGCCAGCGCGTTGGTCTTGGCCTTGATCGCTTCGGCATCATTGCCCTTCAGCGCTTCCTTCAGGTCGCTGACGGCGTCCTCGATGGCACGGCGCTCGGTCTCGGCGACCTTCGAGCCATGCTCGGCCAGCGCCTTCTCGGTGGAATGCACCAGCGCGTCCGCATGGTTCTTGGCGTCGACGGCCTCACGCCGCTTCTTGTCCTCGGCGGCGTTGGCCTCGGCGTCCTTGACCATCTTCTCGATGTCGGTTTCGGAGAGGCCGCCGGATGCCTGGATCCGGATCTGCTGCTCCTTGCCGGTCGCCTTGTCCTTGGCCGAGACGTTGACGATGCCGTTGGCGTCGATGTCGAAGGTCACCTCGATCTGCGGCATGCCGCGCGGGGCCGGCGGAATGCCCATCAGGTCGAACTGGCCGAGCATCTTGTTGTCGGCCGCCATTTCACGCTCACCCTGGAAGACGCGGATGGTGACCGCGTTCTGGTTATCCTCAGCGGTCGAGAACACCTGGCTCTTCTTGGTCGGGATCGTGGTGTTGCGGTCGATGATGCGGGTGAACACGCCACCCAGCGTCTCGATGCCGAGCGACAGCGGGGTCACGTCGAGCAGCAGGACGTCCTTAACGTCGCCCTGCAGCACGCCGGCCTGGATCGCAGCACCGATGGCGACGACTTCGTCCGGGTTGACGCCCTTGTGCGGCTCCTTGCCGAACAATTGCTTCACCACTTCCTGAACCTTCGGCATGCGAGTCATGCCTCCGACCAGCACCACCTCGCCAACTTCAGCGGCGGTGAGGCCGGCATCCTTCAGCGCCTTGCGGCAGGGCTCGATGGTCTTCTGGATGAGTTCGTCAACCAGCGCCTCGAACTTGGCGCGGGTCAGCTTCATCGTCAGATGCTTCGGCCCGGTCTGGTCGGCCGTAATGAAGGGCAGGTTGATCTCGGTCTGCGTCGTCGACGACAATTCGATCTTGGCCTTCTCAGCGGCTTCCTTCAGGCGCTGCAAGGCAAGCTTGTCGTTGCGCAGGTTTATGCCCTGCTCCTTCTGGAATTCGTCGGCGAGATAGCTGACGAGCCGCATGTCGAAGTCTTCGCCGCCGAGGAAGGTGTCGCCGTTGGTCGACTTCACCTCGAACACGCCGTCACCGATCTCGAGAATGGAGATATCGAAGGTGCCGCCGCCGAGGTCGTACACGGCGATCGTGCCAGACTTGGTTTTGTCGAGACCGTAAGCGAGCGCGGCCGCGGTCGGCTCGTTGATGATGCGCAGCACTTCAAGGCCCGCAATCTTGCCGGCGTCCTTGGTGGCCTGGCGTTGCGCGTCGTTGAAGTAGGCGGGAACCGTGATGACGGCCTGATCGACCTTCTGGCCGAGATGCGCTTCCGCGGTCTCCTTCATCTTCTGCAGGATGAAGGCGGAGACCTGGGAGGGCGAATAGGTCTTGCCGTCGGCCTCGACCCAGGCGTCGCCGTTCGATGCCTTGACGATCTTGTAGGGGACAAGCTTCTTGTCCTTCTCGACCATCGGGTCGTCATAGCGGCGGCCGATGAGGCGCTTCACCGCAAAGAATGTCCGTTCAGGATTGGTCACCGCCTGGCGCTTGGCCGGCTGACCGACGAGGCGCTCGCCATCATCGGTGAGGGCGACGATCGACGGCGTCGTCCGCATGCCCTCGGAATTCTCGATGACCTTCGCGTTCTTGCCATCCATTACAGCAACGCACGAATTCGTGGTGCCGAGGTCGATCCCTATGACCTTTCCCATGGTTCTGATTTCCTTCTCTTCTCTAAGGCAGGTTGGCTGGGCCCTGGCGGCGCACCGAACCGAACCCCCACACGTTCAAATGCTCGCGATATTGCGACGATGAGGCTCATATAGGAGGGGGGGTAAGGCCTGCAAGGACTGGACGCAACCTTGAGACCTGAAAAGACTGACGTTTGAAAGATTGTGTCAGCCCGGGCCGGGATCGGCTTGGGCCCGGCTTGGTCCTTGGGCCGACATTAACGAATGCGCAAGAAAGCTGCGACATTGCACCCTGCGCCATCAGGCGGCATGAAGCCGCCCGCCCCTGTCGTCGGGCCATCAAAACCGCTAAAAGCGGGCCAACTGAACGAGGCCCGACAGCTTGCGGCCCGCGCCGGCCGCCCATCGAACGGCTTCAATGCCAAACCCGGTAGATCCTTGACATGAACCCCATTCGCCTCCTCGCCGCGGTCGCCCTGTTCATTGCCGCCGCATTTCCCGCCTTTGCCGCGGACGTGGTCTTTCCGCCGGGCGCCCGGGTCGGGATGAAGCCGCTGGTGGGGCTCAATCGCGCGAAAACCTTCACCGGCTTCGAGACCGAGGACCAGGGTGTCAAGGTGCTGGTGACCGACCTGCCGGCGGAGGCCTATGGCGAGGTCGCCAATGCCTTCAAGGCGAACCCGGGCGGCGCCGGCGGGATCAAGCCGGAGAGCATCGAGACAGCGGCCGGCCTTGCCTATTACACGGTCGAGAATGCCAAGGATGGCGCCGGCGGCGTGCGGCGCTATTCGATGATCCTGCCCGGCCCGACCTTCTCCGGCTACATCGCCATGCAGGTCCCGGAGAATGCCGCCAGGATCTATACCGACGACGCCGTCCGCCAGATGTTTTCGACCGCCGCGATCCGGGATCAGGTTCCGGTCGACGAGCAGCTCGGGCTGATGCCGTTCAAGATAACCGAACTGGCGAACTTCAAGAACGTCCGCACGCTGGCGCCTGGCGCCGCGCTGATTGTCGCCGATGGCGACGAGAAGAGCGGGTTCGAGGTGGCGCCGTTCATGATCATCGGCATCATCGGCTCGACCGCGGCCTCTCCGGATGACCGCGGCCGTTTTGCCCAGCAGATCGCAACCACGATCCCCGGCGTGCGCGACGGACGGATCACGATGTCGGAGCCGATCCGCATCGATGGCCAGCCCGGCTACGAGACACGGATCGATGCGGTCAGCGGCAAGGACAACACGCCCGTTACCATCGTGCAGTGGCTGCGGTTCGGTGCGCAGACCTCGCTGCGCATCATCGGCTCCTCGCCGCGCGATCAATGGTCGACCGCGTTCCCGCGCTTCCGCAGCGTGCGCGACGGAATTCAGCCGCGATAACATCGATCTCTGCCGGCCTCTGTCGAGGCCGGCATCAACGGCGTTGCATCAGCCGATGCGTTGCAGATTCAGTTTTGCTGTGCGGCCGAAGCCGGCGCGGTCTTTGCGCCGCCCTTGGAGACACCGACGAGCGCCGGACGCAGCACGCGATCGCCGATCGTGTAGCCGGCCTGCACCACCTGCACCACCGTGCCCGAGGGCACGGAGGGATCGGGAACCTCGTACATCGCCTGCTGGAAGTTCGGATCGAACTTCTCGCCGGTGGGATCGAATTTCTTGACGCCGTTCTTCTCCAGCGTGGCGTGCAGCGAACGCTCGGTCAATTCGACGCCCTCGATCAGGGCCTTCAGCCCAGGGTCGGCGGCCGCCTTGGCCTCCGCCGGGACAGCATCGAGGGCACGCTGCAGATTGTCGGCGATGTCGAGGATGTCGCGGGCAAAGCCGGTGATGCCGTAGGCGCGCGCGTCCGCGATCTCGCGGCTGGTGCGCTTGCGCAGGTTTTCCATCTCGGCCAGCGTGCGCAGCGTCCGATCGCGCGCTTCGTTCAGCTCCTTGGTCAGGGCCTCCGCCGATCCCTGCTCGGGATCGTCGGGCATGACGTAGGGCTTCGAGACCACGGGCTCGCCGGTCTGCGCCGGGTTCTCGGCGTTGTCGTTCGGCCGGTTCGGATCGGTCATGGCTTGCCTTTTGGAAAAATCGCGTCTGGTCAACATTTAAGGGATTGGCTGGCCGGGATATCGTGCTTTGGGCAACGAAAATCAAGCGCAACCAGCCCGGTTTCGGGGATTCGAGCATGATCCGGAAAAGTGGAAGCCGGTTTTCCCTCGCGACAAACGCGAAGCGTTTGCGCGGAGATCATGCTCAAACAAAGAGATGAGATCATGATCTAACCGCCCAGGATCCTGCTGACGAGGCGCGCGGCATAGTCCACGGTCGGGATCACCCGCGCGTAATTCAGCCGGGTCGGCCCGATCACGCCGAGCACGCCCACGATACGGCCAGCGCCGTCGCTATAGGGCGCAACGATGGTCGAGGACCCCGACAGCGAGAACAATTTGTTCTCCGACCCGATGAAGATTCGCACGCCATCGGCGCTTTCTGCGCGCCCCAGCAGGTCGATCACGCCGCGCTTGGTCTCGAGATCGTCGAACAGCGACTTGATACGCTCGAGATCCTCGAGCGCATGCAAATCCTCCAGCAGATTGGCGTGCCCGCGCACGATGAGCTGCCGGTCCTCATTGTCGCCGCCAGACCAGCTCGCGAGCCCTGCCGAGATCACCTTCTGCGTCAATTGATCGAGCTCTACGCGCCTTTGTGCGAGCGCGGTCTCGAGTTCGAGCCGCGCTTCCGCGAGCGTACGCCCGAGGATGCGCGCATTGAGGAAGTTGGTGGCCTCGATCAGCGCCGAGGATGGAACACCCGGCGGCAAGCCCAGCACCCGGTTCTCGACCTGCCCGTCTTCGCCGACCAACACCACCAACGCACGTTCCGGCTCGAGCCGCACGAACTCGATATGCTTCAGCCGCGCGTTGGACTTCGGCGTCAGCACCACGGCGGCGGCGCGGGTGAGGCCGGATAGCCGGATCAGAGCCTCGTCGAGCGCTGCCTCCACCGACTGCGCGCGGCCGACGGTAGCCAATTGGCTTTGGATCGATTGCCGTTCCGCCTCGGTGAGGTGGCCGACCTGCATCAGCGCATCGACGAAAAAGCGCAGGCCCAATTCGGTCGGCAGCCGGCCGGCGGAGGTATGCGGCGCGTAGATAAGGCCGAGCTGCTCGAGATCGGACATCACATTGCGCACCGAGGCCGGCGACAGCGGGAGCGCGATCAGGCGCGAGATGTTGCGCGAGCCGACCGGCTCGCCGGTCGCCAGATAACTTTCGACGATTTGACGGAAAATGTCGCGCGAACGCTCGTTGAGCTGGGCAAGCCCGGCGTGCGGCGTGATCAAACCGACCGGTTCGTGTTGAGCCACAATAACTCCAACTCCCTCACAACTGCCTCTAATTTGACCATCCACACGCCCGCTGACAAGCGTGCATTACCGCCCGGGAGCCGGCCAAAAGGCTTGCCGCTACGCCTGCCCGCTCCTACAAGCACCGCCAGCCATATTCGCTCGAATTCCCGGAGGATTCCCATGCGGCCAAGCCGCCGTGCACCCGACGAACTGCGCCCCGTCTCATTGGAACGCGGCGTGGTGAAATATGCCGAGGGTTCCTGCATGGTGAAATTCGGCGACACCCACGTGCTCGTGACCGCGACCCTGGAAGACCGCCTGCCGCCGTGGCTGAAGGGTCAGGGCCGCGGCTGGGTCACCGCCGAATACGGCATGCTTCCCCGCGCCACGCTGGAACGGACCCGGCGCGAGGCCTCCGCCGGCAAGCAGGGCGGCCGCACCATCGAGATCCAGCGCCTGATCGGCCGCTCGCTCCGCGCCACGGTCGACCTGGAAGCGCTGGGCGAACGCCAGATCACTGTCGATTGCGACGTGTTGCAGGCCGACGGCGGCACGCGCACCGCCTCGATCACCGGCGCCTGGGTCGCGCTCGCCGACTGCATCAACTGGATGAAGGCCCGCAACATGCTGAAAACCAACGTGTTGCGCGACAACGTCGCGGCCATCTCCTGCGGCATCTATAACGGCACGCCGGTGCTCGACCTCGACTATGCCGAGGATTCGGAAGCCGAGACCGACGCCAATTTCGTGATGACCGGCGACGGCCGCATCATCGAGGTGCAGGGCACCGCGGAAAAGACGCCGTTCTCGCAGGACGAGTTCCTGGCGCTAATGGGGCTGGCGCGCAAGGGTGTGGCGCGGCTGGTCGACTTGCAGAAAATGGCGGTGTCGTAGTCAATAGGCCATGCACCGTCGAATCACTGGAAAGCTCGTGATCGCGACCCACAATCCCGGCAAGCTTGCCGAGATGCGCGAATTGCTGGCACCGCATGGCGTGGAGGCGATCTCGGCGGGCGATCTCGGACTTGGCGAGCCCGAGGAGACCGGCGACAGTTTTCGCGCCAATGCCGCGATCAAGGCGATCGCCGCAGCCAAGGCCGCCGATCTTCCGGCATTTGCCGATGATTCCGGGCTGGCGGTCGATGCGCTGGACGGCGCCCCCGGCATCTATTCGGCGCGCTGGGCCGGCGAAAACAAGGATTTCACCGCCGCGATGACGCGGATCGAACGCCTGTTGCAGGAACGCGACGCGACCGCGCCCGACCGCCGAAGCGCGCATTTCGTCTCCGCGCTCTGCGTCGCCTGGCCGGACGGACATCTCGAAGAGGTCGAGGCGCGCGCCGATGGAACCTTGGTGTGGCCGCCGCGCGGCACCGCCGGTTTCGGCTACGACCCCATGTTCCTGCCGGATGGCCATACCCGCACCTTCGGCGAGATGACGAGCGTCGAGAAGCACGGGCTGCCACCGCTCGGGCTCGGCCTGTCGCACCGGGCCCGCGCCTTCGTCAAATTGGCGGAGATATGCCTTGACTGACCGGGACCAGGCAGCCTTCGGCGTCTACGTGCACTGGCCGTTCTGCCTGTCGAAATGCCCGTATTGTGATTTCAACAGCCATGTCAGGCATACGC
Organism: Bradyrhizobium sp. Leo170; assembly: GCF_004296405.1. Taxonomy (GTDB): domain Bacteria; phylum Pseudomonadota; class Alphaproteobacteria; order Rhizobiales; family Xanthobacteraceae; genus Bradyrhizobium. Next base: position 25,188 of record NZ_PSRR01000027.1, read on the forward strand.
AGATCGATGAGGCGCGCTTTGCCCGCGCCTTCGCGCGCGAGATCGAGACGACTGCGGCGCGCGTCCCCGGCCGTGAAGTGTCTTCGATCTTCCTCGGCGGTGGGACGCCGTCATTGATGCAGCCGCAGACGGTCGGCGCGATCCTGGATGCGATCGGCAAATATTGGCGCGTCGCGTCCGATGTCGAGGTGACGCTGGAAGCCAACCCGACGAGCGTCGAAGCGACGAGGTTTCGCGGCTACCGTGCCGCCGGCGTCAACCGCGTGTCGCTCGGCGTGCAAGCGCTCGACGACGCTTCGCTGAAGGCGCTGGGGCGGCTGCACACCGCGCGCGAAGCGCTCGATGCGGTCGCCGTCGCGCGCCAGTCTTTCGATCGCTATTCCTTCGACCTGATCTACGCCCGGCCCGATCAGACCCCTGCGATGTGGGCCGACGAGCTGAGGCATGCGATCGCGGAAGCTGCCGAGCATCTCTCGCTCTATCAGCTCACGATCGAGGAAGGCACGCCATTCTTCGGCCTGCATGCCGCGGGCAAATTGCAGACGCCGGACGAGGCCGTCGCACGCGCGCTTTACGACGTGACGCAAGAAGTCTGTGTGCAAGCAGGCCTGCCGGCCTACGAGATTTCCAATCACGCCCGCCCCGGCGCGGAGTGCCGGCACAACCTCGTCTATTGGCGTGGCGACGAATATGCCGGCATCGGCCCGGGCGCGCATGGCCGCCTCGACATCAACGGCCGCCGTCACGCCACCGCAACGGAGAAGCGGCCGGAAGCCTGGGTGATGCGGGTCGAAACCAATGGCAGCGGCGTCGTCACCGACGAGGTGCTCAACAGCGAAGAGCGCGCCGACGAATTCCTGCTGATGGGGCTCCGTCTCGCCGAAGGCATCGACCCCGAGCGCTATGCGTCGCTTTCCGGCCGCGTACTCGACCCGCGCCGCATCGCGCTGCTGCGCGAAGAGGGCGCTATCATCGTCGACACCGACGGACGGCTGCGCGTGACCAAGTCAGGTTTCCCGGTGCTGGATGCCGTGGTGGCGGATTTAGCCGCATAGTGACGTGCAGTTCGTAGCCCGGATGGAGCGCAGCGCAATCCGGGGTGTCTGCATTTAGAGCGTTTTCGAGCGAAGTGGACACCGGTTCGCGTGAAGAAAACGCGTCAAAATAAGAATCTAGAGCTTCGGTTCTGATTCAATCAGAACCAAAAATGCTCTAGCTCACGACAGAATCCCGGGTTGCGCTGCGCTTCACCCGGGCTACGGCTGCTTCTTCAGGCCCCGAAACTCTTCGGTGACCCCGCGACCGCTTGCGTGCCGCCGCTGGCGACTTTCATCACCGCAAGTCCGCGCTCGTTGGTGCCGTCGGCGCGGAAACGGAACAGGCCGTCAATACCGGCAAAGCCGGAGGGATTGGTCAGCGTTTCCTGCTGGAAGCGCTGAGCGCCTTGCGTTCGCGCCAGTGCGGCCACCAGCGCAACGGCATCATAGGCGAGCGTCGCGGTGCGCACGGGTTCGGAGCCGTATTTGCTGCGGTAACGACCGGCGAAGGCGCGGAAGCCGGACGGATCCGGCGCGGCAAACAGGCCGCCCTGCAGCGCCTGGCTTGCGAACACGCGCGGATTGTCCCACAGGCCTGTCCCCAAGAGCTGGATGTTGCGCAGACTGGCACCGGCTGCGGTCAGCGCGTCTGCCGTCGCCACCACCGAATCACCGTCATCAGCGAGCAACAGCGCGTCGGCCTGCGCGAGCGACTGCGCCACTGTACGTGCCGGCGTGGCGCGATCGGCGCCGTATTTTTCGAATGCAACGACGCGGCCCTTGCGACCGGCCACCTGCTTGAACGCCGCCTCGACCACATTGCCATAGGCATTGTCGGGCACCAGCGCGGCAAAGGAGCGCTTTCCAATGCTCGCGGAATATTCGACGATCCGGTTGATGTCGGACTCCGGCAGGAAGCTCAGGAGATAGACACCGCGTCCCGCCACGCTCGAATCGGTCGAGAACGCGATTACTGAGATACCGCGCCCGCGCGCCACCTGGGCGACGGCCGGCACCGACTGGGCGAACAGCGGGCCCAAAATGATCTCCGCGCCCTCGCCGATTGCCTGCTGCGCGCCCTGGGAGGCGCCTTGCGGACTGCCGCCGTCGTCCTTGATCAGGAGCTGGACATTCGGGTTCTGGAATTCCGCCAGCGCCAGTTCGGCGGCGTTCTTCATCGACTGCCCGGCGAGGCCGGCATTGCCGGCCGCCGAGAGCGGCAGGATCAGCCCTACTTTGACCTGCCCGTTGCCGATCGCCTGCGGCTGCTGTTGCGGGCCGGCGGGCGCTTCCGGCTGCGACGGGCTCGACGGACTGGTAAACTGGCTAAGGGTCTGCTGCACCCCCGAGCAGGCGGCCAGCAAGGGAGCGCCCAGCATCAGGCCAAGTGCTGTCCGGCGGGTCGCGGCGGAACCTTGCAGACCCGAGGATTTTGGTTTGCGACTATGCGGGCCCACCATCTCGTCTCTTCTCTTGACCGGCCGTACCCGGCCGGGACTCCAACCGCCGAACAAATAGGGGATAGAATCAGGCATATTGTCGGCGAATAGTTAACCAAAACAAAGGGATTATCCCCATGGCGAATTGCCAGCTGTGGACCGCGAACCCCTCACCAAATGCGCAGCACAGCCGCCCACTCTGCAAGACGCAAGCACGTTATGGCGCCGGCGCTCCCCCACTCTTCGTTCGAGCACGATCCTTGGGAAAACCGGTGTCCACTTTTCCGGATCATGCTCTAGATTGGCATTATGCGCGCAAAAGCCAGCTCAAGATACGGCGCTGACGCCGGGATGGACGTCCCCAACAGGACATTTTCCATCGGCGGTCATGTGCTGAACGCGCCAAAGCCGGTTCCCGGCCTCCATCTGGTTGCAACACCGATCGGAAATCTCGCCGATATCACCCTGCGCGCGCTGGAGACATTGGCCGGCGCCGACCTGATCGCCTGCGAGGACACCCGCATCACCCGCCGTTTGACCGAGCGTTACACGATTACGGCCGAGCTGACCCCCTACCATGAGCACAATGCGGCCCAGGCCCGGCCAAGAATCCTGCAGAGGCTGGCCGAGGGCGCCGCGATCGCGCTGGTCTCCGACGCCGGCACGCCGCTGATTTCCGATCCCGGCTTCAAACTGGTGCGCGAGGCCTGCGCCGCCGGGCATCACGTGGTCGCGGTGCCCGGGGCGTCGTCGGTGCTGACGGCGCTCTCGGTCGCGGCGCTGCCGACCGACCGCTTTTTCTTCGAGGGTTTTTTGCCTACGAAGGAACAGGCCCGGCGCACGCGCCTCGTAGAGCTCGCCAGGATCGACTCAACGCTGGTGCTGTTCGAATCCGGCAGCCGCGTGCAGGAGACGCTGGCCGACCTCGCCGCGATCATGGGCGGACGCGATGCCGCGATCTGCCGCGAGCTGACGAAACTGCACGAAGAGATCAGGCGCGCCCCAATCGCCGAACTGGCAGCGGGAAAGGATGCACTTGAGACACGCGGCGAATTCGTGCTGGTGATCGGTCCACCGCCGGCGGATGCGCAGACGATGGGGCAGGATCAGCTCGACGAACTGCTGCGCACCTCGCTCCTGCGCGACAGCGTCAAGGATGCGGTTGCGCATGCAGTCGAGCTTTCCGGCCGGCCGCGCCGCGAGGTCTATGCCCGCGCTCTCGAACTCGCAAAAGAAATGCGAGGCGATGATGGCCAAGAGTGACGGCAGCTCGCCGCAGGAGGCGGACACAAAGCTCGCTTCGCCCGAACGGGTCGCTGCGTTCCGCACCGGGCTGTCGGCGGAAAGCCGCGCTGCGGCCTATCTGATGGCCAAGGGTTATCGCGTCCTCGCCAAGCGTTTCCGCACGCCCTATGGCGAGATCGACCTGGTGGTGCGCAAGCGCAACCTGCTCGCCTTCGTCGAGGTCAAGGCCCGCGCCAGCTTTGATGAGGCCGCCTATGCCGTCACGCCGCGCCAGCAGCAGCGCATCATTGCGGCCGCCCAGGCCTGGCTGATGACGCATCCCGAACATGCGGAATTCGACATGCGTTTCGACGCCATGCTGATTGCGCCCAAGCGTTTGCCGCGCCATCTGTTGGCGGCGTTCGACGCCAGCGCATGACTTCCTCGAGAGACCGGACCCAAAGCCCATGAAATTGAACGTCGCCGTCCAGATGGATCCCATTGAGCGCATCAACATTCGCGGCGATTCGACGTTCGCGCTGCTGCTCGAAGCGCAGAAGCGCGGCCACGGCATTTCCTATTACACACCGGACAAGCTCTCGCTGCGCGGCGATGAGCTGGTGGCGCCGGTGCAGATTCTTTCCGTGCGCGACGAGGTCGGCGATCACTTCACGCTTGGCGAGCCCAAGCGCGAGCCGCTGACCAATTTCGACGTGATCCTGCTGCGGCAGGATCCGCCGTTCGATCTCGCCTACATCACCTCTACGCATTTCCTCGAGCGTATCCACCCGAAGACCCTGGTCGTCAACAATCCCGCCAGCGTCCGTAATGCGCCGGAAAAGCTGTTCGTGATGAATTTTCCGCAGTTGATGCCGCCGACCTTGATCTCGCGCGACCTCGACGAGATCAACGCGTTCCGCGACGAGCATGGCGCCGTCGTCATGAAACCGTTGCACGGCCATGGCGGCGCCGCGGTGTTCCGCGTGATGCCGCAGGACATGAATTTCGGTTCGCTGTTCGACATGTTTACGGTGACGTTCAAGGAGCCATGGGTGATCCAGCGCTTCCTTCCCGAGGTCAAGCATGGCGACAAGCGCATCATTCTGGTCGATGGCGAGTTCGCCGGCGCCGTCAACCGCGTGCCTGCGGCGGACGACCTGCGCTCCAACATGGTGCGTGGCGGCGCGGCGCAGTCGACCGAGCTGTCCGATCGCGAGCGCGCGATCTGCACAACCCTTGGCCCGGCGCTGCGCGAGCGCGGCCTGTTGTTCGTCGGCATCGACGTGATCGACGGCTATCTCACCGAGATCAACGTCACCTCGCCGACCGGCATCCGCGCCATTTCGCGGCTCGGCGGCCCGGACGTGGCGGCCAGGATCTGGGACGTCATCGAGGCGAAGCGCGCAAAATCTTAGGGCGCGTCTGCCTTTCTTCCGCTCTGAGACCTCTTGTCAGCTTGCGACGGCGAGCGCAGCATGGCCTTGCTCGCCTTCAGGTCGTGGGGCAGGACCTGCTCGCGGGCGGCAACGCGATGATTGCCAAAATATAACTCGATAAAAATCGTGGAGGAAAAGCATGACAATCAACGTCTCGCGAAGGTCCCTGCTCGCGCTCGGCGCCGGCCTTGGTGCAAGCACGCTGCTCGGGGGCAGCGCGCTGGCACGCGCGCCGAAGCTCGGCACGCAAACGCCGTATTGGCACCGCTTCATTCTAGGCGATGCCGAAGTCACCGTCGTCTCCGACGGCCCGCTGCCGCTTGGCGATCCCTCCGGCACCTTCACCGGCGTGCCGAAGGAAGAAGTGAAGAAGATGCTGTCGGACAACTTCCTGTCGCCCGACAATGTGGTGCTGGAGCAGAATTCGCCGATCGTGAACACCGGCGACAAGCTGATCCTGTTCGACACCGGCATGGGCACTTCGAAAGCGTTCGGTCCGACCACCGGCCGCCAGCAGAAGAGCATGGCGGAAGCCGGCATCAAGCCGGAGGACATCGACGCCGTCGTCTGCTCGCATGCGCATATCGACCACATCGGCGGCATCGTCGGTGCCAACGACAAGCCGCTGTTCCCGAACGCGCAGGTCTATATCGCCCAGAGCGATTTCGATTACTGGACCGATGAAGGCAAGATGGGCAGCCCGCTGAAGGACTTCGTCGTTCACGCGCGCAAGAATCTGCTGCCAGTCCGGGACCGGCTGGTGTTCTTCAAGGACGGCCAGGAATTCCTGCCCGGCGTGCAGGCGATCGCGGCGCCCGGCCACACCATCGGCCACCACATCTTTATGGTGACCTCGGCCGGCAAATCCTTCGCCTTCCTCGGCGACCTCTCGCACCACGCCGTGCTGCTGCTCGAGCGGCCGCGGATGGAATTCTCCTACGACACCGACCCGAAACAGGCGGCGGCCTCGCGGGTGAGGCTGCTGGAGATGCTGGCGGCCAACAAGACCCCCGTGATGTCCTACCACTTCGCCTGGCCCGGCTACGGCCATGTCGCCAAGGTCGGCGACGGCTTCCACTATTATCCCGAACCGATGCAGATGACGCTGTAAGCTGCGTGGGCTCCGGGACAGCGGAAAAGCGGCCCCGGAGCCCACGTTCCCGTAATGTTCTTGCGCTTGGCGTTGCCTTCGGCTACCCTCGATTGTGGCAAGGGGGCAGCATGGTTCAACGCGTTTCCACCGTCGCTTTCGAGGGGATCGAGGCTCGTGCGGTCGACGTGCAGGTGCAGGTCGCGCCGGGACTACCGGCTTTTGCGATCGTAGGCCTGCCGGACAAGGCGGTCTCGCATCTCAGGCCCGCTGATGGACCGCATCGATCTGCGGATCGAGGTGCCGGCGGTGACCGCCGCCGACCTGATCCTGCCGCCGCCTGCCGAAGGATCGGCGGAAGTGGCGGCGCGAGTCGCTGCGGCGCGCGACGTCCAGCTTGCGCGCTATGCCGCCGCCGGCATGCCAAACGTCCGCACCAATGCGGAAGCGCCGGCATCGCTGCTTGAGACCATCGCCCAGCCGGACGCACAGGGGCAGAAGCTGTTGCGCGATGCCGCCGAGACCATGCGCCTCACCGCGCGCGGCTATCACCGCGTGCTGCGCGTCGCGCGCACGCTCGCCGATCTCGACGGCACCGAGAAGATCGGGCGATTGCATCTTGCGGAGGCCCTGTCCTACCGCGCGCTCGCCGACGACATCAGGCGCGCGGCGTAAAGCGTCCAGCAGCGTCGCGTCAACGCGACGGTAACCAGTTCTCTTTACACTCCGCCAACCATAAGTCCGCGCAATCCTAGCCGGCTTCGGTTGAGTGAGTGGTCATGTTGCGTTTGAAGATTCTGGCCTCGGTCGTGCCGCTGGCCGTGTTCGCGCTCGTTGCCCGCGGTGAATTCCTGCCGGGCCCACATCCCTGCATCGAGGCCGGCGGCGCCACCGTCCAGATCGCATCGATCCCCTGGCTCGCCCAGCTCCATGTCAGCTTCACGGACGACCCGGCTGCCGCCACCGTCCGAGTCCAGGTCTCCGACAATGCGGAAGCCGCCGATTTCGCTGTTATCGATGATATCGACGACGACGCCGAGCCCGGCGCCTGCGAGAGCAAGGGCGTGCCGCAACTGGTGGCGATCTCGGCCAATCCCGCCGCAACCGACCCCGTGATCTATCTTTCGCAGGATGGCCCGGCCGATTACCGGATCTTCGTCCATTCGAAGAGCTTCTCCGTGCGCGATGCCGCGGCGCTGATCGTCGGCGCGCATGGCGGGCACCGCCATCTGCAGGCGGCTTCGCTGTAGCAACGATCGTTAACGCTTTATCAACCCTGTTCGCATCGCGGGCCGGAACCCGATGCTGTCTCAAGCACTTTGCAAGGTCGCCGACGCATCGTCGACCCAACATGCAAGGGCGGCTCAAGCCGCCAGCCTTCAGCAGGTGATCAGGGGATCGGCGATGACGTGGACCTATCGACTGAGGCTCCGCTTGCTTCGGTTCGGGCGGCGTCACCCCTGGATCGTCTTCATCCTCCGTGCCTTCATCGTCTTCGCCGCAGCCTTCGCCGGCGGTTATGCGTTCCTCGTTGGCGCCGTTTCGGACCGTGATCCGCGTACCATTGCCGTGGCTGTCAGTCTGCTGTTCGCACTCACCTGCGTGGCGCTGGTCGTGCTGAATGTCCGACTGCGGCTGATGCGCGGAAAGCTGCGCATGATCGCAGAGCACAACGAGGCGCTCGCCGACCGCAACTGGGAACTGCAGGAAGCCGAGCAACGCGCGCGTAGCCTGTTTGAGTCGCAGAGCGACCTGATCGTCCTGCGTGACAGCGATGGCATGATCACCTTCGTCAACGACGCGTATTGCGACCTCGCGGGAAAGCCGCGTGGCGAACTGATCGGCAGCCATTTCGCCTTCGAGGTGCTGGAACAGGGCGACACCGCGCTGGAGCCAAGCGGCACCCGCACCTACGACCAGAAGATCGCAGGCCCCTTCGGGCCGCGCTGGATCGCCTGGCGCGAGGGCCTCGTCCGCACCGACGCTGGGAGGCCTGCGGAGATGCAAAGCGTCGGGCGTGACGTGACCGACCGCACCGAAAGCGAGCGCGTGCTTGCCGAGGCGCGCGATCAGGCCGATGCGGCCAACCGCGCCAAGTCGCGCTTCCTCGCAATGGCGAGCCACGAGATCCGCACCCCGCTGAACGGCATCATCGGCATGAGCGGACTCTTGATGGATACGCCGCTGACGCCGGAGCAGATGACCTACGCCAAGGCGGTGAAGACCTCCGGCGACGCGCTGCTGTCGCTGATCGAAGAGCTCCTCGACTATTCCAAGATCGAGGCCGGCAAGATCGATCTCGAGCAGCGCCCGTTCGCGCTCTCGAAACTGATCGAGGACATCACCGAATTGCTGGCACCGAGGGCGGAGGCAAAGGGAATCGAGATCGCCGCCTATATCGATGAGCGATTGCCGATGGAGGTGGTCGGAGACGCGGCCCGGCTGCGCCAAGTGCTGCTCAACCTCGCCGGCAACGCGATCAAATTCACCGCAACCGGCGGCGTCTCCCTGGTGGTCGAGCCCGGCATCCGGCCGAATGAAATCAGCTTCCTTGTCCGCGACACCGGCATCGGCATTGCACCGGAAGCGCAGCAGCGCATCTTCCGCGAGTTCGAGCAGGCGGACGAAGGCATTGCGCGCAGCTATGGCGGCACCGGACTGGGCCTGAGCATCAGCGACCGCATCGTCAAGCGCATGGGCGGCCGCATCGCGCTTGCAAGCACGCCGGGCGCTGGCTCGACCTTCGAACTATCGATCCCGCTCGCCGCTTCCGACAGCAACGGGCCGCCGGTGTTCAGCCCGCCCGAGCTTGCGGACCGGTCGATCATGGTGGTCGCGCCGCAAAGCATCGAGGCCTCCCTGATCTCGCGCCGCTTGCAGCGCTGGGGTGCACAGACCTGCATGGTGTCGGATGCCATGGTGGCGGAGGCCTTGTTGCCCGAGCGTTCATGGCATGCCGCGCTGATCGACCACGCGCTGGGAGCGGCCGAGATCGGCCACCTCGGGGAAGCGGCGCGGATGCATGCGACGCAGCGGATCGTGATGTTCACGCCGGCAACCCGGCAGGAACTGCAGCCGTCCGCCGACTCGCCGTTCACCGGCTATCTGGTCAAGCCACTGCGCGCCGTCTCGCTCGCCGCTCGTCTGACCGCCACGCCCGAGATCGCTTCCCCAAGCGTCGCCGCAGAGCTCGTCGTCGAGCCAATCGAGGCTGGCTCGGCACCGGCCTCCCTGTCCGACAAGGGGCTGTCGATCCTGGTCGCCGAGGACAATGAGATCAACGCGCTCCTGATGCGCTCGCTGCTGACGCGCCTCGGCCACAAGGTAGTGATCACCACCAACGGCGAAGAGGCGCTTCAATCCTGGTTGTCGGCGAAATCAACGGGCGCGCCATACGACCTCGTGCTGATGGACGTCCAGATGCCGCAGCTCAACGGCATCGAGACCACCAAACGCATCCGGCAATCGGAAGCCAACCAGCCCGGCCGACCAACGCCAATCCTCGCGCTGACGGCCAACACCTTAGCGGAAGATCGCTCCGCCTGCTTCGAAGCGGGGATGGACGGCTTTCTGATCAAGCCCCTCGATCGCGAGAAGCTCGAGGAGGCGCTGAGAGGACTGGCAGCGGCGCGGCATCTGGCTGCGTAGCCTCCGCTGCCTCCGCCGTCATTGCGAGCGCAGCGAAGCAATCCATGCCTCCGCATGTGAGGCGCGATGGATTGCTTCGCTGCGCTCGCAATGACGATGCCGGGCGACAGCAGCTACAGCCGCCGCAGCGCGACGGTCTCCACCACGTGGTCGGCGCCCTTCTTCAGGATCAGCGTGGCGCGCGGACGGGTCGGCAGGATGTTATCCTCGAGATTGGCGCGGTTGGTGCGTTCCCAGATCGCGATCGCGGTGGCGGTCGCCTCTTCGTCCGACAGCACGGCATAGCGGTGGAAATAGGAGCGGGGATCGTGGAACGCGGTATCGCGCAGCGCAAGGAAGCGCTTGACGTACCATTCGCGCAACACCGGCTCATCGGCATCGATATAAACCGAGAAATCGAAGAAGTCGGAAACCACCGGCACCGCCTTGCCGTCACGCGGCAAGCGGCTCGTCTGCAGCACATTGACACCCTCGACGATCAGGATGTCGGGACGATCGATCTCGATGAACTGGTTCGGAACGATGTCGTAGGTCAGGTGCGAATAGACAGGCGCGCGCACCGGCCGCCGCCCGGCCTTGATGTCGCTCACGAACGAGAGCAGCAATTGCTGGTCGTAGCTTTCCGGAAAACCCTTCTTCTGCATCAATCCCAGCCGCTCGAGCACGGCGTTGGGATAGAGGAAGCCGTCGGTGGTGACGAGGTCGACCTTGGGCCGCGGCGACCAGCGCGCCAGCAGCGCCTGCAGCACGCGCGCGGTGGTGGACTTGCCGACCGCGACCGAGCCCGCGACGCCGATGATGTAGGGCATCTTGCGGTCTTGGATGCCGAGGAATTGCCGCTGCGCGTAATAGAGCCGCTGCGTGGAGTCGACATAGATCGAGAGCAGCCGCGACAGCGGCAGATAGATGTCCTCGACCTCGTGGATGTCGAGCCGATCGTGCATCGAGCGTAGCCGCTCGAATTCGCCTGGCTCTAGTGTCATCGGCGTGTCGTCGCGCAATTTCGCCCATTGCTCGCGCGAGAAGATCCGGTACGGATTATATTGCTGGTCGGGTGCCTGAATATCCATGGCCGTGCCCTAATCGCGCTTGCGCGCCGCTTTCTCTTCCAATCCGGACATGGATGTGCGCTGCGCCAGCGCCGCCTCGACGTCCTCGAGCTTCACGCCGCGGGCCTTCAACAGCACCAGCAGGTGAAACACCAGATCGGCACTTTCGGCGATGAGATGATCGCGATCGTTCTCGATCGCGGCGATCACGGTCTCGACCGCTTCCTCGCCGAGCTTCTTGGCACAATGCTCGGCGCCTTTGTCGAGCAGCTTCTTCGTATAGGACGCCTCTCCCCCCGACGCCGCGCGGGCATCGATGATGGCGGCCAGATCGTGGACCGTGAAACGCGACATACTTGAGCACCCGGACCGGCGTGAAAGCCGGCAATTTCCCCCGGAGGGGACTTAGCACTTTTGTGACGGCGAGTCCTAGGGATCGAGACGCATGGGCAGCCCTGCACGCACCATGTGCTCCTTGGCCTGGCGGATGGTAAATTCGCCGAAATGGAATATCGAGGCGGCCAGGACGGCGGTAGCGTGCCCTTTGCGGATGCCGTCGACGAGATGATCGAGGTTGCCGACCCCGCCGGACGCGATGACCGGTACGGGGACACTATCGGCAATCGCCTGCGTCAGCTCCAGGTCGAAGCCCTGCCGAGTGCCATCCCGATCCATCGACGTCAGCAGGATCTCGCCGGCGCCGAGCGAGACCACTTCCTGGGCATATTCGATCGCCTCGATGCCGGTGGCCCTGCGGCCGCCATGGGTGAAAATCTCCCAGCGGTCGGAGCCGCCGGCGCGGTTGACGCGCTTGGCGTCGATCGCGACCACGATGCACTGTTCGCCGAATTTTTCCGCGCCTTCCTTCACGAATTCGCGACGGCTGACCGCTGCGGAATTGATCGACACCTTGTCGGCACCGGAGCGCAGGAGCGTGCGGATGTCGTCGATGGTACGGACGCCGCCGCCGACGGTGAGCGGCATGAAGCAGGCCTCGGCGGTCCGCCGTACCACATCAAGCATGATGCCGCGGTTCTCATGGGTCGCGGTGATGTCGAGGAAGCAGAGCTCGTCGGCGCCGGCGGCGTCATAGGCGATCGCGGCCTCGACGGGATCGCCGGCGTCGCGCAGATCGACAAAATTGACGCCCTTGACCACGCGGCCGTCCTTGACGTCGAGGCAGGGAATGACGCGGACCTTGAACATATCGTCTCCTAAGCCGCGGCGCTGGCGCTGCGGATCAGTTGCAATGCGGCTGCAGGATCAAGCCGGCCATCATAGAGCGCGCGGCCGACGATAGCACCCGCCAACTTCTTCGCGCGTGGCTCCAGCAATGCCTTCACATCATCGATCGAAGCAAAGCCGCCGGAAGCGATGACGGGGATCGAGATGCTCTCGGCGAGAGCGATCGTGGCATCGAGGTTGAGGCCCTTCAAAAGGCCATCGCGGGCGATGTCGGTGAAGATGATTGCGGCAACGCCGGCGTCCTCGAAACGCTGCGCGATCTCGAGCGCCGTCACCTCCGATGTTTCGGCCCAGCCCTGAACCGCGACCTTGCCGTCACGGGCATCGAGCCCGACTGCGACGCTGCCGGGATACTTCTTCGCGGCGCTCCTGACGAGCTCGGGGTCGCGCACCGCCGCGGTGCCGATGATGACGCGCGCCACGCCCTTCTCCAGCCAGGCTTCCACCGTCCTGAGATCGCGGATGCCGCCGCCAAGCTGCACCGGCATCGTGACCGCCTTCAGCATCGCCTCGACGGCCTGCGCATTCATCGGCTTGCCGGCAAAGGCGCCGTCGAGATCGACGACATGCAGATATTCGAATCCCTGAGCAGCGAAGGCGCGCGCCTGCGCCGCCGGATCGAGATTGAACACGGTGGCGCGCGCCATGTCGCCCTGCTCCAGGCGCACGCACTGTCCGTTCTTGAGGTCAATGGCAGGAAAGAGGATCACGGCTTCCACTTCAAAAAGTTCGAGATCAGCGCCAGCCCGAAGCGCTGGCTCTTCTCGGGGTGAAACTGCGTGCCGATCGCGGTGTCTTTTGCAACGACGGCTGTAACCGGGCCGCCGTAATCGGCGCGCGCCAGCACGTCCTGCTCATTGGCCGCGTTGAGGTGATAGGAGTGCACGAAGTAAGCGTGGCGGCCATCCGGCCCCAGCGGCAGGCGCTCCAGCACGGGGTGCTCGCGCAGCACTTCGAGCGTGTTCCAGCCCATGTGCGGGATCTTCAGGTTCTCCTCGCGCGGCTGAATCTTCTCGACGTCACCTTCGACCCAGTTGAAGCCGTCGGTCGTCACATGCTCCTTGCCGCGTGTCGCCATCAACTGCATGCCGACGCAGATGCCGAAGAACGGCCGCGCCTTGACCCGCACCGCTTCCGTCAAAGCCTCGAGCATACCGTCGAGCGCATCGACGCCCCGGCGGCAATCGGCGAAGGCGCCGACGCCCGGCAGCACGATGCGGTCGGCGCGGAACACCGCGTCGGGATCGCGCGTCACCATGATCTTCTGCGGATCTTCCATGCTGCGCGCGGCGCGCTCGAACGCTTTCGCCGCCGAGTGCAGGTTGCCCGAACCGTAATCGATGATGGCAACCGTCATCGCGATCCTCCCGGCTCTGGAAACAACCCGATAATGCCGCCCTGCGGCAGCGGCGGCGGCTTGGAGAACGGCTGGCCCGGATTGTTCCGCGTCGGCGGCGGGCCGCCGCGGTCGACCGACCATTGGTCGTTGACCACGCCACGATGCGCCGCGGTCCAGCGATCGAAAAAACGACGCTCGGCGGATTCCTCGTCATCGGCCACGACGATGTCGAGCTGACGCCATCTGCCGCGCGACAAGGTCCAGCGCTTCAGGCTTGCGGCCTCGAACCCCAAGAGCAGCGCCAGCACGACATCAACGGCCAGGATCGTACCGCGGCCGATGCCGAGCTTTGCCAAGCCGTAATCGATCGCCGCCATCAGCAAGACCCAGCCGATCAGCGCCAGCCACAGCCGGTGCCAGGCCAGCCAGATCACGCTCGCAATGGCCGCCCAGAAATGAAAGCCGTCGCGCACGAAGGTGAACTTGTCGGTTGCCGCAAGATCGGCATTGTTCCCTACGGGGGCATGCACTGTGTAGACCGGCATCAAAACTCTCCGCCGCGAACTTTTGGTTTGAGCATGATCTCCGCGCAAACGCTTCGCGTTTGTCGCGAGGGAAAGCCGGGACCGAGTTTTCCGGACCATGCCCGGGAAATCAACCGCCGAGCTTGCCCTTGGTGGAGGGCACTTCGCCCGCGGCCTGCGGATCGATCGCGACAGCCGCGCGAAGCGCTCTCGCAAGACCCTTGAAACAAGATTCGGCGATATGATGGCTGTTCTCGCCATATAGGGTCTCGACGTGCAAAGTCACGCCGGCGTTCATCGCAAACGCATTGAACCATTCGCGCACCAGCTCGGTGTCGAACTCCCCGATCTTGTCGCGGGGGAAGGCGACCTTGAACACCAGCACCGGACGGCCCGAAATGTCGATCACCACGCGCGACAGCGTTTCGTCCATCGGCATGTGGATCGAGGCATAGCGGGTGATGCCCGCCATGTTGCCAAGCGCCTGTTTCACGGCCTGTCCGAGCGCAATCCCGACATCCTCAGTGGTGTGGTGGTAATCGACGTGGAGATCGCCCTCGGCCCTGACCGTGATATCGATGCGCGAATGCCGCGCCAGGAGGTCGAGCATATGGTCAAAGAAGCCGATCCCGGTCGAAACCTGGGACACACCGGACCCGTCGAGGTTTACCGCCACCTCGATGTCCGTCTCCTTGGTCTTGCGCTTGATCGTCGCCGTGCGCATGAAAATTGAGCTTTCCCGTGCCGAAAACGGGCGTCTTTTAACAGGCCGATGACCCCTTCGCTACTGCGGGATGACGCAAAAAGCGGCCAAGTTGCGGCCATGGTGACCGAACAGGCTTCAAATCGGCCGATTGTAAGCCACTGGCCGACCGCCTAAATCTGCTCGGACAAAGAGGTACCCCATGCAAGCATCCCAAAACGAGCCGACCGTCTGGCACGGCACCACGATCGTCACCGTCCGCAAGGGCGGCAAGGTGGTGATCGGCGGCGACGGACAGGTCTCGATCGGCCAGACCGTGATCAAGGCCAATGCCAAGAAAGTGCGCAGGATCGGCAAGGGCGACGTGATCGGCGGCTTTGCCGGCGCCACCGCCGACGCCTTCACCCTGTTCGAGCGGCTGGAAAGCAAGCTCGAGCAATATCCGGGACAATTGACCCGGGCGGCCGTGGAGCTGGCCAAGGACTGGCGCACCGACCGCTATCTGCGGCGGCTGGAGGCGATGATGATCGTCGCCGACAAGGACGTCTCCCTGGTCCTCACCGGAACCGGCGACGTGCTGGAGCCGGAGGCCGGCGTCATGGCGATCGGCTCGGGCGGCAATTACGCATTGGCCGCGGCGCGCGCCCTGATCGACAGCGACAAGGACGCCGAGGCGATCGTGCGCCGCTCGCTCGATATCGCCGCCGACATCTGCGTCTACACCAACCGTAACGTGACGATCGAGACGCTGGGCGGCTGAACCTTGCAGTCTTACACCTTCCGAGAGATGGCGGCGGCCGACCTTGCGCTGATCGAGCGCTGGCTGGCGCTGCCGCATGTCCGGGAATGGTGGGGCGATCCATCCGAGCAATATGCGCTGGTGAGTGGCGATCTCGATGAGCCGGCGATGGACCAGTTCATCGTCTCAGTCGATGGCAGCGATTTCGGCTACATCCAGTGCTACGCGTTGACGGCCTGGAATGAAGGTTTCGGAGCACATCCCAAAGGCACACGCGGCATCGATCTCTTCATCGGCGAGCCCGACATGATCGGACGCGGGCACGGCTCGGCATTGATCCGCCGCTTCGTCATCGAGCGGTTGGGGCAGGGCGCGCCGCGCATCGTCACCGATCCCGATCCGAACAATGCTCGCGCCGTGCGCGCCTATGAGAAAGCGCGATTTGAGAAAGTCCGCATGATCGACACGCCCGACGGCCCGGCTCTCTTGATGGTCTGTGACGCATGACCGCAGGTTACAAACTCGACATGATTTCCGGCCTGCCGGCAATCTAACCTCAGCTTGCTCTGGCAGCCTTGAACCCCTAGCTAGGTGACATGACCGACTTCTCCCCCCGCGAAATCGTTTCCGAACTCGACCGTTTCATCGTCGGCCAGACCGACGCCAAGCGCGCGGTCTCCATCGCCTTGCGCAACCGCTGGCGGCGGCTGCAGCTTTCCGGTTCCCTGCGCGAGGAAGTGCTGCCGAAGAACATCCTGATGATCGGGCCGACCGGCGTCGGCAAGACCGAAATCGCGCGGCGATTGGCAAAACTCGCCGGCGCGCCCTTCCTCAAGGTCGAAGCCACCAAGTTCACCGAGGTCGGTTATGTCGGCCGCGACGTCGAGCAGATCGTGCGCGATCTCGTCGAGGTCGCGATTGCGCTGATCCGCGAGCGCAAGCGAAAGGACGTTCAGGCGCGGGCGCAACTTGCCGCCGAGGAACGCCTGCTGGATGCACTGGTCGGGCCGGCTTCGAGCCCGGCGACGCGGGAATCCTTCCGCAAGAAATTGCGCGCCGGCGAATTGAACGACAAGGAGATCGAGATCGAGACGCAGTCCTCCGGCGGCTTCCCGATGTTCGAGATCCCGGGCATGCCGGGCGCGCAGATGGGCGCCATTTCAATCGGCGACATCTTCGGCAAGATGGGTGGCCGCACCAAGACCCGGCGTCTGACCGTGGCGGGCTCGCACGAAATCCTCGTCAACGAGGAATCCGACAAGCTGCTCGACACCGATCAATTGGTGCAGGAAGCGATCAACGCGGTCGAGAACAACGGCATCGTGTTCCTCGACGAGATCGACAAGATCTGCGTGCGGGAGAATCGCGCCGGCGGCGACGTCTCGCGCGAGGGCGTGCAGCGCGACCTGCTGCCGCTGATCGAGGGCACCACAGTCTCGACCAAGCATGGCCCGGTGAAGACCGATCACATCCTGTTCATCGCCTCCGGCGCGTTCCATATCGCAAAGCCTTCCGACCTGTTGCCGGAATTGCAGGGCCGCCTGCCGATCCGCGTCGAATTGCAGGCGCTGACCCGAGACGACATGCGCCGCATTCTGACCGAGCCCGAGGCGTCGCTGATCAAGCAATATGTTGCGCTGATGCAAACCGAAGGCGTGAAACTGGAGATCACCGACACCGCCATCGACGAGCTCGCCGACGTCGCTGTCGCCGTTAACTCCACTGTCGAGAATATCGGCGCGCGGCGGCTGCAGACGGTGATGGAGCGGGTGCTGGACGAGATCTCCTTCACCGCGCCCGATCGCCACGGCGACACCATCACGGTCGATGCCGATTATGTGCGCAAGCATGTCGGCGACCTCGCCAAGAACGCCGACCTGAGCCGCTTTATTTTGTAGGCCGTCAATCTGTAGCCCGGATGGAGCGAAGCGTAATCCGGGG
The DNA here is from genome assembly GCF_004296405.1 of Bradyrhizobium sp. Leo170. Classification (GTDB taxonomy): domain Bacteria; phylum Pseudomonadota; class Alphaproteobacteria; order Rhizobiales; family Xanthobacteraceae; genus Bradyrhizobium. Next base: position 42,602 of record NZ_PSRR01000027.1, read on the forward strand.
CAGATCGATTGG
>NZ_PSRR01000028.1 GCF_004296405.1 Bradyrhizobium sp. Leo170
CCGGAAAGGGCCGCATCGGCGGCCGCGGCGCAGGTCTCTTCACCCGCGGGCTGTCCGGCAAGAGCCCGCTCGCCTTCGGCAGAGCGCCATGGCTTGGGCGCAACGCCGCCCATTGCGATGCGCGCGCCACGGATGCGTCCGGCGGCGACGTCGACAATTGCCGCGACCGAGACCAGGGCGAAAGCGTAGGACGCGCGGTCGCGGACCTTGCGGTAGAGCTGCCGACCCGGCGGCGGTGGCGGCAAGATCACAGCGGTGATCATCTCGCCAGCGGCGAGCGTGGTCTCGATGTGCGGCGTCGTTCCCGGCAGACGGTGCAGTTCTCGAAGCGGAAAGACCCGTGTGCGGCCGTCGGATTGTATCGTCTCGATACGCGCATCGAGCGCGGTCATGGCCACCGCCATGTCGGATGGGTGGACGGCCATGCAGGCCTCGCTGGCGCCGAGGATCGCGTGAAGCCGGTTGAAGCCGCCGCGCGCGCTGCAGCCCGAGCCGGGGTCGCGCTTGTTGCAGGGCATGCCGCGTTCATAGAAATACGGGCAGCGCGTACGTTGCAGCAGGTTGCCGGCGGTACTGGCCTTGTTGCGCAACTGGGCGGAGGCACCCGAAAGGAGCGCCTGCGAAAGCAATGGATAGCGGGTTCTCACCCGCATGTCGGCTGCTAGATCGCTATTGGGAACCTGTGCCCCGATACGCAGGCCGCCTTCCGATGTCTCCTCGATCAACCGCAGTGGCAGCCGGCTAATGTCGACGAGATGTATCGGCTGCTCGATTTCCAGCTTCATCAGATCGACGAGATTGGTGCCGCCGGCGATGAATTTGATGCCGGGACGCGCGGCCACCGCGGCGGCCGCCTCGCGCAGGCCGGATGCGCGTTCATAGGTGAACGGCTTCATCGTTCAGGTCCTCTCGGCGACATCGCGAATGGCCGCGACGATGTTGGGATAGGCGGCGCAACGGCAGAGATTGCCGCTCATGCGCTCGCGAATTTCGGCATCGCTCAGCGTGGTCTGTGCAACGAGATCGTCCGTGACATGGCTCGGCCAGCCGTCCCTGGCTTCGTTCAGCATGCCGACGGCCGAGCAGATCTGGCCCGGCGTGCAATAGCCGCACTGGAAGCCGTCGCGCGCGATGAACGCGGCCTGCATCGGATGCAGCGCCTCGCCTTGCGCCAACCCTTCGATTGTCGTGATCTCGTCGCCTTGATGCATGACCGCGAGCGTCAAGCAGGAGTTAACTCGCCTGCCGTTGATCAGGACCGTACAAGCGCCGCACTGACCATGGTCGCAGCCCTTTTTGGACCCGGTCAGACCAAGCTGGTGGCGCAGCGCATCGAGCAGCGTGGTGCGCGGATCGAGTTCGACTGAAGTCAGGCTGGCGTTGATGATCAGACTTACGGGGATTCTCGTCGTTGCGGCTGCAGGCTCGACAAGACTGCTAGACTGAGCAAGCGCCGGCACAGCGTCGGCGATCCCAACGGTGAGCAGCGCCGTCGCTGCCGCGGCCCCCTGAATCACGCTCCTTCGAGTCGGCCCGTCATCGGTCGGGCGTCGGTCCTTGCAGTCGGCCATGTCGAGCTCGCTCCCTTGCGCACCCCGTGCTTGCTCGGCGCAAGATAGGTGCGCCGCTTCGGGCGTTCTTTCACGATTCCGGCGCTCTTGCAGGATTCAGGAAAAAGCTGTTGCCGGTAAGCCCGGGGCGTCATGCCTCGCTCGCGTTTGAATGCCGTGGTGAAATGGCTCTGGCTGGAGAAGCCTAGTCTGGCCGCGATCAGCGCAAGTTCGTGGTCGGAAACCGCAAGAAGCTGCTCGGCGCGGCGAATCCGCCGCGCGATCACAAAGGCATAGGGAGCCATTCCGGTCGCGGTCCTGAAGCGGCGCGCGAAGGAATCGATCTCCCTGTCTGCGATCGCCGCGAGATCGCTCAGCCTGATTTCCCCGCCGAGGTGCTCGTCGACGTACTCCTCAATCCTGCGGAGCGTCGCCTTGCTGAGTGCGCCATGTGCACTTGGACGGGGTTTGCCGCCGTCGAGCGCCATGATCCGATGCATCGCAATGGCGGCGAGATGCTCGACATAAGCAGTGTCCGGCTTGCTGCCGAATGCAACGTCGTTATGCAGCGCCGTCAGCAGCGCGGCGATAACCGCATCGGCGCGATTTACTAATATTGGTAACGTCTGCGCCGAACGCTCGCATCCGAACCGAGCGTGATCGAGCCAAAGGGCGGAGTAGACGAGATCCGGCTCGCAATAGCTGCCGGAGCGCTCGACACCTGCGGGGATGAAAGAGAGCGCGCCCGGCCTGTCTCGGCCGTCATAGACGAGTTCGCCGGAGCACGAAATCCGCGTTCGTGCGGTCTTGCCTGTATGGGTCAGCACGATCAGATGCGAAGGCGCTGTCCAGGTTAATTCTGCTTCCCGGCAGGACCAGCGGCGATGGTCGAAGACGATTGCGCCATCAAGCCATGAACACGTATCCGGTGACTCCGATCGGATCTCATCTGTGATCCGGAGTTCACCCTCTCCGATCATCGGGGTCAAAGCCATGGCATGCACCTTTCCTTGATCAACTCAATTCGCTTGACCTCATCGAAACGGCCCAAATGAATTCGGGCACTTCCGCATACGAATTTGAGATCTCGCTCGGACGTCAAACAGTCGCCCTCCGTCACGAGGCGTGAAATAGCTGTGCTATTTGCGCCATACGTCAGATCAAGGGGCGTCGCCGAGGTAGACGCATTCCGCAACACGAAGACGAGCAGCCAACTTATTCGAAATGCGTATCTGCAAGAAAACGGTCCCTTCCGTGTGGCGTAGTCTTCATCGCTCTCGGCTGATGAGCCCCTCGAGCTTCCGGGAACTACCCTGCGAGAAACAGCATCGATCGCATCGCACATGCAGTGCTCCTGCTTCGTTGAACAGGCGCACGATGGGGTCCGGTTGTCGCAGAACTTTGCCGACCGCTATCGGCAATTGTCGCAATCTGTCTCAGGAACGCTGCACTGCATAGTTCGCGACAAATTGGAGCCGTCTTTCGCTGAAGCTTCTGTCCGCTCCTCTTCAATCACCTTGCTTTCAATACGGCTTCGCGGAACTGCATCAAGTCCTAAGCGATACGACTTTGCGACAAAGTGGCTCACTGGGACCTGATTCTGCGACGGCTTGTACTTAAAACGGATTCAACCCTGCGCGACCGATACATTCTGTTACACTTTTCCGGTGGGTTGAACGCTGGACTTCGGTATGATGTGGAACGGAGCAACTGGATGGACTCGGCACCGCACATCGCCGTCGTGGATGATCATCGCGACATCCGCGATCTGGTCGGCAAATACTTGATGCAACATGGCTACCGCATCAGCCTTGCGGAGAGCGCCGCTGCACTTCGCCGTCTGCTCGAACGAAGTGCTTTTGACCTGGTGGTTCTCGACGTCATGATGCCGGGTGAGGACGGATTGTCTCTCTGCCGCTATCTCCGCAGCACCACGGACCTTCCCGTTATCCTGTTGACTGCCATGGTGGAGCAGACCGATCGGATCGTCGGCCTCGAAATCGGCGCCGATGACTACGTGTGCAAGCCATTCAATCCGCGCGAACTCCTTGCCCGTATCAAAGCGGTGCTTCGCCGAGTCCAAAGCCTGCCGCCGCAGAAAGGCCGGCTCGCGACCAAGATCGTACGTTTCGATCGGTGGACCTTTGACATCAGCCGGCGCGAGTTGGTGGGACACGATGGCGTTGCTGTGCCGCTCAGCACCGCTGAGTTTCGGCTCCTATGCGCCTTTGTCGACCATCCCGGTCTGGTGCTCAGCCGCAATCAGCTCCTCGACTTGACGGTCGGCCGAGATGCCGATCCGTTCGACCGGAGCATTGATAATCAGGTCAGTCGCTTGCGGAAGAAGATCGAGGCCGATCCGAAGGTGCCGGCCTTGATCAAGACTCACTGGGGCGGTGGATACAGCCTCGTCGCACAGGTCGAACGGCCATGATGAGCTTATGGAAGCGCAGCCTGGCGGCCCGCTTCATCTGCTTCACGCTGCTATCCCTCATGCTGTCGCAAGCAGTGGTGTTCTTCATTTCCTGGGATGAGCATGGGCAGGCAATCCGGAAGGCCGCCAAGGGCGAGATTTTCAGCCGGTGCGCCTCGCTCGCCCGGGTCTTAGAGGCGACGCCTCCAGCGCTTCAGTCCGATATCCTGAACGCCAGCAACACCAGTTCAGCAAGATATTGGATATCGGCCAACGGCCTGAAGGATGCCCCCGCCTGGCGAGAGGAGGCGTGGGAGCGTTTGGCCCAGCCGTTGCCGCGCGTATCCTTTCCCGGCCACAGCGCGCCCGTCGAGGCGAGACCGGATTTCGTCCGAAATTCGGCCAGCAGTAGCAGCGCCACCTCCTCGCAATGGATCGATCTCAAGCCGGGAGCTTGGCCGCTGTCCCGGCCAGCGAAATTTCTCTATCTCGATGACAGCACCGGCATGGGTTTGGCCGTTCAATTGGCGGACGGCGCATGGCTGAACACTGCATTTGCCAAGCCCGCGCAAGACGGCTTCTGGACCTCCCAATCCACGGTAACGCTCGGCCTGTCGGCGTTGTTGTTGTCGATCATTGCCGTATTCGCCGCGCGCGGCATCGCGCAACCATTGCGTCGGCTGGCCGAGGCGGCCGAAGCCCTTGGCCGCGGTCAGGAGATCGTACCGCTGCCGGAGACCGGCCCCGACGATATCCGGCGTACGGCCGAGGCATTCAATCGCATGCAGGCGCGCCTGCATCGTTTCGTCGACGATCGAACCAGAATGCTGGCCGCCATCGGCCATGATCTGCGCACACCTCTGACCTCGCTCCGTTTGCGTGCAGAATTCGTGCCCGATCAGGAAGTGCGGGAGAAAATGCTCTCCACGATTACAGAGATCCAGACGATGACGGAGGCAACCCTCGCATTCGCCCGCGAGGATGCGACCGCAGAAGCCACGCGTACGGTGGACCTCTCCGCTCTCGTGGAAAGTCTTTGCGACGATCTCGCCGAACTTGGCTACGATGTTTCGTTCTCGGAGGGGACGAGGATCAGCTATAGCTGCCGGCCTGACGCGCTGCGCCGCGCGTGCCGCAACCTCGTCGAAAATGCCATCCGTTATGGCGAGCGGGCGCGGGTCTGCGTGGAGAGGCGAGCAGACAGCATCGAAATCATCGTCTCGGATGATGGCCCCGGTATTCCGGACAGCGCCAAGGAGCAGGTTTTTACGCCGTTCTTTCGGATGGAGAATTCGCGGAATCGCGAAACTGGGGGCGTCGGTCTTGGTCTTTCGATTGCGCGGACCATCGTGCGCCATCATGGCGGAGATATCACATTGATCAACCAGCAGAAGGGACTGCGCGCGGCCATTAGCCTGCCACCGCTGGATAGCGGACCTCCTCCCAATAGCGGACCTCCTCCCATCGGGGTCCGCGTCACGGTCGCAGGAGTGAAGGACAATATCAACGCTCTCGAACCGGCAACCCGCAGCGTTTCCACTTGAGCATACCATCGAGATAATGCCTTGCCACAATACGCTGTTTGAAATTTGATCCAGAATATTGATCAAGGTCCGGTGCACGACAGCGGGCTGATTCCGACCGTCGGTTGTGCGCGGACGCATTCTCGCTGAATGCCGCCAAGCGACATGCCTTTGACAGGTCCAGGGAGAGGTCAAAATGAAAACGCTAACGAGTGGAGCGACGCGTCTTGCACTAGCACTGCTGCTTACAATCGGAGCAACGCTGATGTGTGCCGCAAAGACATTCGTCTATGTGTCGAACGCGCAGGACGGCAACATCGATGCCTACACCATGGACACGAGCACCGGCTCGCTCACGCCGATCGGAAAGGCCGAGGCCGGCAAGCTGGTCATGCCAATGGCAGTGAGCCCGGACAAGAAGCACCTCTATGCCGTGGTACGCTCGCAGCCGCCGCACGTATTGACCTACTCCATTGATCCGGCAGCCGGTGTGATCACGCAGAAGGCATCGGCGCCGCTTCCCGACAGCATGCCTTATGTCTCGACCGATCGCACCGGGCGCTACCTGTTCACCGCCTCTTATGGCGGCGACAAACTCGCCGTGAGCCCGATCGACGAGAATGGGCTGGTCGAGGCGGAAGCGATTCAAGTGATCCCCACCGGCCGCAATGCGCATTCGATCTTGCCCGATCGCAGCAACAAATTCGTGTACGCGGCCACGCTCGGCGCCAATCAGGTGTTGCAATTTACTTTCGACAACAACACCGGCAAGCTCACGCCCAACGTCCCGGCGGCGGTCAGTCCGGGGCCGGGTCACGGCCCCCGCCACATGGCGTTGTCGCCCGACAACAAGAACCTCTATGTGCTCAACGAATTGTCGGGGCACGTCACGCAATATGCGGTCGATTCCGGCAAGGGGACGTTGACCCTCGTCGAGAGCATTAGCTCGGTGCCGGCGGATGCCGGCCTCGCTTGGGGTACGCCGCAGGCGCCCGTCGGCGCTGCACCGACGCCCGGCTCAGCGCTGCCGAAGGACGAGAAGCCGAAAGTCTGGGCTGCTGACATCCAAATCACGCCCAACGGCAAGTTTCTGTATTCGACCGAACGTACCACCAGCAAGATCGCCTTGTTCACCGTGGCACCCGGAACCGGCAGGCTCGCCTACGTCGCCAATTTCGCGACCGAGGCGCAGCCGCGCGGCATTGGGATCGATCCGAGCGGCCAGTACCTCGTCGCGTCGGGTGAAAAGTCGGATCACCTTTCGGTCTACAAGATCGACCAGAGCACGGGCAAACTCGGCGAGCCTAGTCGCTATCCAGTGGGAAGTGGAGCGAACTGGGTCGAGATTGTCGACGTGCAGTGAGCGTACTCGCTTTTTTTGGGCTCTGTTCCGCGGAGATCGTGCGTTGCGCCTCCGCGATTGCGCTTGTTCTACTCCCCAATGATGGCCATCGACGTGAGCCAGGATGGCTTCAATAGGATTGCGTTGGCGACCATCAGCCACGGGCTCGCTGTCGCTCAAGTACACAAAGACCTCAGCTCCGGCGGCGGGGCGCCCTTCCCCTCGAGCATCCCCAGCGCTAGCGCGGCCTCCACCCGCACGCTCGGATCCTGATCGCCCGCTAGCTGTCGGAGAGGGAGGAGGGCTTGTTCGATCCCCGGGAAGGCCGGACCGAGGCGACCGAGGTGCCAGGCCGCCAGGCTGCGGACGAAGCCAAGCTCGTTGCCCAACTCCGCGATGAGGACGGTGACCGACTCTCCACCCGATGGCGCCACCCGGGCCAGGGCCGCCGCCGCCCAGACGCGCACGAACGCAACCGGGTCCTGGAGGGCCGCGGCGAGGTCGGACATAGCCTCGGTTGCCGCGGGGCCGATCTCGCCCAGGGCATATGCGCCGAGGCGGCGCTGGAGCGGATCGGTGCTCGAAAGCTCCCTCGCCCAGTCTGGAACGGAAGTCCCTAGGTAAGCGAACTGCGCGCTCATGGCCCGACCCTCAAGGCCCCGCGCCGAGCCGGCGGTCCAGGTTGAACGCGGCGCTTATCAACCCGATGTGAGTGAATGCCTGCGGGAAGTTGCCCAGCGCTTCGCCACACGGACCTGTCTCCTCGGCGTACAGACCGAGGTGGTTGGCGTAGGTCAACATCTTTTCGAAGATGAAGCGGGCCTCCTCGGCGCGGCCCGCCCGGGCCAGCGCTTCCACCAGCCAGAACGTACACATATTGAACGTCCCCTCGCTCCCGGTCAGGCCGTCGCCGGCTCCTCTGCCGATCTCGTAGCGGTGCACCAGGCTGTCGGAGACCAGCTCCGCCATGGTCCGGTCCAGCGTCCCGCGCATGCGGGGGTCGGTCGGCGACAGGAAGAAGACGAGCGGCATGATCAGATTGGACGCATCCACCGCGTCAGTGGCGAAGTGCTGCACGAAAGTCTGCCGCTCCGTGTCCCAGCCGTGCGTCATGATGGCCTCGTAGATGCGGTCCCGCTCCGCGGCCAGGCGGGTGCGGTCCAGCGGCAGGCTCCGCTTCTGCGCAAGGCGGATCGCCCGATCCAGCGCCACCCAGCACTGCACTTTGGAGTAGACGAACTGCTGCTGTCCACCGCGCACCTCCCAGATGCCATCGTCGGCTCGCTCCCAGTTGTTCGTCACCCAGTCCAGCATCTTGCGCAAATGGCACCAGGAATCATAGGCGATCGGCGTCCCGTACTTGTCGTACAGGTAGACGGCGTCCATCAACTCGCCATAGATGTCGAGCTGCAACTGGTCGGCAGCGGCGTTGCCGACTCGCACCGGACGCGAGCCGCGGTAGCCATCGAGGTGGCCGAGGACCTCCTCGGGCAACTCGCGCCCGCCGTCGATGCGATACATAGTCTGCAACGGGTCGCCCCGGGTGCCCTCAACGGCCCGTTGCTCCAACCAGGCCATGAACTGCTCTGCCTCCGACGTCAGCCCCAGGCGCAGGAAGGCGTAATTGGTGAAAGCGGCGTCGCGCACCCAAGTGTAGCGATAGTCCCAGTTGCGCACCCCGCCGATCTCTTCCGGCAGCCCGCAGGTCGGCGCCGCCACGATCGCGCCGGTCGGCGCGAACGTCAGCAGCTTCAACACCAGCGCCGAGCGGTGGACCATCTCGCGCCAGCGACCTGAATAGTTGCACTTCCTCAGCCACTGCCGCCAAAAGGCCAGGGTCTGCGTCAGGGCCTCCGTGCCGACCAGCCGCGCCTCGAGCAGGACCCCGTCATGAACGCTGTCGTGGCCGTTCTCCTCCACCTGGCGGAGGATGAACGTGGTCGTCTCGCCGGGGTTGAGGACGAACTCGGCAGCGACGCCGTCGCCCTGCCGACCAAGCGGGAAGCGGCTGACTAGCGAGACTTTCATGCCTTGCGCCTCGAAGATCGCTCCCCGGCCCTCCAGGACGACCTGGTGGGGCCGGCGGGCGAAGTCGAAAGCCGGCCGGCAGTCGAGGCGGAAGCGGACCGACCCGCGCACCGCCCGCACCACCCGGACGATCTGATGGATCTTTCTGATCTCGCGCGCGCTTTGGACCGGCATGAAGTCCACGACCTCACCGACGCCCTGGTCGCTAAGAAAGCGCGTCACCAGAACGTTGCTGTCAGGCATGTACATCTGTTTGTGCTGCGCCTCGTAGAGACTGGCGATGCGGAATGAGCCCCCTTTCTGGTCGTCGAGGATCGCCGCGAAGACGCTCGGCGAGTCAAAGTGCGGCAGGCAGCACCAGTCGATGGAGCCGTCGATGCCAACCAGGGCAACGGTGTGCAGGTCGCCGATGACGCCGTAGGACTCGATCGGCTTGTAGCCCATGATCTCGTCTCCTCCGCTCGCTCGACGCTGATCGAGCCCCACGATGGGCGTATCGTCAATGCCCTGAGGCGGCGAAAAGACACACCGGATATTCAACTTTTTTGCTTGCAACCCTCGCCCGCGGCCGCTCGCCAGTAAGATTTCTGAAATTCAGAATCCGCTAAGAGGTCCGAAAAACATCGTTCGCATCGAGATCAACTGGTCTGCACTTTCGATAGCTTAAGCGTTCTACGCTGAATGTGGAAACTCCAGCCGTGCACCGAAGGGCCTCCTTTGGACGGCTCCTGGAGCGCCTCGCAGGACGTCAAAGCGCGTCTCATCGCCATCGCGCCAGAAACGGATGTCGAATAGCCCTGTACCAAGCCGCAGATCGAGTACGGTCAGATCGGGCAACCATTGCGGCAGAGATGGATCAACGTACAGCTTTCCCTTCGGAGCGTCCGGCGCGAACCCAAGTATCGCCTGCAGAAATGCGAAGACCGACCCCGCTGCCCAGGCCTGTGGGATGTTGGCGCCAAGATATTGAACGGGAAAGCTCCTTCGATCACGCTCGATCGTCGTATAGAGCTCCGGCAACTGATTGGACAGGAAGTGGCTTCCTGCATCGCTGATATCGCGCGCGATCCTTGCGGCCTCTGCGTGGAATCCATATCGTTTGAAGCCGAGAGCGATGACGGCATTGTCGTGGGGCCAGACCGACCCGGTTTGGTAATTGTATGGGTTGAACGCTGGGTTCGAGGCCGACAGCGTGCGGATGCCCCAACCGCTCCACATGTCCAATGCCATGAGACGTTGCACGACCTTTCCGGCGCGTTCCTGCGGAACGATGCCTGACCACAAGCAATGGCCGGCATTGGAGGCAACCGTGAGGACCCTTTTCTTTTCGCCATCCAGCGCCAGGGCGTAGAAACCCAACTCCTCATCCCAGAAGGTCTCGTTGAACCGTTTGAAGAGTGCTGCGGCTTTCCTTCGCAGATCCGCGGCACGGCGTGTCTTGCCGAGTTCATCGAACACTTCCGCCATGCGCAGCCAGGCGTCATAGACATAGCCCTGCAACTCGCACAGCGCCTTCGGTCCCTTGACAAGCGATCCGTCAGGATAAACCACACTGTCTCCGGAATCCTTCCAGCCCATATTCTCGTAGCCGACCGGAGAGCGGGTCTGATATTCCTGGAATCCATCGTCGTCGCTATCACCGTGGTTGTCTATCCAGGACAGGCATCCCTCCGCGGTCTCAAGATGCTGATCCAACAGCGCCCTGTCGCCCGTTGCCCGCCAGGCCGCATGTAGCGTGATGAGATAGAGCGGCGTCGCATCGGCCGTGCCGTAATATGGCGTGTGCGGGATCAGTTTGAAATGAGCGAGTTCTCCGTAGCGGATTTCATGCAGGATCTTTCCCGGCTCCGCGTCACGATAATCGTCCCGTTCCTTCGCCTGGAGCGAGCCCAGGATGTCGAGCGTTCCACGGGCGAAATCTGGATAGATCAGCATGTTCTGTAGCGACACGATCAAGCTGTCCCGGCCGAACGGAGCCACAAACCACGGCAAGCCGGCGGCAGGCAGGAACACCATGTGATCGGTGCCGGCGATCGGGAGCCGAAGCGCCGCCATGTCCTCCAGCGCCTGGCGATAAAGGCGGTAGAACTCCTCGTTACTGCAGCGGATCTTCAGTACCGATTGCAGCCAGTCCGAGAGCGCCTCGGCGTGGCGGGTTCGTTCATGGTTGTGCACACACGCGTCCGGTGCAGCGAAGTGTCGGTCGCCGTCCTCCAACGCATAGAGCAAGCAGCAATGCCAAGCTTCGCCCGCCTCGAGGCTGATTTCGAAGCTCAATCGGCCATTGGCGTACTCGATTTCGCTCTGGCGATGTACAGGAGCAACGGTTACTGCGCGGACGAAATCGCTGTTGCGATAGCATGTGCGAAGTTCCTGGTTCGCCGACGACCATGTCGTGGTGATCCGCCCGCGGCGCACAATATCGCCCGATTTTACCTCGAAAATGTCTGCGAAGTCCGACCGTATCGCGATCTCGAGCTGGAAGCGTACCCGCTTCGTGCCGTGATTTGTAATGTCGAGATCCTCGTGCATCCCGCCATTGATGTATCGGCTGATCACGAAACCGAGCGTGCGCGGCGGGATCAAGCCGTCGGCGGAGGGAATCCCGGGGTTCGTAAGATAAATTCGGGACGCGTAATGGGTGATGGAACCTCCATTGAGAAGATCCCAGGGTTCACCATTTGCGTAGACGGCCCAGCTGCTGATTACCCTTGTATCAAGGAAATAAAGTCCCTTTTCAGTTGGCCAGTTGATTTGTGCGTCTGGTTCGCTGACCAGCACTGTTTGCCCCTGATGGATCGAGATTTGATGCGGACCAACCTGAACCTTAAATGGCATGGGATGCTCCCGAATTCGACCACTTGGTGCCCGCGATCGCAACAATGCCATCAACAACGACCAGATGAGGCTGCAAGCTTCTCTAGAAGCATTGCTAAGGCAGAAGCATTACGCGTTTCGGTCTCATCTGCCAGCTGGATTTAGGTTTCCGACAAGAACGAACGATACCTTGCTCCCCCTCGGGGCCCGGTGGGGATCTTATTTCCGCACACGCGCTGGCTCAAAGGACTCAGGCGCCGCAGTCGCAAATGCCTGTAGCGAATAGGTCAGCGTTTCAGACGCACATCCCTTCGAGTGGCGAACTATCATAACGCTGGAGGGCTGGTCGTTGCTTCTCCGAAGAAGTCGCGCTACCAGTGGGCGGGCGCGCGCACGGGCCTTGATACGGAGATGCCCTAGTACGAAGTGTTCCGAGTTCAGTTCTTTCCGCCGCACGCGCCGGAAGGACCAAGCTGAAGGGGCGAGACCATGAGCGCCGTCCTTCCGATCGTTTGCCTTGCAAGGCATGGCGAGACCGCGTGGAGCCTCTCAGGCCAGCATACCGGCCTCACAGATTTGCCTCTCACCGAGCGCGGCGAGCTCAATGCGCAGAGTTTGGGCTCGCGGTTGCTGGGTTTCACTTTCGCGAAAGTGTTCACGAGCCCCCTGAAGCGAGCGGTCCGGACGTCTGAGTTGGCTGGCTTCGGCGTCGAAGCGGAACCCGACCGCGATCTGCTGGAATGGAACTACGGCCAATACGAGGGGCGTCGCACAAAGGAGATCCATGAAGAGCGTCCTGGCTGGCAATTGTTTCGCGACGGCTGTCCGGGAGGAGAAACACCGAACCAAGTCGGCGCCCGGGCCGATCGCATTGTGGAGCGCGTTCGCAACGTCCCAGGGAACGTGTTATTGTTTTCGAGCGGACATTTTCTCCGAGTTTTGGCGGCACGCTGGTTAGGCCTCGATGCGGGGGCCGGACGGTTCTTCACGCTCGACACTGCAAGCCTGAGCATACTTGGGTACGAACACGATCAGTCAGAACCAGCGATCCGGTTGTGGAATGACACCCGACGCGTCGAAGGTCGGTTAGCACCAGCCTTCGCACACTGAGATTTAGAAGCGCCAGTCGGAGTAACATACTCTTGAATATGCCCCGTGCGTGTTAGGCGCGCACGCTGAGCATATTGCAGAGAGTTGCGTAAGGGTAAGACCGATGAATCAGGTCGTCTTTCTGGTCGATGTCGACAATACGCTTCTCGACAACGACCACATCCAGGCTGACATCAAGGCCCACCTCGAGCGCCAGTACGGTGCCGCCTGTCGCGACCGGTACTGGGCAATTCTCGACGACCTGTTTGTCGAACTGGGGTATCGAGACTATCTCGGTGCACTGCAGCGGTACCGTGTCGAACACCCGCAGGACATGCATCTGTTGTCCATGTCTTCGTTCCTGGTCGATTACCCGTTCGCCAATCGTCTGTACCCGGGATCGCTGGATGTGCTCGAACGACTGCGTCAGCGGGGCCCAACCGTCCTTCTCACTGATGGCGACGTTGTTTTTCAACCGCGTAAGGTTGAGCGCTCCGGCCTTTCAGAGGCAGTCAACGCGCATGTGTTGATCTACATCCACAAGGAACTCGCGCTCGACGATGTCGCGTCCCGCTATCCGGCACTGCACTACGTCCTGGTGGACGACAAGCCGCGAATCCTCGCCGCGGTCAAGGAAGCTTGGGGCAGTCGCGTCACCACTATTTTCCCTCGACAGGGACAATATGCGCATGACGCGAAGGCGCTCGCCTCCTTCACACCCGACGTGACGGTGGACCGGATCGGAGACCTGCTCGACTGTGATCTGGGTCGCCTGCTTGCGGCAATCCCTCAACTCGAAGCTGTGCGGAGGTGAAGCGATGAAGGCAACGCAAAAGCTCCACGAGCTCGGACAGAGCGTTTGGCTCGACAACATCACGCGCGACCTGCTAACGAGCGGCACTTTGAAGCGCTACATTGCCGACTTGTCGCTGTCGGGGCTCACATCGAACCCGACAATCTTCGATCACGCGATCAAGAACAGCTCTCATTATGATTCTGCGATCCGCAGCAAGCTGAACGAGGGAAAGTCGGGTGAGACGCTGTTCTTCGAACTAGCAATCGAAGACCTGGCGCAGGCAGCGGACCTGTTCTGCCCGATTTGGGACCGCACCAATGGTGTAGACGGATGGGTCTCGCTCGAGGTCTCGCCACTCCTTGCACATGATACGGCGAGCACAATCGCAGCCGCCAGGGAGTTGCACGCACAGGCGAAGCGCCCCAACCTCTTCATCAAGATACCCGGCACCAGGGAAGGGCTGCCCGCCATCGAAGAGGCAATTTTCGCCGGCGTGCCCGTGAATGTGACCCTGTTGTTCAGCCGAGAGCACTACCGCGCCGCGGCCGAGGCATATCTGCGGGGCATCGAGCGGCGCATTGCAGCCGGTCTGAATCCAAATGTTGGCTCCGTTGCATCGGTCTTCGTCAGTCGCTGGGATGCCGCCGTCGCCAACAAGGTTCCCGCGCCTTTACAGAACAAGCTCGGTATCGCAATCGCGAAACGAACATACAAGACAGCCTGCGAGTTGGTCGGCTCAGCACGCTCGCGGCGTATTTACAACGAGGGTGGGCGGCCACAGCGCCTGCTATGGGCGAGCACGGGAACCAAGGATCCCGCGGCATCCGACGTCCTGTACATCAAGGCGCTGGCCGCGCCGCTCACGGTCAACACCATGCCGGAAAGCACGGTGAAGGCCCTCGCCGACCACGGAGACGTTGGAGAGATGTTGGCGGCCGATGGCGGCGACTCCGAAGAGGTGCTGTCGCAATTTGCAAAGGCCGGCATCGATGTCGATGCGTTAGCAGCAACGTTGCAGGACGAGGGCGCCAAGTCGTTTGTCAAATCCTGGAACGAACTGCTGGACGTTATCTCTGCCAAAACCGAGGTGCTCAAGAAGGCAAGCTAGGTTGCAATCGAGACTAAGGTCCTCCCAATGAATATACTGGTCGTCGACGTTGGCGGCACCCACGTCAAGATCCTTGCCTCCGGCGAAAAAGAGAAACGAGAAATTGACTCCGGGCCGACCCTGACGGCACGGCAGATGGTATCGAGCGTCAAGAAACTGGCCGATGGTTGGGAATATGACGTGGTGTCGATTGGTTATCCGGGCCCCGTAGTGCATGACCGGCCTGTGACCGAACCTCACAACCTCGGAAAAGGCTGGATTGGTTTCAACTTCACTGCAGCATTCAAACTGCCGACGAAAGTCATCAACGATGCCGCGATGCAGGCGCTCGGCAGCTACCGGGGCGGCAAAATGTTGTTTCTAGGGCTCGGGACGGGGCTTGGCTCGACGATGATCGTGGACGGCATTGTCCAGCCAATGGAGCTTGGCCATTTGCCCTACAAGAAGCGTACCTACGAGGATTATGTTGGCGCTCGCGCGCTGGAAGAATTTGGGAAGAAGGCATGGCGAAAGCGCGTCGAGGATGTTGTTGAATGCCTGGTTGCGGCACTCCAACCCGATGACGTCGTGCTGGGCGGCGGCAACGCCAAGAAGCTGAAACAACTGCCGCCATCGTGCCGGCACGGGGATAACGCGAACGCGTTCAAGGGCGGATTCCGGATGTGGGAAGGCCCGCTGGCGGAGAAGAGTGCTCGCTCGCGCAAGCAAGCTGCGCAAGCCGCCATGATGCGTTAGCAGGAGCGATGAATGCCAACAGCCACGAAATCAGTCACTGTACTTCCCGCCTGGAACGCTCTGTCGGCACATTTTCAGAAGGTCGGCCGCTTACATCTGCGCGAGCTTTTTGCTCAAGACCCCAAACGCGGTGACCGTTTGACGAGCGAGGCAGCAGGACTCTACCTCGACTACTCCAAGAACCGCATAACCGATGAAACGCTGAATCTGCTGCTGCAACTGGCCGAACAGTCGGGACTGCGGGCGCGGATCGATGCGATGTTCAGCGGCGAGAAGATCAATACTTCCGAGAAGCGGGCCGTTCTGCACGTAGCGCTGCGCACGCCGAAAGGGCAATCGATCCTGGTTGATGGCGAGGACGTTGTACCCCAGGTCCATACGGTACTCGACCGCATGACCGACTTCTCCAATCGCCTACGCCGCGGCGCGTGGCACGGCCACACCGGCAAGCCGGTCTGTAACATCGTCAACATCGGCATCGGCGGCTCCGATCTCGGGCCCGTGATGGCCTATGAGGCGCTCAAACACTACAGCGACCGCGCGATGACGTTCCGGTTCGTCTCCAACGTGGACGGAACCGATTTCGCGGAGGCGACCCGCGATCTCGATCCGGCGGAGACCCTGTTCATTATCTCTTCCAAGACCTTCACAACGCTGGAGACCATGACCAATGCCCGGAGCGCGCGCAATTGGTCGCTCACGGCACTTGGGGGTGACGAGAAGTCGGTCGCGAAGCATTTCGTCGCGGTGTCGACCAACGCAAAGGAAGTGACCAATTTCGGCATCGACACCGCTAACATGTTTGGCTTCTGGGACTGGGTCGGCGGACGGTACTCCATGGACTCAGCGATCGGACTCTCGACGATGCTTGCCATCGGCCCGGACAACTTTCGCGCCATGCTTGGCGGCTTCCATGAGATGGATGAGCATTTTCGCACCGCGCCGTTCGAGCGCAACCTGCCCGTGCTGATGGGGCTGCTTGCCATTTGGTACAATAATTTCTTCGGCGCGCAGACGGTTGCCGTGTTGCCGTACGAGCAATACCTGAAACGATTTCCGGCCTATCTCCAGCAATTGACGATGGAGAGCAATGGAAAGCACGTCACGCGCGAGGGCAATTCTGTCGCGCATGACACCGGTCCGATTTATTGGGGCGAGCCCGGAACCAACGGCCAGCACTCGTTCTATCAGCTCATCCATCAGGGCACTCGCCTCATTCCCTGCGACTTCATCGCCTTTCAGAAGACACTCAACCAAGTTGGGGAGCAACATGACATGTTGATCGCGAACGTCTTTGCGCAGGGCGAAGCGCTCGCATTCGGCAAGACGGCCGACGAAGTTAAGGCGGAGGGTTCGCCCGACTGGCTCGTTCCACATCGCGTGTTCGAAGGAAACCGGCCCTCCAACACGATTCTGCTGGAACGGCTGACACCCGCCGCACTCGGTAAGCTGGTTGCACTTTACGAACACAGCGTCTTCACGCAGGGGACGATCTGGAACATCGATTCATTCGACCAGTGGGGCGTTGAGCTTGGCAAGGTTTTGGCCCAGCGCATCATCCCGGAACTCACCAGCGAGATTGAACCGAAGCTCGGCCACGACAGTTCAACCAACGCCCTGATTAGACGATACCGTACGTTCAGGTAGGAGCACCCATAAATACCGATCTCGAGGCGCCGAGAAATCTGGGCACCGGAGAGCAAACCACGTCGTAGCAGCAACATCCTTCAGAGGAGCCACCCATGCAGCTCGGAATGATCGGCCTTGGCCGAATGGGCGCCAATATGGTGCGAAGACTTCTCCGACATGGCCACCAATGTGTCGTCTTCGATATGTCACCTGATGCGGTGGCGGATCTGGTGAAGGACAAGGCGACCGGCAGCTCTTCGCTGGCGGATTTCGTAAAAAAGCTCGAAAAGCCCCGAGCGATCTGGTTGATGGTTCCGGCAGCAGTCGTGGATAGATCGATCGGTGATCTGCTGCCGCTGCTCGAAGCCGGCGACATTCTAATTGACGGCGGCAACTCCTACTACATCGATGACATCAGGCGTTCCAAGGAGTTGGCGCGGAGCGGCATCAATTATATAGACGTCGGCACCAGCGGCGGCGTGTGGGGTCTCGAGCGCGGCTACTGCATGATGATCGGCGGTCCTGACGAGGCCGTGCAGCGGCTGGATCCCATCTTCAAGACCCTCGCCCCCGGTGTCGGCGATATCCCGCGCACGCCAGGACGAGAGCGCGCTCCCGCCGGCACCTCCGAGCACGGCTATCTCCACTGCGGGCAGAGCGGCGCCGGTCATTTTGTCAAGATGGTCCACAACGGTATCGAGTACGGGCTGATGGCGGCGTATGCCGAGGGCCTCGGTATCCTGCGCGCGGCGAACATTGGCAGGCAGGCGCACGCGACGGACGCCGAAACAACACCGCTTCGCGTTCCCGAACACTACCAATATGACCTGAAGCTGCCCGAAATCGCGGAAGTGTGGCGGCGCGGCAGCGTGATTGCCTCGTGGCTTCTCGATTTGACAGCAACAGCGTTGCTGGAAGATCCGGCGCTCTCCAAATTCGCAGGGCGCGTATCTGACTCCGGCGAAGGACGCTGGACCATCGCAGCAGCGATCGACGAAGCAGTCCCCGCCCCGGTGCTGACGACGGCGCTTTACGAGCGCTTCAGTTCTCGCGGCGAGGCTGACTTCCAGAACAAGCTGCTTTCGGCGATGCGCTACGAGTTCGGTGGACACTTGGAAAAGGCGGCCAATGAGAGACCGAGATAGCCATGAGCGAACCTAGATCCGACGCATTGGTGTTTTTCGGCGCAACCGGCGATCTCGCCTACAAGAAGATCTTTCCGTCGCTGCAAGCGATGCTGAAACGGGGCCACCTCGATGTGCCCGTCATCGGCGTCGCAAAGGCCGGCTGGACACTCGACCAGCTCAAGGCCCGAGTACGAGATAGCCTCGAAAAGCACGGCGGCCTCGACCCCGCTGCGTTTGACAAGCTAGTCGGTCTTTTACGTTACGTAGATGGCGACTATGCCGATCCGACCACGTTCGACGCCCTTCGCAAGCAGCTCGGCTCGGCGCAGCGGCCGGCACATTATTTGGCGATCCCACCGGCATTGTTTGCAACCGTAGTGGAGCGGCTCGACACTGCCGATTGCACCAACGGCGCGCGTGTCATTGTGGAGAAGCCATTCGGGCATGATCTCGCCTCGGCACGCAACCTCAACAAGATTCTGCTCGCCAGGTTCGACGAAGATCATATCTTCCGCATAGACCACTATCTCGGAAAACGACCTGTTCACAACATGGTCTTCTTTCGCTTCGCAAACGCGTTCCTGGAGTCGTTCTGGGACCGCAAGTTCGTGAGCAGCGTGCAGATCACAATGGCGGAGAATTTCGGCGTGCAGGGTCGTGGTGCGTTCTACGATCAAACCGGCACAATTCGCGACGTAATCCAGAATCATCTGTTTCAGGTGTTGGCCAATCTGGCGATGGAACCGCCAGCCCGATCGGACAGCGAATCGCTGCGTGACGAGAAGGTCAAGGTCCTGAGATCGATTCCACCGATCGCTGAGAAGGAGTTGGTGCGCGGACAGTTTCACGGCTACCGGCAGGAGCCGGGCGTTGCTCCGGACTCGCAGGTGGAGACGTTCGCCGCGCTGCGACTGGAGATCGACTCCTGGCGCTGGCAGGGAGTGCCATTTTACATCCGTGCCGGAAAATCGCTTCCCGTGACTTGCACGGAGGTGATCGTACGCCTTCGTGAGGCTCCGCCGATCTTTCCCCATTGCGCCGCGATACCGAATTATTTGCGGTTTCGCATCAATCCCGACATGGCCATTGCTCTTGGCACGATGGTGATGGATGAGGGTGATCGAGAGGTCGGCGAGCCGGTTGAATTGTTGGCGAGCCGCCGCCCTGGCCCAGAAGAGATGGATGCATATGAACGCGTGCTCGGCGACGCCATGAACGGCGACCGGACGCTGTTTGCACGACAGGACTATGTCGAAGAAGCATGGCGGATCGTCGATCCGGTCTTGAAGAAGGTGACCCCCGTCCACGAATACCAAGCCGGAAGCTGGGGGCCTCATGAAGCGGACAAGAATGTCACGCCACCGGGCGGCTGGCACAACCCAACGGTAGCGTAACGCAGAGAGTGAGGAATGTAGATCGAAGTGCTCCTCGATCCCGTCTCTGTTGCTCGATGGGCGGCAGCCTATCGCTGACGAAGCACGCACACCGGTGGCCGCGCACAAGCGGCCTGTAATCGACGCCTGCGGGAGGAAATCAGCCATGACCGACGCCGAACTCGACCAGCTCGCGATCAACACCATCCGCACACTGTCGATCGACGCGGTCCAGGCCGCGAACTCCGGCCATCCCGGCACGCCGATGGCGCTTGCGCCCCTTGTCTATACGCTCTGGAACCGAGTCATGCGCTTCGATCCGCAAGATCCGATCTGGCCCGGCCGCGACCGCTTCGTGCTGTCGAACGGCCACGCGTCGATGCTGCTGTGGTCGGTGCTTTATCTTACGGGCACGCAGGCCGTGAATGCCGAGTACGAAACGTTGGGCAGGCCTGCTGTCACCCTCGACGATATCCGGCGCTTTCGCCAGATTGGGAGTCACGCGCCAGGGCATCCCGAATACCACCTGGTATCCGGCGTGGAGACGACCAGCGGCCCGCTCGGACAAGGCATTGCGACCAGCGTCGGCATGGCAATCGCGCAGCGCTGGCTCGCTGTGCGGTACAACAAGCCGGATTTTGCTATCTTCGATTACGACATCTATGCCGTGTGCGGAGACGGATGCCTGATGGAGGGTGTTGGCTCTGAAGCGGCATCGCTCGCCGGCCACCTTGGCCTCGACAATCTGTGCTGGATCTACGACAACAACCACATCACGATAGAAGGCAGCACGCGGCTGGCATTCACCGAAGATGTAGCCGTCCGTTTCACCGGTTATGGCTGGAATATCCTTCATGTCGGTGACGCCAACGACATTGCGGGCATTGAACAGGCCTTGGCAACGTTTCGCGATACGAACGGCCGACCGACGCTGGTGATACTCGACAGCCATATTGGATACGGCTCGCCACACCGCCACGATACGGCCGCGGCGCATGGCGAGCCGCTCGGTGTTGAAGAAGTCAAGCTCACCAAGCGCGCCTATGGGTGGCCCGAAGACTCGAATTTCCTGGTGCCTGACGGCGTTATCGAACACTTCGCCTCCGGCGTCGGCGTGCGAGGCGCCGAGGCCCACCGCAAATGGCAGGCCCTGTTCGCTGATTACCGCTCGAAGTATGCCGCGCTGGCGACCGAGATCGACCAGATGCAACAGCGCAAGCTTCCGGCAGGCTGGGACCGTAACCTGCCGTCATTCCCGGCCGATTCGAAGGGTCTCGCGGGTCGTGAGGCGTCGGGAAAGGTCCTGAACGTTCTAGCGCAGAACGTTCCCTGGTTGATTGGCGGTTCGGCCGATCTAGGTCCATCGACCAAGACGCTGCTAACCTTTGAAGGCGCGGGCGATGTTCAGGCCGCCACACCGGGCGGCAAGAATTTGCATTTCGGCATCCGCGAACACGCGATGGCTGCAATCCTGAACGGTCTGGCACTATCGAAACTGCGGCCGTTCGGCGCGACCTTCCTGATTTTCAGCGACTACGCCCGGCCCGCGATACGACTGGCCGCGCTGATGGAGCTACCGGTCGTCATTGTTTTTACCCATGATGCCATGGGCGATGGCGAAGACGGCCCAACGCATCAACCGATCGAGCATCTCGCCTCAATGCGGGCAATGCCGGGTCTGACGCTGTTCCGGCCGGGTGATGCCAACGAAGTGGTGGAGGCCTATCGCTATGTCATGCAGCTTCGTCATCGGCCAGCCTTGTTGGCGCTGTCTCGTCAACCGTTACCGACCCTCGATCGCAGCAAATATGCATCGGCATCCGGGGTGTCGCGAGGCGCCTACGTGCTTGCCGACGCCCCTGACGGCAAGCCAGACATAATCCTGATTGCCACCGGCAGTGAGTTGAGTTTGGCGGCCGACGCTCATGAGAGACTTAGCTTGGATGGTATCCGCTCGCGCGTGGTCTCGATGCCTTCCTGGGATGTCTTCGAACGCGAGACGCAGGAATACCGCGACGCCGTCTTGCCGCCGGAGGTCACGGCCCGCGTTGCAATCGAGCAGGCGTCAACGTTCGGCTGGGAGCGGTACGTCGGGCGGACCGGCCGAGTCATTGGCATGCACACTTTTGGCGCTTCCGCTCCACTGAAGGCCTTGCAGCAGGAGTTCGGGTTCACTGTCGATCATGTCATCGCGACGGTCAAGGCGATATTGCAGCCCTCGAAAGCCGCATAGCATGGACGATGTCGGGCGAACCGTTCCACCCCGTTCGGCTGAGCATGCAAGGCTTGCCGACTCGTCGCCCGATACTCCCGGTGAGTGGAAAGCGATCGGGCCTTACATCAGCGAGCGGGCTTGGGGTACGGTGCGTGAAGACTACAGTGCGGATGGACAAGCCTGGCAATACTTCCCATACGAACACGCGCGCTCGCGCGCCTATCGGTGGAACGAGGACGGTCTCGCCGGCCTTTGCGATCGAGCGCAGCGCCTGTGTTTTGCTCTAGCCTTTTGGAATGGACGTGACCCCCTCCTCAAGGAACGTATCTTCGGTCTCAGTGGTCCAGAGGGAAATCACGGCGAAGATGCCAAAGAGTACTGGTGGTACATCGACGCAACACCGACCAGCTCGTGGCTTCGTTGGCGTTACCACTATCCGCACGCGGAGTTTCCCTACGCGTTGCTTCGGCAGGAGAACGCAAGGCGCAACAAGGACGAGCCTGAATTTGAACTCGTGGATACCGGTGCTTTCGAAGGGGATCGTTACTGGCAGATCACGGCGGATTACGCCAAAGCATCACCTCATGATGTATGCATACGCATCAGCGTTCGTAACGCGGGACCCGATCCGGCTGAGCTTCACGTGCTTCCGACACTGTGGTTTCGCAACCGCTGGTCATGGGAGGCAGGTGTCGCACGGCCGACCATCCGGGCGACCGCTGAAACCGGCAACGTCGGCGCGATCGCTGAAGAAGAACTGCTGGGCCGCTGGCGCTTCACTGCCGGGGCGGATCCGGCCGGAAGGCCGCCGCTGCTGCTGTTCTGTGAAAACGAAACCAATGCCAAGTACCTGTATGGCGTCACTGCTGAGCAGACGCCCTATCCAAAGGACGGCATCAACGACCACGTCGTCCACGGTGCCGCGACAGTAAATCCTGCGAGGCAGGGCACAAAAATGGCCTGCTGGTATCGCCTCAACGTCGCTGCCGGCGAAACGGTCGAGCTCAGGCTTCGCCTGGCACGTGATGGGCTGGGCCAGACCGCGGACCTCGGGGCAGACTTCGAGCGGATCCATGCCGACCGGAGCCGCGAAGCTGACGAGTACTATAAAGCGCTGACCCCTGACAGCGCGAGCGAGGATGAGGCCGCAGTGATGCGCCAGGCGTTCGCTGGAATGCTGTGGAGCCAGCAGTTCTACCACTACGACGTCGCGCGCTGGCTCGCCGGCGACATCATACGTCCGCCCGAGGCACGCACGTCCGGTCGCAACGCGGACTGGCGCCATCTCAACAACCACGACATCATCGCCATGCCCGACAAATGGGAATATCCATGGTATGCCTCATGGGATCTCGCCTTCCATTGCGTGGTGCTAGCGCACATCGACCCCTCAGCAGCGAAGCATCAACTGCTGCTGCTGGCGCGCGAATGGTACATGCACCCGAACGGCCAGTTGCCGGCGTATGAATGGAATTTCGGAGACGTGAATCCGCCAGTTCAAGCGTGGGCCACGCTTGCGGTGTTCCGGATCGATGGCGGCACCGATTTCGATTTTCTGGCTCGCGCTTTTCAAAAGCTCTTGATCAACTTCACCTGGTGGGTAAATCGAGAAGACGCATGTGGCGACAACGTGTTCGAGGGCGGCTTCCTAGGACTCGACAACATCGGCCCGTTCGACCGCTCGCAGATACTCCCCGAAGGCGATGTACTGGAGCAGTCGGATGGCACCGCCTGGATGGCCAAGTTCTGTCTCAACATGCTGGAGATGGCACTCCTGCTTGCCAACCATCAGCCTAGCTACGAGGACGTCGCGGTAAAGTTCTTCGAGCATTTCGCTCTAATCGCTGCCGCCATGAGCAGGCTCTGGGACGACCAGGACGGCTTTTTCTACGATCGGCTTCGCAAGCGCGACGGCTCGACTTTCACGGTGCGCGCGCGTTCCATGGTGGGACTGTTGCCAATCTTTGCGGCCGTAGAGCTCGATGCGGCGCTGTGGGAACGACTGCCGATGTTTCGCCAGCGCACGCGCTGGTACATCGAGAACAAGCCGCACCTTGCAGAATTCCTGCACATGCCGCCGACCAATGAACGCCCTCGGCTGATCTCGCTGGTGGGCAAGTCGCGCATGAAGCAGATTCTCGCGCGTATGCTCGATGAGTCGGAGTTTCTGTCGTCTTACGGGCTGCGATCGCTGTCGCGTTACCACCGCGAACATCCGCTCATCGTCAACATGGACGGACATGTCGCTCGTCTCGACTATGAGCCGGGCGAATCTCGGACCGGACTGTTCGGCGGCAATTCGAACTGGCGCGGACCGATCTGGTTTCCGCTCAATTTTCTCGCAATCGAGTCGCTACGACATCTGCATACCAACTTTGGGGAAGACTTCACCGTTGAATTGCCGACAGGATCAGGCAGGCAGGCAAGCCTCGAGCAAGTGGCCGAAGAACTCGAGCGCCGACTACTCAGATTGTTCCTCCGGAACGCAGAGGGCCAGCGACCAGCGCTCGGATTGAATCCCCGCTTCCGGCGCGGCGGGGCTTGGTGCGATTTATTGCTCTTCTACGAGTATTTTCATGGCGATACCGGCGAGGGCCTTGGCGCCTCACATCAGACCGGCTGGACTGCTCTCGCCGGCGCGCTGGTGGCTAATCGGCGTTTGCGAAATGATAGGGACTCGCGCAGAGGTCGCAATATTTCGAATTGGTCATCACCCGCATCGACCGCGAGTCAGGAAGCATAAGTTGCCGGGCGCTCGTGCGGAAATTCGTAAACGCATGCGAGACGACAGTTAACCGTACTGCTCCTCGCTCCTTCGCTGATTCGTGTGAACGTCCAGGTCGCGGCTGGCTTGCGCCACCGACACCCCGCGTTCCCTGAGCAGCTTGACCGCTTCGACCTTGAACTCGCGACTGAACTTCCGTCTCTTCATCGCCCACCTCCGGCTTCATGAACACCCAATCCTGATGTCCATCAAACCGGGCAGCAGCTCGATCTTCCAATAGTTCTGATCGCTCTAATTCGTTTGTAACAGCGATTACTTCGGCTTATAGGGCACTTATGCGGAAACTCGACCCGGTGAAGCACGAAAATAAGCGTCAGGAAATTTTGACGGCGGCGATGCGCTGCTTTTTGCGGAGCGGACTCAAGGGAGCCTCCACGGCCCAAATATGCTCCGAAGCAAAGATCAGCCCTGGGCACCTCTATCATTATTTCGAGAGCAAGGAAGCGATCATCGGAGCACTGTCAGAGGCATACCTTCAGACGGCAGCGGAACGCTTTAGAGCAGCAGTTGGCGGAGATCGCTCGGTAATCAATGCGATTCTTTCCGAAATGGACATACAGGCGAAAGGGAGCCAACCGGCCAAACTCGCGCTTCTGTTCGAAGTCTTCGCCGAGAGTGCGCGCAACCCCGAAATAGCGAAGATATTGCGGACATACGACCTAAGCAGGCGTGGCGTGATGGCGGAAGTCCTACGTCACGGACAAAGGCGAGGCGAAATCGATCCCAAATTGGATCCGGAGGCTGGGGCGACGGCGGTAATCGGCCTTGTTGACGCAGCGAAAGCGATGACCCTTCGCGCGTCGCGATCCGACGTTAAAAAGGTTCAAGACACATTCAAGTCGATATTGACGGGACTTCTGCGTTCACCGACGCAAAAGGCAACGAAATCAACACCACCTTTCCGCTCGCGTCCATGATCGGGCCGAGACTGGTACGCCACGACGTACCCGCAAAAAAGGTCTTGCCCCCCATTCCGGCAAAGGCTGATTCGGCGAACACCGATCAGTGACCTATTGGACTTGCGGGGTGCGGCACGAAGGTTGCGAGTTCACTCACGATCGTCGGGACACCGCTTCATCGAACGGATCGACAGCGACCGTCTCGAAGTCCGCGTCACGCTCGATCGGCGGCCGGATCGCTTGGCGTTGCACCTCGTCACGCTGCACCGGTGACAATGACGGACTGACGTCGACAAGTCGCTCGCCGCAGCCGGCGAGCCCAGCCGTCAGGATCGCGCCGCCTAGAGCGAGGCGGGAACGCATTTTGCTCATGGCGCGGCCTACCCGAACTGGACGCGGCAGAGCCGTTCGGAGACTTCCCACAGGCGGAAGGCGACTTCGGCGTCCTTGGCCTGGGGCGGCAGCTTCGCCTCCGCCGGGTGTCCACGCATCTCGTTCATCTTGTCGGGCCCATAGTACGTGCCGGGACGCGCGTCGGGCGAGGTGGCGGCGAAGAGGGTCGGCAGCGCGCCTTGCGCAGCCGGCTGGAACATGAACCAGAAAAGCCGCCGCGTAAGACCGACGATGCTGCTTCGCCCGGCGCCATTGGGCAGCAAATCGGTGCGCGAGACGCCGGGATGGGCCGCGAGGCTGGCGACACCCCAGCGGCCGCGATCACTGCGGCGCTGAAGCTCAAGCGCGAACATCAAGTCGGCCAGCTTCGACTGGCTGTAGATCGCCATCGGCTTGTAATCGCGCTCCCCCTGGAGGTTGTCGAAGTCGATCTTGCCATTGCGCGCCGCGACACTGGATATCGTCACCACGCGCGGGTCGCGGCCCTTGCGAAGCAACGGCATCAGTCCGGCCGTGAGCGCGAAGTGGCCGAGATAGTTGGTCCCGAATTGAAGCTCGAACCCGTCCGAGGTCACGCGCCGAACCGGCGGGACCATCACCCCGGCGTTGTTGATGAGCACGTCGAGGCTGGCACGCGTGCCGCGCAGCCGCTCGCTAAAGGCGGCGATCGAGGCCAGACTCGCAAGGTCTAACTCCTCGAAGCCAGCATTCGCCTGCGGCACTGCCTCGCGGATGCGGGCCAATGCCTCCGCACCCTTGGCAGGGTTGCGCCCGGCCACGATGACCTCCGCACCGGCGCAAGCAAGCGCCAGAGCGTCTTCGAAGCCGAGCCCTCCCGTGCCGGTTACGATGACGGATCGGCCATGCAGTGATGGCATGTCGGCCGTAGTCCACTTTGCCATATCGATTCCTTTTTGAACTGCTGCCTATATTAGATCGATCACTCGATCTATTTAATATCCGGAGAGCGGCCGCGCAACTGCTCACCCCGAGGGGCGCTTGAATAATTACACTCAGTGTAATACATTAACTACACCCAGTGCGAGTTTTTCGAAAGGATCTGCAATGCCGAGTTGGAAAGCGTTAGCCGCAGCCGGAATCGTCTTGATGCTCATCGCGGGCACCACCGGTGCCTTGGCCCAAAGCAAGAAGCCCGATGATATCGTCGGCATATGGGAATCCGACAACCTCAAGATCGACATGTTCAATGCCGGCCCGGAATACAATGCGCGCCTGCTCTGGGGCGACAAAGTCGTCGAGGCCGACGGTAAGACGTTCAAGCTCGACGCCCACAATCCCGATCCGTCGCTACGGTCGAGATCTCTGAAGGGAATTGTGTTGATCAAGGGACTTACGTGGAAGGACGGGAAGTATACCGGAGGTACGCTGTATGACGGCCGTTCGGGACAAAGTTACAACTGCGACGCGGAAGTCGCCGAAGGCGAACTCCGGCTGCGCGGCTACGTGGGAGTTTCGCTTCTCGGCAGAACTGTCGTTTTCAGAAGGGCGTCGGCGGCGTCGGGCTCGAAATCCTGACAGCGGCGCCGGACGACGAAAGATCCCGGTACCTGGCGGCATTCCCGCCTCGGGCTCGGAATAGCATCATCGGAAGAGCCGACCTCTCAGCGCGGAAGCTTAGAGCTCGGCCTTCAAGTTCGCGAACGAATCGCGGAGATAGGCCGAGAGAGGGCGTTTTCCCTCCTCGGCGCCCCACGCTTCGAGCGCCAGACGCATCGCGCCGATCGACATCATGGCGACCGCGCGCAGCGCCTTCTGTCGCTTCGGTTCCGGCCACATAATGCAGAGCGCCTCGAATACGGCCTGCTCGCTCTCGACATATTTGGCGTGGGTCCGGGCCGCCAATGCTTCGTTCGAGCGCATCAGCTTGTCGATCATGATGCTCTTGTCGGAGTGATAACGCGCCGTGAGTTTCAATAGAGCATTCTTCACTGCTTCAAGCGGGGGCTGCTTGGTGGACTGTTCCAAAACCACGCTCCTGAGCGCCTCCGCCAGTCCCCGCTGCCAAGCGAGCACAATCTCCTCCTTGGACTTGAAGTAGTAGAAGAAGGTCCTTCGCGAAATTCCCGAAGCTTCCGCGATTGTCTCGAGAGTGGTCGCGTCGTAGCCGTGCTTCACAAACAGTTGCAGACCCGTTTCGGCTATGCGTTGCAGGGTTTCGCGCCTTTTGCGTTCGCGAACCCCCTCTTCCTTCGGAGATGTGTTCTTCATGACCTATTGTCGCATGAATTTCAGCCCTTGGTGACCTTCATCGAGTGCAATAATGGATTCTTGCGCATAGTGCGATTCTCTGTCCAGTAAGGTCAAGAGCGCATGGTTTCCTTCTTCAGACAACGGCCGGTCTTCGCTGCTGGGATAGGCCGTCAGGATGCGAAGAGCAAGCCGCGGACAATAGCAGAGTCTGTATGCACGACCTTGCGAAGCGAGTGCGGGAGTCCGGGCAAATTCGCCTTCTCGCCGAACGTCAATCCACTGGAGTCACAGCGCTGCTTTGCAGCGGACGCAATCAGTATCTCAAGACGCCGACGAGGCTTTTGAGCGCTCGGCAGCCCCGGCGATTTGGGCGGCCGTTGCATCCGGGTTCGCGGTGGCTCGCAGTGTTAGTATCCTCGATTCGTTCCACGACGACGCCTGCCAAGGTCGTACAGGCGGTCACGCCTTGCTCGGCATTGCCGACGAGAACGCGGCATAGCTCCGCGCCCGGGCGTATTGCCGGAAGTCGTCCGCGTCGAGCGGACCGAATGCCGCCGCCTTCTCGAAGGCTTCGGCGCATTTCGTAAATTCCGCGAGCATGTAGGTGGCACGCCCCAGGCCGACGTATCCGCTCGCGTCCCCGTGCTCGATTCCGTTGCGGAAGTGCTCGGCCGCGTCTTCGTAGCGACCAACCTTCAGATAGAGCGCGCCCAAGCCGAAGCTGGCTTCCGCAAGGCTCGGATCGAGAGCGAGCGCGGAGAGGAAAGCTTTTTCCGACTCTTCGGCGTCGCCTCTCTCCTGCCGGTGAGAATCGCCAGTCGGAGCCAGGTGTCGGCGTGGACGATCTCCAGCTCCAACGCTTTGCGCAGGCAGGTCTCGGCCAGCTCGTCGCGGGAGAGGCATTCGTAGATGCTCGAAAGGTCGCGCCACAGCCGGACGTCGGTCGGCGCCAGGGAAAGGGCCGCGACGAACGCCTCCATGGCTAGTTCGTAGTTCTCTGCCCTACGGCACATCGATCCGAACTGACGCAACGTCGGCAAGGGTGCCCCGTGCCTCTCGAGGAGGGTCACGACAATGGGAAATCTATTCTTTAGATCATCCAACTTGCCGGAGACGCTATCGGCATCCAGCAGGTTAAGCGCCAAGTCGATCGAAGCTGTCTTCATCGGGCCGAGGTTCGTCTGTGCTTCGATGTGGTCCGCAGCGGCCACCAAGCCGGTCCGCAACGTACCCCGGAGGTGGCCCCGCTGAAGACGACCGGCCGTCACGAGCGCACCATCGTCACCAGGACCCCGCGGATGTCGCCCTCCGATTCGAGGGAAACCGACTGATGGTCCCCGCGGGTCGCTGACGATTCCCCGTGCGCAACTGCGATCGACTGAAGATTGAGGACAGCCGCCGCAAGGCAACGAATGAGACTCCGACGGTCGAACTTCATGGCAACTCTCCTTCGATAAATGAGAGGAAATCGTGCGAGATGTGTGGCTCTCGACGAAGCGGTTCGAGGCAGACGTTCGGTTCAAAGGTATTGCTGAGGGACGATTTCGCTCCCAAGATCACGTGACGAACGGAAGACCGGTCGTCGCCCTTCCGGTGAGGCTCAGAATCGCGTTGGCCACGGCGGGAGCGATCAATGGCACACCGGGTTCGCCCACACCCGTCGGGTTCCTCCGCGAAGGCACGATGTAGGTTTCGACGGAAGGCGCCTCGTCCATGCGAAGAACCCTGTAACCGTCGAAGTTCGTTTCCTGCGGAACGCCGCGATCAAGCGTTATGCGGCCGTAGAGCGCGGCACTTAGTCCGAAGCAGACCCCACCCTCCATCTGCGCGGCAATCTGGTTCGGAGCTACGGCGACGCCGCAATCAACCGCGCAGACCACGCGGCGCACTTTCGGGATTCCTCCGCGCATGGATACTTCGGCCACCTGGGCGACGACGGTACCGAAGCATTCGTGAACGGCGAGCCCGCGTGCCCACCCGGCTTCGATCGGGCCGGCCCAACCTGCCTTCTTGCAGACGAGCTCCAATACGGCGAGCCGACGGACATCGCCTGCCTTCGCATAGATTGCGCGGCGGTACTCGGCCGGATCGCGTTTGGCCCGACGCGCGAGCTGGTCGACTGTATGTTCGAGGACCATGGCCGTGTGAGAGTTGCCGACCGAGCGCCAGAATGCTGGAGGCACGGCGAGCTTCGGCGTGAAAACCTTGCCATCGACCACGGCCGCGACGGCAAGGTACGGCGAATTCTTGATGCCCTCGACAGCGATTTCGTTGGCGCCGAACGGAATCAGCGCCTGCGCCACGGCGTGATGGCGCCAGGCAGCCGGAAGGCCTGCGTCGCCGCACTTGATGGAAATCCTGTGGTGAACCATCGGCCGGTAGTATCCTGAAGTCATGTCGTCTTCTCGCGTCCAGACGAGCTTGACCGGCCTGCCGCCACCCACGTGACGGGCGATGTTGACGCATTCGACAACGTAGTCGGATGTCATGATGCCCCGGCGTCCAAACGATCCGCCCGCCGGCAACGTTTCGATCTCGACCATGCCGGGCAGCGAGATCGCCGTCAGCGCGGCATTAATCTGGTCCATGGTCTGCAGCTGCGACGCGAACATCAGCTTCACCTTGCGCCCGTCGACCCGCGCGACGCAGTTCATCGGCTCCATCGCAGCATGTGCGAGATACGGGAAGTCGAACGACGCCTCGAAAAGTTCTCCATCGAAGGCCCGCTCGACATTGCCGACGGTATGGAACGCCGCGCCGGTCACATCGGTTTTGCCGTTGGCGATATCGCGGTAGAGAGCCCGCAGTTCGTGCGATGAACGCGTCTCGGCCTTCGTGTCGTCCCAAGTGATCTTGAGCGCGTCGCGCCCGCGGCGCGCGGACCAGGTGTCTTCCGCAACCACCGCCACGCCGCTCCCGATCTCGAACACGTCCACCACGCCGGGTATTCTTCGGGCCGCGCCGGCGTCGAAGCTGGCGAGCTTGCCTCCGAAACGGGGAGGGTGGGCAACCATTGCCGTGAGCATGCGCGGAAGCTGGACGTCCTGCGTGTAACGCGCAGTACCGTTGCTCTTGGATTGGCTATCCTTGCGGCGCACAAGATCCGTTCCGATCAATTTGTAGTCCTTGGGATCCTTGAGCGTCGGATTCGCCGGCGGCGTGACCTTCGCCGCGTCAGCGAGCAACTCAACGAAAGTTTCCTGACGGTCCGAACCGGCGTGATATACGACGCCGCTTCGTACGTTGATCGAGGCGACGGGTACGCCCCACTTTCCGGCAGCAGCCTGCACGAACATCGCGCGCGCGGCGGCACCGGCGTGGCGAAGCTGGTCCCACGAGCCTGCGATGGCGCTCGAGCCCGCGGTAGCCTGGATTCCCATCACCGTGTTCTTGTAGATGGCGGCATTTGCGGGGGACGACTCGAGCCTGACTTTTTCCCAATCCGCGTCAAGCTCTTCCGCGACGATTGCCGCGAGCCCCGCGTGGGTGCCCTGCCCCATCTCCTGATGCTTGTTGACGACGGTAACCCAGCCCGCTTCGTCGATCTTGATGAACGGCCCGAACGCGCTTGGATCCGGGCTTTGCGCGCCGATGCTCAGCGCGCCAGACGCGACGGCTCCTATGTTTCTTGCCGTGTAACCGACCACTAGCGCCCCGCCCAGCAGGCTGCCGCCCAAGACCAGACGCCGGCGGGTGAGCACGGGCGATCGCGACGACCGTTCTTCGGATTTACGTTCGGACATCACGCGACTCCTGCCGCATCCTTGATCGCCGCTCTGATGCGCTGATAGGTCCCACATCGGCAGATGTTTCCACTCATGGCACCATCGATGTCGGCGTCGGTGGGCTTAGGGATCGCTTCAAGCAGCGCGGCGGCTTGCATGATCTGGCCGGACTGGCAGTAGCCGCATTGCGGAACGTCGTGCTTGACCCAAGCGGCAAGCAGGCGATGGTCTGCACCCAATCCCTCGATCGTCCTGATCCTCATGCCTTGCGCGTCGGCTACGGAAATCGAGCACGAACGCAGAGCCTGCCCGTCCGCATGAACCGTACAGGCTCCGCATTGGGCGACGCCGCAACCGTACTTCGTCCCGGTCAACCCGAGATGATCGCGGATGGCCCAGAGCAACGGCATGCGGACATCGCCGTCGAAGTTCCGGTCGTTTCCATTGACGTTGAGCTTCATCACCGCGCTCCTTGCCTCCGCCCCGGCCCGCGGCGGAGCGGCTAAATAATTGCACCAAGTGTAAAGTTTATATCGCACTCAGTGCAACAACAAGCCCAGAGGTTGAGCTTTTATGCGGCCATTTGGCGCGTACACAATATCTTTAGTCGCTTTCGAGTTGGACTCAGCCCCCTTAAATAGAGCGACCGGTCTAATTCTCTTGACGCTAAAATTCGTCCTCGATAATAGATCGATCATTCCGTCTATTGTTCCGGGGGAATGCCATGCGATTGCTTCGAGCCCATCGTGGATCAGTCGACCCCCGCGGCTGTGAGAGCGACGCGGGTCACCAACTTGCCGCCGTGCCGAGGCGAATTCACAACACCTCCACTCTCGGCACTTGGTGGCGCCCGGCTTAGCGCTATTTGCGCCTCAGATCGGACAAAGTTGAATCCGGATGGCAGCCTCCTTCGACCGGAACGAACTTTGAATGCAAGGCCGAGGCAAGGAACCAAGTTACTACGCGGCGCTGGCGCGCTCGCAGAAAGAGGTCGAACAATGATCGATTGGGCAGGGAAACCAGCCAGGCGAACGATCGCGGCGCTTATGGCCGTTGCGGTATCAGGGCCAATCCCTCAATCGGCCATGGCTGCGACGGTCTATGCGCGGTATTCGCTGGCTTATCTGGGGGTTCGGGTCGGCGAGGTTAAGACGGCGAACGACATTGGCGCGTCATCCTACCAAGCTGACCTTGATGCCCAGCTAACGGGCGCCGCGAGAGTCGCTATGTCGTATAAGATCAACATGAAGGCGAATGGGCTTGTCCGCGAAGGAGCCCTTCTTCCCTCGCACTTCACGACCAGCCAAGTCGGGACCGGCAGAGCGCAAAGCATACGGGTGTCGCTCAAGGGCGGCAACGCGCAAACCACCGAGATTGATCCACCGATCGAAGATAGCGCGGCACTGGTTCCTTTGAAGGAAGAATACAAGCAAAATGTGGTCGATCCCGTTAGCGCACTCATACTGACTGTTCCGCCCGGTGACGATGGAGTGGGCCCCTCCTCCTGCAACCGAACCTTGCGCGTGTTCAACGGTGTTTTCCGGGCGGATATAACCCTCTCTTACCTCAGGACGGAGCAACTCAAGACCCGAGGCTATTCCGGTCCCGCGGCCGTATGCTCCGCGCGGTTCGTCCCTCTCGCGGGTCACGACCCAAATTCGTCGATGACAAAATTCATGGTCGCCAACCAGGGTATCGAAGTTCGCCTGGCTCCGGTGAGGGGCACCTCAATGGTCATGTTAGTCTCGGCGACCGTACCCATGCCATTGGGTACCGGAGTCATAAAGCTCGAGGAACACAAGACGCAATAACTGCCCGTCGGCACGCGCCAGTGAAGCAGTCCCAGTTTCGACTCGATTCATCGACTTCCGAAGGAGGTTAAACGCCTTCCCGCCGCAAGCGACATCATGGGAGAGCGCTCAGGCCGGCCGGAAAATCTTTCCCATCGTGCCGGCTACAGGCGCGGGAATGATCTCCTTCCGGCGCTGATGCTCGAAGGGTGCGGACGATCAGTTGCCGCGATGGACGTGGGCCGCATCATGCGGATCCGGACCCACGTTTCCCCGACACGGTGTTCGAACCAACGACGCCATACGACTAGCGCTCCTGCCCCACTCGGCTGAGAGTATTTGCCGCATCGGGATCCTCTGGCACGACGTAGAGGAGAGTGCCCGCGACCGCAGATATCAGGGAGGCCCCACCCATGAAGGCCGCGATCGCGTACCAGTTCCCCGTTGCGCCCAACAAGTAGGTCCCCATCAGAGGCGCCGTCGCACTGCCGAAGATCGTGCCCAAGGTGTATCCGATGGCCATCCCGGTATAGCGAACCTTGAGCGGAAATACCTCGGTATAGAATGTGGGCATCACGCCGTAGTTTGCGGCAAACGGAACGAACATGATGATGAAGCCGAGCAGCATCAGGCTGAAGCTCCTGGTCTCCAGGAGCGAGAACCAAATGAATGGCGCCACGGTCATGACGGCTGCGCCTGCGACGAAGATCATCTTGCGATTGATCCTGTCAGAAAGCCAGCCGAAGAACACCATGGCTACTGCAAGGAAAAGGAAGGCACCCATCACCAGGATGAGCATTTCTCCACGCGGGACGCCCAGATGTTGGGCATAGGAGAGGGAAAAGACAGAAGCCGTATAAAAGAACGTACCGGCACCGACGTATGCCAATGCGAGAAGGATTAGCCGCCCCTTGTAATCCTTAAACGTCTCCAGGAGGGGCGTCTTCACGAGGTGCGCCCTGCTCTTAACTTCTTCGAAGTCAGGGCTCTCGGAGACACGCGCGCGGATCACCATTCCAACCACAACCAGAATTGCGCTCAGAACAAATGGAATTCGCCAACCCCAGGACAGGAACTGAGACTCATCCAGAGCGCTCAGGGCCAAGAAGGCCAGATTCGCAAGAATGAGGCCGAATGCCGATCCCGTGTTGACGATACTCCCAAACAGGCCGCGTCGCCCGGGGCCGGCGTGCTCCACACTGATCAGCACGGCCCCGCTGTACTCTCCGCCCAAGGAAAAGCCTTGAACAATGCGGACAACGACGAGCGTTACCGGTGCCCAGATCCCGATTGCATCATAAGTCGGCAGGAGCCCGATCAGGAATGTCGCGCCACCCATCAAAGACAAGGTGATGATCAAGGAGGACTTGCGCCCGATCCGATCCCCGAGATGACCAAATACGGCCGCCCCAATGGGGCGCGCAATAAAAGCAACCGCGAAAGTGGACAGCGACAGCAACGTGCCGACAAGCGGATCAAAAGAAGGAAAGAAGAGCCGTCCAAAAACCAGAGCGGCCGCGATTCCATAGACGAAAAACTCATACCATTCGACGATAGTCCCCGCTAAGCTCGACGCAAGCGCCTTCGTTGCGTCGGCGCCGTCCACAACCTCACTTTCAATCGTAACTGTCGACATATCAATCCTCCCATTGGATTTTGGTTTTGGCGCATCCATCAAAAGCCCGCACTGTGGTCTTGGCTTTGTTGACGCTTCGAAGTCGGATGCTCGCTCCCAAAGGAAGCCGGATCGCCATTTGTGGAAATGCGCTGACTCCTTTAAGCTGCTTCTTTTTGTGACGTCCTTAGTGCTCCTCAATCAATGCTCTGAACTGGAGTTTCTCCTGAACGCCTCGGGATCAGCTCGCCACTGCGTCAATGCTCTACGCCTGCGCTGATCAAGGCTCAGGGCTGAAAAGGTTGGACGTTCCAGCCGAGTGTCGACGAAGTGTGGCCTGGGTACTCAATGCGCCGTTCCAGCGGCTCAGCAAGCAGCCGCCCAACGTGAGCGCCAACGAAACGACCCGCCAATGTTGCCTTGATACCTGTGGAGCAAGGCGAGCCCTTTTCTCCAGCCAGACGCCTTGACCACAGCGTCGATGGAGGACCGTCTAGAGAACGCCGAGGTCGACAAGGACCGCCGCCAGCCGCTTCTCGTTTTCAACCGACAGTCGTCCTAGGGGATTTCTGGCCGGTCCGACACTCAGTCCCAGCACGTGGAGCGCGGCCTTGACGGCCTTCGATAGGCCGAGTTCGACAAGGAGATTGGCCAACGGTAACAGCTTCTCATGCTGCTTCCTGCCTTCGACCAGGTTCGATTCGACGACCACTGTGCGATGAAGTGCTACGCAGCGGGATGGCACTATGTTTGCCATGCCGGTTGTCCATCCGCGCACACCCAGGCAGAAGGCGGGAAAAGCATATGGATCAAAGCCGCCGCCAAGCACCTCGAAGCGATTGCCGAACCTAGACTTCAGCAGCGAAATACGGTTCACGTCCATGGTCGCTTCCTTGATCGCGACAAGGTTTTCGATGTGGACCATGCGAGCGATCGTATCGCCGGTCAGATCAACCTGCGACGTGAACGGGTTGTTATACAGCATTACCGGCAGCTTGACGGACCGAGCGACCTTCTCCACGTGTGCGACGACCTCGTCGGCCCCCAAAGCATAGTACGTTGGGATGCTGATCATCACGCCGTCAGCCCTACTGGCCTCGGCATGCTCGGCCAGGCCGATCGTCTCTTTCGTGGTGATAGCGGAGATTCCGATCACCGCAGGGATGCGGCCTTTCGTGATCGACACGGTCGCCTCGGCGAGTTGCTGGCGTTCAGGAGTGCTGAGATAGGCAAATTCACCGGTGCTGCCGAGAGGAATTACGGCATGCACGCCTCCCTCGATCACGTGGTTCAGCAACCGCTCGTATGAGCGCAAATCGATACGTTCGCCTGACTCGTCGAAAGGAGTGACAGGAAAGGCAAGGACTCCCTGGAAAAGTTCTTTCGCCATTTCAAACCTCATCTTTTCTGAATGGCTCTCGAGCCGGACTTGGATCTGTCATGGGCAGGAACCAAACCACATATCAGGCTGTCTGACAAGTAGGTCACCTGATATCAGGTAGCCGGATTATCTTGCGAGGATCGGTCCGCTTTTGTAGAGGTCTTATTGAGCACCAGAGGGCAGGTAGCGGGCGATGGACTTGAAAACTCAAAAAGCACTTCCCCGCGTGACAAAAGTGTCGCTGGTAGATGAAGTCATCGCCGCGATACGCACGATGCTGACCGAGGCCTGGAGCGTCGGGAGCAAGCTTCCTTCCGAGCAGGAACTTAGCCGGCAACTGGGAGTTGGCCGCTCCACGGTACGCGAAGCGCTGCGTGTGCTTGAGCATCTCGGCCTTGTCGAATCCCGCAGTGGGCTGGGCACCTTTGTCATCGAACAGCGGATGACCCCGCCTAGGATTAAATACCCACAAAGCCCGGAAGCCTTGGTGCAGCTCTATGAGTTTCGTCGCGCGATCGAGATTCCCTCAGCACGTCTGGCGGCAGAGCGCCGAACCGCCGAACAGTTGGCAAACATCAAGGCGGCGTGGCGCGATTGCGAACTCGCGGTGAAGCGCGACAGTGCTGATGAGTTTGCGCGGCTCGATTTCCTCTTCCACGCCGCGATCGTGAAGGCCGCGCATAATCGTTTTTTCCTGGAAACCTTTTTCAGCGTGCAGGACTCCTTTGCCAATAACGTCACGCTGATCCTCGGACAGGGTCAGCTCAAGAGCATGCTGCATTTCCATGACGGGTTGATCGAGGCGATCGAACGACGTGACGCCAAGGCCGCCGCCCGTGCGGCTGAAGACAATTTCAAGGAAACTGATGTACGCATACGATTGCTGTTGCAGAGCACCAACGGCGTAGACAAGCCGAAGAAGCGATAGTCTACGCGATGTGCCGCTGGTCTAGCAGCGGAATGGGGGAAAGCTGCATGGTGGCGCGCCGGCATAGACGTTCGCAATTCGTCGAACCCAAACATCCCGGTTCGTCAGAGCCGTTTGAAAACCGTTTTAATCCACTGCTCCCTGCAATGAACCATATTTGCATCCCCTGAGCGACGAGACGATCGCTCAGGTGTCCACCCCGAAGGACGGCCGGTAGCCATGTCGATGACGAACCCAGCCAAGTAGCCGCAAGCAGCCCATCGCGCCAGCCGCCGTGGGCGCTAAAGTTTCCGCTTCTCCTCATCATTCAGGACCTCTTTCTCCTGATCGGTCAAGTCACCGTGACCCAAGACCTGCACCGCTCCGTTTGTGTTGTATGTCTGCCGCCCCTGCATTTTGCGCGAACGCTCGTCGTCATTGCTATTCGGCGCAACACCATCACCGCCGCCGAAGCCGAGGAATTCGACGATGATGATCGAGGGCTGTTCTGCGGTTCCGGTCTGGGCCGGTTTCGCCACCTGTTGGGCGGCGCCGGCGGTGTTCGACGCCTCGGTGAGACCGCCGATGTTCGGGGCGTGGATTGTGGGCACACCGGTCGTATTGCCCTGCGCCTGGATATTGGCGGCGCTGAGGATCTGCAGCGCCGCGAGGTTGACGTTACCCGAGGAGCGGATGCCCGCCTCGCCCGCATCGATCGTGCCGAGCGGTGCGATCAGATCGACATTGCCCGCAGGAATGCCCGGGATCGGTTGAGGGTCGCGATGCCCGCACCTGAGGACGGCACATTCGGCGACAGGGTCACGCCGCCATAATCGTCATAGACGCGCCTTGCCGGCGTGTAGACGATCGTGCTCTTTGCGCCGCGGCCGGCGTTGATGTCGCCTTCCGCCGACCAGATCAAGATATCTCCGCCGAAGGTGGTCATGATGCGCGACAGGCCGAGCAGCACGCTGCCCTTGGAATACATCTGAATGTCGCCCTCACCCTGCGTGATGATACCCGCACTTGACGGCGGCACCGTGCCTTCCACGCCGACGATGATCTGCCCGTTCGGCGCGAGCATCTGGATGTTGCCGCCGAAGTTGGTGCGGATACTCGACCCTCCGAAGATGGTGATGTCCCCCTTGCGCTCGGTCGGATTGCCATTGGCGTCCGTCTCGGGGAACAGCATGGCGATCGCCTCGCGGCCGCGCAGATAGGAGTTGAAGCGCATGCTGTTCGGATCGTTGTATTCGCGGCCGCCTTCGCGCAGCTCGGCGAAGTGGACCTGGCGCAGGAAGATCGCGCGTTGTTCGACCGGAAGCGCATCGAAAAAAGCGATCGCCTGCTCGACCGTGCCCTGGAAGCCGAACCGACCCTTGAGCCATGTGCTCAATTCGGCTTCGTAGATCTTCGCGACCTTGCCGGGTTGATCGGCCAGAGGGACACCGGGCTGCGCGAGGTTGGCCGGATCGAGATAGCGCGCTGCAAGAGCAGCGTAGTCCGGACCGCTCGATCCAACGCCGGCCTGCAGGACAATATCGGCACCGGGACGCAGATCCCCCGCGACCAGCGGGCCGACGCTGGAAAACGGACCATTGACCAGCGTCCCCGGATCGGACTGGAAGACGTTGCGGCCGGCCGTCACTTCCAGCGAGGTACCGAGAAGAGTGATCGACTGGCCGGCTGCCGGAGCCAGAACGTCCGGCAGGCACCGCGGGTTCCAGCCTCGCGCCTTCCAGCGTCGAGTTCACGCGCCGCTCACGGACTGCTGATCGCGGCAACGGAACCGGACGCATCGCGGTTCCGTTGAAGACCGGGGGCCAACTTGGGAGAACCATCCTATGCGTAGACTGATTATCGCCGCCACCGCACTGGCGTTCATTTCGTCGGCCGCTTCAGCACAGACCACCGACAAGGCCGGCGGCGCGACTGGCCAAGCGGCACAGAGCGACAATGCGAGCAAGGATGATGCGTCGAAAATGGCGCCGAAGAAGAGCTCGAAGAAGGTGGCGAAGAAGTCGTCGAAGAAATCCGGCGAAGACACGATGCATCAGTAAGACAGGATTCATGGGGATCAAGGCCGTCCTTCGGGGCGGCCTTTTTTGATGTGCCCTCGTCGCTGTGCTCACCGTCCTTCCGTCCGGATTTCCACTGAATTTGCAGGCCACTGCACGCACCGGGAGGAACATTTCCCTTGGTGTCGAATTACCGGCTGAAGACCTGCGGGCATGGACGTGTGATGCTGAACCTCTTTGACGATTCGGAAGAAGAAGCAGAGATCGAAAAGATCCTGGCGCATCACACCGCCATCAGCGCCGACACCGACGAGCAGCAGTTTCGCGATGTGCTTCAGGCGCTGCCCGCCGCGATCTACACGACGGATGCGGAAGGCCGCATCACCTTCTTCAACGAGGCCTGCATCGAGTTTGCCGGACATGTGCCTGCCATCGGCGACATGTGGTGCGTGAGCTGGAAGCTGTTCCGCCCGGACGGCACGCCGCTTCCGCATGGGGAGTGTCCGATGGCGGTCGCGCTTCGTGAGAACCGCCCGGTCCGCAACATGGAAGCAATCGCCGAGCGGCCCGACGGCTCGCGCATCTGCTTCATGCCCTATCCTACACCCTTGCGCGACGCTGAGGGGCGGCTGATCGGCGCCGTCAACATGCTGGTCGATACCACCATGCGCAAGCAGGCCGAGGAGCGCATGATGCGGCTCGCCTGGGAGGTCGATCATCGCGCCAACAATCTGCTGGCGGTGATCCAGGCGATCCTGCGCCTGACCAAGGCCGATACCGCGCAGGAGTTCCAGGCGGCCTTCCAGGGGCGCCTCAGCGTGCTCGCCAATGTGCAGCGGCTGTTCTCGGTCTCACGCTGGACCGGCGCCAACATCCGCGCGATCATCGAACAGGAGCTCAAGCCCTATGCGGTACACGACTCGAGGCGGGTCGCGATCGACGGCGGCGATTTGAGGCTGACGGCCACGCTGGCGCAGGCGATCGCGGTCTCCGTGCATGAGCTCGCCACCAACGCCGCCAAATATGGCTCGCTCTCCAGCCCCTCGGGAAAGATCGCCGTCAGTTGGCGGACCGATAACGCCAACCTTTCCCTGCGCTGGCAGGAGAGCGGCGGTCCCAAGGTGGCCGCGCCCACGCGGACCGGATTTGGCGTCGGCGCCGTCGACGGCGTGGTTCGCACGTTGAGCGGCACCATCACCCGGCAGTGGGAGCCGGAGGGGCTGATCTGCGAGTTCTGCTTCCCGGATATCGCGGCATAGGGCAAATCGCGAGCAGCCCCCTTACATCTGCACCTCGATCAGCCTCGGTCCCGGCTCGGCGATCGCCTCCGCGAGCGCCTTGTTGAACTCCTCAGCAGTCGCGACCGCGCGGCCCGGCACGCCCATGCCCTTGGCGAGCGAGACGAAGTCGATGGTCGGCCGGTCGATCTTCAGCATGTCCTGCGCCCGCTTGCCCGGCTCGCCGGCGCCGACGCCATCGAACTCGCCGCGCAGGATCTGATAGATGCGATTGGCGAACACGATGGTGACGACGTTGAGGTTCTCGCGCGCCTGCGTCCACAGCGCCTGGATCGTGTACATCGAAGAGCCGTCACCGACCATGCAGATCACCTTGCGATCGGGAGCGGCCACCGCGGCGCCGGTCGCAACCGGCGGCGAGAAGCCGATCGAGCCGCCCATGTTCTGCAGCCAGTCATGGGGCGCTGCGGCCGCCGTCGGCGGGAAGAAGCCGCGGCCGGTGGTGATGGATTCATCGACCACGATTGCGTTCTCCGGAATTGCGCACGCGATCGCCTGCGCGATCGAGGCAAACGTCAGCGCACCGGTCGGCTTCGCAAGCTCGACGAGCTTCTGCGGCTTGACGTCCTGCGGCTTGGCCCCGAGTGCGCCGGCGAGCGCCTCCAGCGCCGCCACCGAATTCTCGCCGCCCGAGGTCATGCGATGCACCTCGCAACCCTCCGGCTTCAACAAGCTCGGCTTGTTCGGGTAGGCGAAGAAGGCGACGGGGTCGTTGGCCTCGACCAGCATGATGTTCTTGAAGTCCTTGAGGATCGGCAGCGCCTGCTCGATCACGTAAGGAATGCGATCGATCAGGAAGCGGCCTCTGCCGCGGGCCATCTTCGGATTGTAGGTCTGGCCCATCACCTTGCAGCCGGTCTTGCCGGCGATCTGCTGCGCCAGCGCCAGCCCATGCTCGGTCAGCGCGCTGCCGGTCAATAGCAACAGGTTCTGCGTGCCACCTTCGCGCAGCACCTTGGCCGCCGCTTCCACCGCCTGCGCCGAATAGTTCGGCCGCTGGCTTTCCGCCGGGACCTGCGCGATGCCGTCGGCCTCGTTCCAGGCGGTGTCGGCCGGCAGGATCAGGGTCGCGATCTGCGGCGGCGTGCTCTTGGCAGCGGCAATCGCGGCAGCGCCATCGGCGGCGACCGACTTGGCATCCGGCGAGGTCCTGACCCAGGCCGACATCGGCCGCGCCAGGCCCTCGATGTCGGAGGTCAGCGGCGCGTTATAGGCGATGTGGTAGGTCGCGTGCTGGCCGACGATGTTGACGATGCCGGAATTCGCCTTCTTGGCGTTGTGCAGGTTGGCAAGGCCGTTGGCGAGACCGGGGCCCAGATGCAGCAGCGTCGAAGCGGGTGTTTCCTTGATACGGAAATAACCGTCGGCCGCCCCCGTCACCACGCCCTCGAACAGGCCGAGCACGCAGCGCATGCCCTCGACCCTATCCAGCGCGGCGACGAAATGCATCTCCGAGGTGCCGGGGTTGGTGAAGCAGACGTCGACGCCGCCCGCGACCAATGTCCGCACCAGACTTTCCGCACCATTCATGTCTCGCTCCCGCATTCCCGCGATGTTGTGTTGGCCCAAGTCGAGTGTCTCAAGCCTGGCGTCCCAGGCTCAGATCAACCATTGTTCGCCCGTTTCGTCAAAGGTTTAGCGGGACATTGCTGTGG
>NZ_PSRR01000029.1 GCF_004296405.1 Bradyrhizobium sp. Leo170
GCTCTAAGGGAGAGACTCAATTTTCTTCTCGATCGCGAGGGCAGCCTCTAGCAAAATCTCGGCGACCTCTTGCTCTCGGCGCGGTCCGAGTCTGGTGCGAACGGCTGATACGGTGATCGCCGCGGCCGGCCGGCGATCGGGGGTCTTGATCCAGGTGGACAGCGATTTCGTTCCCTGCACCAGACCGGCCTCGCGCAGATTATAGCCTCTGCGCTTGGCCAAGGCGATTTGTGAAAGCACCGTCGCCACGCTGGTGCGATAACCGGCAAACCGCACTTCATTGGCAGTCACGATCTTGCGTGCGTCGGGCGTCGGCATCGCGGCAAGAATCGCAACACCTGCACTGCTGACGCCGAGCGGACGTCTGGCGCCGACTTCGATCGACAACACCTGGATCGGATAGGAGCCGATCCTGCGATCGATGCACAGCGTATCATTGCCGGTACGTACCGTCAGGAACAACGTGTCGCCGACCCGCTGCGAGGTTCGCGCCAGGATATTGTCCGCCGCGGCAAGCAGCGGCGAACGCGAGGGGCGCGCCAGCGCCAATTCCGGCACCTGTCCGCCGATCGCATAGCGGCCGGTCTTCTCGTGCCGTTCGACGATGCCTTCCTCGATCAGCACGTGAACGATCCGGTGCACCGTCGGCCGCGTCAGCCCGGTCGCCTGCACCACTTCGGTAAGCGGTACTCCGGTCTCCCTGCCAGCGGCGAGGATGCGCAAGACCATCAACGCGCGCCGGATCGCCTGGGCACCTTGCCTCGGTTCCGTGGTCACGGTTTGCTGTCCATAATGTGGACAGAATTGGCGCAAAGCCGTCGACAAGTAAAGCCCGCTCGCCGGATGATCTCGCATCTCATCGAGGCGTCGCCTAGACGACCCCGATCGGACACTCAACAAGAACAGGGTGGAGACCTCATCCGCCGCCGCTTTGGGAGGATGTCACATGAGGTTTCTCGCTGTTGCGGTTGCGGCCATCGCGGTGATGGTCATTGGACCGGTCGCAGCCCAGACATGGCCGGAGCGCAATGTCCGCTTGATCGTGCCATATCCCGCCGGCGGCAATGTCGACAGCGCTGCCCGCATCGTGGCTGACAAGCTGCAGCAACGGCTCGGGCAGGCCTTCATCGTGGAGAACAAGTCCGGCGCCGGTGGCCTGGTCGCGGGCGAGGCGTTCGCGAAATCGGCGAAGGATGGCTACACGCTGTTCATCGGCGCCAACGGCCCGGTGCTGTTCGCTCCCGAGATCAATAAGCGCGAGGCCTATGTCTGGAAACGGGATTTCCTCCCGATCACGACCATCTCGATGACGCCCTTGGTGCTCGAGGTTCATCCATCCGTTCAGGCAAAGACGTTGAAGGAGTTTCTTGACCTGGCGCGCCGCGAGCCGGGCAAACTCACGATGGCCTCGCCGGGGGCGGGGACGACCAATCATTTGCTCAGCGAACTGGCGCAATCGGAACTCGGCCTGCAATGGGTCACAGTGCATTACCGCGGCAATGCGCCGGCGACCAATGATCTCATCGGTGGGCAGGTGCAGTTCGCGTTCGACCAGGTTTCCGTCGCGCTGCCCTTCGTCAAGAGCGGCGCGGTTCGTGTGCTTGCAGTCACCAGCGGACATCGCTTGGCCTCGATGCCCGACGTGCCGACCTTCGCCGAGCTCGGCTACAAGGATTTCGACGCGCAGACCTTCACCGGCCTGTTCGCGCCGGCCGGTACGCCGGACGCGATCGTAACGAAGCTGCACGACACCATGGCGGAGATCCTGAAGGATCCCGCGGTCGTCGCGAAATTCGACAAGCTCGGCGCCGAGGCCGTCACAATGTCGCCTGC
The DNA here is from genome assembly GCF_004296405.1 of Bradyrhizobium sp. Leo170. Classification (GTDB taxonomy): domain Bacteria; phylum Pseudomonadota; class Alphaproteobacteria; order Rhizobiales; family Xanthobacteraceae; genus Bradyrhizobium. The sequence continues at coordinate 1,834 of NZ_PSRR01000029.1, forward strand.
GGAGTTCACGGCCTATCTGACGCGCGAAGACGCCAAATGGATTCCCATCGTCCGCAAGGCGAACATCCGGGCCGATTGAGGCCGGTGCGCAGGCCAGTCAAGCTTCGAGGCAGCATGCAGATTGACCCCTCAGAACTCGGCGCCGAGCGCATCTATCGGCTGATGACCGGGATCGTCGTGCCACGGCCGATCGCCTGGGTGACCAGCATGTCGCGCAAAGGTGTGCTCAATCTCGCCCCCTTCAGCGCCTTCACCTTTGTCTCGCAGAAACCGCCGATGCTCGCCATCAGCGTTGGCCGCAAGGCCGGCGTCTACAAGGACACCGCGCATAATATTCTAGATACCGAAGAATACGTCATCCACATCGCCGACACGCCGCTGATGACGGCGCTGCATGAGAGTTCGGTCGAGCATCCGCCCGAGGTGAGTGAGGTCGAACTGCTCAAGCTCGAGACCGTGCCGAGCGAACGCATCAAGGTGCCGCGGCTCGCCGCGCCGCCGGTTGCCATGGAATGCCGGTTTCGCCAATGTCTCGAATTCGGTGAGGCCCGCAGCCGGCTGATCGTCGGCGAGGTTCTGATGTTCCACCTCCGGGATGGTCTCGTGAACAACGGCAAGGTCGAAACCGAGGCGCTCGATCCGATTGCGCGCATCGCAGGCCCGCGTTATGCCCGGCTCGGAGAGATCGTCACCTTGCGCGCCGTGTTCCAGGCGCCGAAGTCGACCGATTGAGATCGCAATATCAGCAAGACAGACATGACCGAACAGTCCTCGCTTTCCGCAATCGGCACCTATACGACCGGCGAACGCGCCGCGATCATCTTCTCCTGCATGCTCGGTTTCGCGCTCGATCTCTACGACGTGCTCATCATGCCGTTCCTGATGAGCTCGATACAGTCGTCGCTCGGCATTTCGCTGGGCCAGGTCGCGAGCGTGACGAGTCTGACCTTGATCGGGTCAGTGATCGGCGGCGCACTATTCGGCTGGCTCGGCGACCGCATCGGCCGCAAGCAGGCGCTGCAGCTCACGCTCGGCGTGTTCGCCGCCGGATCGATCGCATCGGCGTTCGCCTGGGATTATTGGAGCCTGGCATTGCTCCGCTTCATCACCGGCGTCGGGCTCGGCGGCGAATGGGGTGCCGGCATGGTGCTGTTCAATGAGGCCTGGAACAAGGACCGCCGCGGTATCGGCAGCGCCTTCATCCAGGGCAGTGCGGTGGTCGCGAGCGCCGGCGCCTCGATCGTCGGGGTTTGGGCCACCACGTCGTTCAGCGTGGAATGGGGATGGCGCATTGCGCTTCTGACCGGCGGCTCGCCGATCCTGCTGATGATCTTCATCCGCTTCTTCATGCCGGAATCCAAGGCGTGGCTGCAGTTCGATCGTACGCGCAAAAGCGGCCTGGTCGCGAGCAAGGTCAAGACCACCAACACGATGCTTCTGATGTTCCAGGGCCGGTTGCTGCCGATCTCGCTGATGTGCCTGGCGTGGATGATGGCCTACATGTTCTGCTATTACGGCGTCGTCGTCTTCATGCCGACCCTGATGCAGAAGTCGCTCGCGGCGCCGCCCGAAGTCGTGCGCAACATCTCGGTGATCGCTTCCATCGTCGGCGGCTGCTCGTACATCAGCATGGGCCTGCTCAACGACGCCTTCGGCCGGCGGTTCGGCGCGCTGTTGCCGGGCCTCGCGTGGGGCGCGATGGCCTGCGGCCTCTATATCTTCGCGTATGACAGGTTCGCCGGCAGCCTGTTTGGCTTCCCAATGTTCTGGGTCTACATCGCCTTCGTGATCGGTAACTCGGCGCTCGGCGTGGTCGGCACCTGGCTGTCGGAAATCTATCCGATCGAGGTGCGTTCGACCGCGGTATCCTTCATCTACATGGCGGGGCGCGGCGTCGGCAGCTTGGCACCTGTGGTCGTTCCGCTGACGGCCGGCTGGTTCGGCGGCCAGCTTGCGCTCGGCATGATGGTCGTCGTGCCCGCCATCATCATCTTCCTGGCGATGACCCTATCCTTGCCCGAGACGCGCGGGCGCGAACTGGCTGCGGCCGCCGGCGCCCAGCGTAGCGGCCAGACAGCGTGAAACTCTCGTCGAAGGAAAGCGTGCGATGCGACTGTTGAGCTATCTCGTGAATGGCGAGCCACATTATGGTGTGGCTGATGACGATGGGGTCGTCGATCTGATGGTGCGGATCGGCGCTGAATTTCCCGATCTGAAATCACTGATCGCGCGCGACGGCCTTGCGTCGGCCCGGCGTGCTTCGGCCGGCCAGCGTCCCGATCATGCGCTGGACCAATTGACGCTGCTGCCGCCGGTACCGGCACCGGAAAAGCTCTGGTGCATCGGCGTGAACTACAAGGACCGCAACGCCGAATACAAGGACAACTCGGACCTGCCGAAATATCCGAGCCTGTTCGTGCGCAATCCATCGTCGGTGGTGGGATCGGGGCAGGGGATCGAGAAGCCGAAAGTCTCCGACCAGCTCGACTATGAGGGCGAGCTCGTCATCGTGATCGGCAAGCAGGGAAGGCACATCGCGCGCGACGACGCCTTCTCGCATATCTTCGGCATGACGCTGTGCAACGAGGGCAGCGTGCGAGACTGGCTGCATCACGGCAAGTTCAACGTCACGCAGGGCAAGAATTTCGATCGCTCCGGCAGCATCGGCCCCTGGATCGTGACGTCGGAAGAATGCGATCCGCGGGGACCACACGACATCATCACCCGCGTCAATGGCGAGGTCAGACAGCAGGACAGCACCGAGCGGCTGATGTTCCCGTTCGATTTCCTGATCTCCTATCTCTCCACATTCGCGACCCTGAAGCCCGGCGACATGATCGCGACCGGCACACCGACGGGCGCCGGCGCCCGGTTCGATCCGCCGCGCTGGCTCAAACCCGGCGATGTGGTCGAGGTGGAGTCGTCGCGGATCGGCGTGCTGCGCAACTCGGTGGTTATGGAGCAATAGCGCCATGCTAGATCCTTCAATCATCCGGCGCCTCGCAGAGCGGCTTGACGAGGCCGAACGGACCAAGACGCTCACTACCATGTTCACGCGCCAGCATCCCGATCTCACGATCGAGGATGCCTATGCGATCCAGCGCGCCTGGACGCGTCTGCAGCTCGATCGCGGACGCGTCATCAAGGGCCACAAGATCGGCCTGACCTCAAAAGCGATGCAGAACGCGGTCGGCATCGCCGAGCCCGATTATGGCGTGCTGTTCGCCGACATGTTCTATCCGGATGCGAGCGCGATTCCGTTCGATCGCTTCCATGCGCCGCGGATCGAGGTCGAGCTCGCCTTCGTGCTGAAGGCGCCGTTGCGCGGCCCGGACTGCTCCATCTTCGACGTGCTCAACGCCACCGACTACGTGACGCCCGCGCTCGAAATCCTCGAGACCCGCATGCATCGCGTCGATCCCGAGACTGGCCAGACCCGTAAGGTCATGGACACGATTTCGGACAATGCCGCCAATGCCGCGCTCGTGCTCGGCGGCCGTCCGTTCCGGCCGCTCGAGGCGGATCTGCGCTGGATCGGTGCGCTGCTGTTCCGCAATGGACAGGTCGAGGAGACCGGGCTTGCCGCCGGCGTGCTCAACCATCCGGCCAACGGCATCGCCTGGCTCGCCAATCGCCTGGCGCCGCATGATGAGCAATTGCGCGCCGGCGAAGTCGTGCTCGCCGGATCGTTCACGCGACCGGTTGATATCAGCCGTGGTGATACCTTCCATGCCGATTACGGATCGTTCGGCTCGGTGTCCTGCCAATTTGTCTGAACCAAACCAGCAGAGGGAAAGCGATGACTGGTCAAGCACGGCGCAGAAGCGTCCACATCGGTGGCTTTAAGCACGCCAATCCGATCCCGAACGCTTCTCGCATCGGCAATCTCGTGATGTCCGGCGTTATCCTCGGCCGCGATCCCGCGACCGGAGCGATGCCGGAGAGCCTGGAAGCGCAATGCGCCAACATGTTCGCGCATATGAAGGCGACCATCGAGGCGGCTGGTGGCAGCACCGACGACATCATCAAGATGACGGTCTGGCTCAAGGACCGTTCGCAGCGCGCGCCTGTCAATGCCGAGTGGCTGAAGATGTTTCCCGACGAACACTCACGCCCGGCGCGTCATGCGCTGCCGATGGACATGGAAGGCGGCGCGCTGGTGCAGTGCGATTTCACCGCCGTGATTGACTAAGGAGTTTGCCGTGCCGACCTATCTCCCCTTTGATTCGAATCCGCGCCGGCCTTCGAAGCTGCCGCCGCCAAAGACTGTCGACAGCCAGTTTCACGTGCTTGGACCGCTGGAGAAATATCCGGTACGTCCGGGCGCGGCCTATCAGATGCCGACCGCAACCTGGGAGGCGGCGCTGCGGATGCACAAGGCGCTCGGGATCGAGCGCGGCGTGATCGTGCAGACCACGACCTATGGCGCGGACCACACGGTCGTGCTCGACGGTCTGGCGGCAATGGGCCCGAACTATCGCGGCTGCGCCAACGCGCTGGTGTTTGCCGAAGCTGATGATGCCTACCTCGCCAAGCTGCATGAGGCAGGAGTCCGCGGCGCGCGCTTCAGTTTTCGGCAGGAACTAGGGGCTGTGCTGTCGGACAAGGATTTTGCGCGGGCGATCGCGCGCATCCGCGAGCTCGGCTGGTACGTCAAGATTCAGCCGGAGAAGGACGGCATCATCTCCAGCGTTGAGAAGTACCAATCCCTCAACGTGCCGGTGTTGATCGATCACATGGCGCGTCCCGACCCGACCCGCGGCAAGAACGATCCGAATCTGCAGAAGATGCTTGAGCTGCTGTCGAAGGGCAATTTCTGGGTCATGCTGTCGCTTGGGGAAAAGACCTCAAAGGCCGGTCCCCCCTGGGAAGACGTCATCCCCATCGCGCGCACCTATATCGAAGCGGCGCCGGACCGCTGCGTCTGGGCCACCGACTGGCCGCATCCGGTTTCGGTCGTGCAGCCGCCCAACGACGCCGATCTTCTCGAACTCGTGTACAAGTATGCGCCTGACGAAGCGACCTTGGAGAAGATACTTGTTCACAATCCGGCAAGACTATTCGGATTCTAGAGCTCGGCCTCAGGACGTCCTGCTTACGGCCTGCCGCGCGTCGGTTGCGCCCGCCGATCTGGCGGTCGCCGCGCTCCTGGCCGCTGGGCTATTGCTCAACTGATGAGCATATGATCCTATTGTGGGATGGAACCCAGTCACCTAAAGCCTGATCTGGTCATCTTCGACTGCGATGGCGTCCTCGTGGACAGCGAGATATTGAGCTGTCAGTGCCTGTCAGAGGTCCTTGGCGAGTTCGGCATAGAGCTCAGTAGGGACGATGCCCTCGAGTTATTTCTTGGCCGCAGCACGACGGCGATCTTGCAGCACTACAAGGGGGACCAACGCCTCGTTCCCGAGAACTTTCTGATCGCGTTGAAGGCGCGGGTGCTGCAACGGTTCAGGCATTCGTTGCAGCCTGTCCTTGGGGTGGGCTCATTGATCTCCAGCCTGCAAATGCCGTTTTGTGTTGCATCGTCCAGCGATCTCGACCGGGTATCGCTTTCGCTGGCATTGACCGGTCTGGCGCCGCATTTCGGCGACAGGGTGTACACGGCGCAGATGGTGGCCCGCGGCAAGCCGGCCCCCGACCTGTTTCTCCATGCGGCTGCGCAGATGCGCGCCGCACCACAGCGCACGCTTGTCATCGAAGACAGTGTCAGCGGTGTGACCGCAGCAAAGGCCGCCGGCATGACCGTATGGGGCTTTATCGGTGGCAGTCACTACCAGTTTGGTGATCGGCATAGCATGCTGCGCGATGCCGGCGCAGATCGTGTCTTCGACCGGATGGCGGACTTCTGGGGCGAAAGATAGCGGGCTTTCATGGCAGCACTCGAGAACGAGAAATCCCGTCTTGACGACGCCGCGCGCGCCGGCTGGCTCTATTTCATCGCCGGCCATACGCAGGACGAGATCGCCAAGATGCTGCAGGTCTCGCGAGCGTCCGCGCAGCGTCTGGTGTCGCTTTGCCTCGCAGAACGCCTGATCACCTTCCGCCTCGAACACCCTATTGCCGCATGCATGGAACTGGCGTTGAAGCTCAAGGATCGCTTCGATCTCGTTCACTGCGAGGTAGTGCCGTCGGACCCGGCGTCGCCGCATTCCGCCGCCGGCATCGCGGAGCGTTGCGCCAATCTGCTGGACTCAACCTTGCGCGCGGAAACCCCGGTCATTGTCGCATTGGGCACCGGGCGCGCGGTGCGGGCCGCGGTGGAGCGCGTCACGCCGATCGAGCGGCCGAATCACCAGATCGTCTCGCTGGTGGGAAACATCTCGGCGGACGGCTCGGCGAGTTTCTTCGATACGGTGGGGCGCCTTGCCGATCGCACCGGCGCCCGCCACTATCCGATGCCTCTGCCATTCCTGATGTCGTCGGAAGACGAGCGCAACCGTATGAACCGGATCGAACCAATCGCCAAGATCCAGGCGATTGCCGCGAGAGCCGACCTGCGTCTCATCGGCATCGGTCAGATGGACCAGAAGGCCCAGGTGCATGTTGATGGCTTCGTCAGCCGCGAAGAGCTGTTCGAGATGATGCGGCTTGGCGCCGTCGGCGAGGTGACGGGTTGGGCCTATGACGCCAAGGGCCGGCTCATCAAGGGGGGCACGAACAAGCGGTTGACCAGTATTCCTCCGCAGGTGCCGGCGCGGACCACCACGATCGCCGCGGCGATTGGGCAGGCCAAGGTTCCAGCGATCGGCGCCGCGCTGATCGGGCGCCTCATCAACGGCCTCATCACCGACGAAGCAACGGCCCGGGCTATCCTCGATCGATAGGGCCGGCACGATCGTCGCGTCTTCCTGAATGAAACGGATTTTCTCTCCGGCGCTGCGGGCAGCCGGATAGCGTGTGTCAGCTTGACAAGCTGAAAGGTTGATGTGAACATACGCTCAACGCGTGGGCATATGCTCAAACGCGACTATGGGAGGTTTACCGTGAAAAACGTCCATGGCGCCCTTCTGGGCGCGGCCGCGCTCTTGCTTTCAACTCCCTCACTCGCCCAGACCGCCCTGACGATTGCCACCGTCAACAACGGCGACATGATCCGCATGCAGGGATTGACGAGCGACTTCACCAGCAAAAATCCGGACATCACGGTCAAATGGGTGACGCTCGAGGAGAACGTGCTGCGCCAGCGCGTCACCACCGATATCGCGACCAAGGGCGGCCAGTTCGACGTCCTGACCATCGGCACCTATGAGGTGCCGATCTGGGCCAAGAAGAACTGGCTGGTGCCGCTCGACAAGCTCGGCGCCGACTACGACGTCGCCGATCTCTTGCCGAGGATCAAGGACGCGGTGTCCGTCTCCGGCAAGCTTTATGCGGCGCCGTTCTACGGCGAAAGCTCGATGACCATGTATCGGACCGACCTGTTCCAGAAGGCCGGGCTTACCATGCCGGAAAATCCGAGCTGGGATTTCGTGATCAGTGCGGCCAAGAAGCTGACCGACAAGGAGGCTGGGGTCTACGGCATCTGCCTGCGTGGCAAGGCCGGCTGGGGTGAGAACATGGCGTTCCTCACCGCTATGGCCAATTCCTATGGTGCACGCTGGTTCGACGAGAAGTGGGTGCCGCAGTTCGACAAGCCCGAATGGAAGAAAACGCTGGCGACCTATGTCGACCTGATGAAGGAGGCGGGCCCTCCCGGCGCCAGCTCGAATGGCTTCAACGAAAATCTGGCCCTGTTCAACGCTGGCAAATGCGCGATGTGGATCGACGCAACAGTTGCGGCGTCGTTTGTGACCAATCCAAAGGACTCCACGGTCGCCGACAAGGTCGGCTTTGCGCTCGCGCCGAACACCGGGCTCGGCAAGAACGCAAACTGGCTGTGGGCCTGGAACCTCGCGATTCCCGCAGGCTCCAAGAAGGTCGAGGCCGCCGAGAAATTCATCGCCTGGGCGACCGGCAAGGACTACGCAAAACTGGTTGCGTCGAAGGAGGGCTGGGCCAACGTGCCGCCGGGTACGCGGACGTCGCTGTACCAGAACCCTGACTATCTGAAGGTCGCGCCGTTCGCCAAATTGACGCTGGCGTCGATCGATGCCGCCGATCCGAACAAACCGACGGTGCAGCCGGTGCCTTACGTTGGCGTGCAGTATGCGGCGATCCCGGAATTCCAGGGCATCGGCACTGCAGTCGGCCAGCAGTTCTCGGCGGCACTGTCCGGCTCGACCAGCGTGGACGCGGCGCTCTCGGCCGCGCAAGCGTCGACGGAGCGGGAAATGAAGCGTGCCGGTTACATCAAATAGGTGGCTCCCTTGGCTCACACTCCCGAGCTAAGCCCCTCGCAGCCATCCGGCAGCTTGCACCGGATGACTGCGCCTGCTTTGCAGCCGACGGAAACGGGGACGGGGACCCGACAAACGCAACTGCTCGCGCGGATGCTGCTGACGCCAGCGGTCGCGCTGCTGTTCATCTGGATGATCGTCCCCTTGGCGCTGACGATCTATTTCTCGCTGCTGCGTTACAATCTGCTCGATTCCGAATCCGCGCAGTTCGTCGGCTTTGAGAACTTTCGTTATTTCCTGACCGACCCGGCTTTTCTCGCTTCGCTGCAGAACACACTGGTTCTGGTCGGGTCCGTGCTTGGACTGACCATCCTGCTTGGGATTCCGCTCGCGCTGTTGCTCGACCAGCCGGTCATTGGCCGCAACATCGTGCGGCTGATGGTGATCGCGCCATTCTTCGTGATGCCAACGGTCAGCGCGCTGATCTGGAAGAACCTCCTGATGCATCCGGTTTCTGGCCTGTTCGCCTGGATCGCAAAGCTGTTCGGCGCGCCACCGATCGACTGGTTCAACGACATACCGCTATTCGCAATCATCCTGATCGTCTCCTGGCAATGGCTGCCGTTTGCAACGCTGATCCTTCTAACGGCGCTGCAATCCCTAGACGAAGAGCAGAAGGAGGCGGCGGAGATGGACGGCGCCGGCGCGCTGTCGACCTTCATCTACATCACGCTGCCGCATCTGGCACGACCGATCACTGTCGTGATCCTGATCGAGACGATTTTCCTTCTGACCGTGTTCGCCGAGATCTTCGTCACCACCGGCGGCGGGCCGGGATTGCAGACCACCAACATCGCCTTCCTGATCTATTCGCAGGCGCTGATCCAGTACGACGTCGGCGGTGCCTCCGCGGGCGGGTTGGTGGCGGTGGTCATCGCCAACATCGTGGCCTTCTTCCTGGTCAGGATCGTCGGCCGGAATTTGGAGGCCTGACGCATGGCGCGGATAGCAACAAGCAGGCATGTGGCGGTCTCGACCGTTGCGGCGTGGCTGGTCGGCTTCCTGATCTTCTTTCCGATCCTGTGGATGGTGCTGGCGAGCTTCAAGACCGAGCTCGATGCCTTCGCCATACCGCCAAAATTCCTGTTCTTTCACTGGACCACCGAGAATTATGCCGCCGTGCAGGAGCGCAGCGACTATGTCCATCATGCGCTCAACTCCATCATCGTGGCAGGCGGCTCGACGCTGATCGCGCTGCTGATTGCGATTCCCGCTGCGTGGTCGATGGCGTTCTCGCCGACCAAACGCACCAAGGATGTGCTGCTCTGGATGCTGTCGACCAAGATGATGCCGCCGGTCGGCGTGCTGGTGCCGATCTACCTGATCTACCGCGATTTCGGTTTGCTCGATACTTTGACTGGTCTCGTCTTCATCCTCTGCCTCGGCAATCTGCCGATCGTAATCTGGATGCTGTTTACCTATTTCAAGGAAATCCCGAAGGACATCCTCGAAGCCGCGCGCATGGACGGCGCAACGATCGGCCGGGAGCTCGTCTATGTGTTGACGCCCATGGCCGTCCCGGGGCTCGCATCAACGTTGCTCTTGAACTTTATCCTGGCCTGGAACGAGGCGTTCTGGACGTTGAATCTCTCGACGCTGGAGGCCGCGCCGCTGACCGTGTTCATCGCGTCCTATTCGAGTCCCGAAGGGCTGTTCTGGGCCAAGCTATCGGCCGCTTCCACGCTCGCCATCGCACCGATCCTGGTGCTCGGCTGGTTCAGCCAGCGCCAGCTCGTCCGCGGCCTGACTTTTGGCGCGGTCAAGTAAAACGGAAAGGCTGGAGCCATGGGTCAGATCACGCTTCAGAATGTCCAGAAATCGTTCGGGCCTGTTCACATCATCAAGGGCGCCGATCTGGATATCTCGGATGGTTCCTTCGTCGTTTTCGTCGGACCTTCCGGCTGCGGCAAGACCACTCTTCTCCGCCTGATCGCCGGGCTCGAGGACGTCAGCGGCGGCAATATCCTGATCGACGGCAAGAACGTCGTCGACGTCCCGCCCGCCAAGCGCGGCTTGTCGATGGTTTTTCAATCCTATGCTCTCTATCCGCATATGAGCGTGCGCGGCAACATCGCCTTCGGCTTGAAGATGGCGGGCCTGCCGAAAGCCGAGATCAGCCGGAAGGTGGAGGCCGCGGCAGCAACCCTTAATCTGACGCCGTATCTCGATAGGAAGCCGCGCGAATTGTCGGGCGGCCAGCGCCAGCGCGTTGCGATCGGGCGCGCCATCGTCCGCGAGCCGAAAGCGTTTCTATTCGACGAGCCGCTGTCAAATCTCGACGCCGCGCTGCGCGTGCAGATGCGCCTGGAGGTCACGCGGCTACAGAAGCAGCTTGGCACGACGGCCATCTATGTCACGCACGACCAGGTCGAGGCGATGACAATGGCGGACAAGATTGTGGTGCTCAATGGCGGCAAGATCGAGCAATACGGGACGCCGCTCGAACTCTACGAAAAGCCGGCCAATCTGTTCGTCGCCGGCTTCATCGGCTCGCCGAAAATGAACTTCATCTCCGGCGAGGTCGCGGGCCGCCACGACGCGGCCACCATTGGCGTTCGCCCCGAGCACCTGAAAATCGCGCGCGACGGCGAGGGATGGCCGGGAAACATCATGGTCGCCGAGCATCTCGGCAGCGACACCTTTCTCTATGTCGACGCTGGCGCAATTGGACCACTCACTGCGCGCCACGTTGGCGAGCTCGATTTGAGCGCCGGCGATCGCGTCCTGCTGTCGCCGGATCCCGGCCGCCTGCATCGGTTCGATGAAACCGGAAAATCGCTGCGGGCTTAACAGGAAGATCAGGATGTATCTGGAAAAATTCAAACTACCCGGCAAGACCGCGGTCGTAACCGGGGGCGGGCAGGGGATTGGCCTCGCCTGTGCTGAGGCGCTGGCGGAGGCCGGCGCGAGGGTCGTGATTGCCGATCGCGACGCGGCGGTCGCCGACGAAGCGCGCGCCCATCTGAGCGGGAAGGGCTATCAGGCCGAGGTCGCGATCGTGGACGTGACGGATTCACGGCGCGTCACCGAGGTTGCCGACGAACTCGTCGTCCGCTACGGCCGGGTCGATGTCCTCGTCAACAATGCCGGCATCGCGCGCAGCGAGACTCCGGCCGAAACCGTGACCGACGAACACTGGCTGAACGTCATCGACGTCAATCTCAACGGCACCTTCTGGTGCTGCCGCGCCTTCGGCAAGCACATGCTTCAGGCGCGGACGGGCAATATCGTCAATATCGGTTCGATGTCCGGCTTCATCGTCAATAAGCCGCAGGAGCAGTGCTACTACAACGCCTCGAAGGCTGCGGTGCACCATCTGACCAAATCGCTCGCAGCCGAATGGGGCGCGCGCGGCGTGCGCGTCAACGCGGTGGCGCCGACCTATATCGAGACGCCCCTGAACGCATTCGTGAAGGGCAATCCCCGCATGTACGACGCCTGGATCGGCGGCACCCCGATGGCGCGGATGGGGCAGGTGGAGGAGATTGCCTCGGTGGTCCTGTTCCTGTCATCGGAAGCGGCCAGCCTCATGACGGGAAGCATCGTTCTTGTCGATGGTGGCTATACTTGCTGGTAAGCTTGCGTCAAAACTGACGGGAGCGAACATGCGGCAAGCCTTCATCGGCATCGACGTCGGAACCTCCAGCGCGCGCGCGGGCGTCTTCGACGAAAACGGAGCCCTGCTCGCAACTGCAAAACAGCCGATCGCGGTCTGGCATGAGGCAGGTGACATTGTCGAGCAGTCGTCGTCGGATATCTGGGCGGCTAGCGTTTCTGCTGTCCGCAGCGCGATGGCGGAGGCCGCGATATCACCGGAGTTCGTGAAGGGCATCGGGTTCGATGCGACTTGCTCGCTGGTCGCGCTCGATCGGCATGGCGAGCCGTTGACGGTGAGTACGTCAGGCGACAAGCAGCGCAACGTTATCGTCTGGATGGATCATCGCGCGATCGAGGAAGCGCGGCTGATCAACGACACGCAGGATGAGGTGTTGCGCTATGTTGGCGGCTCCATCTCGCCCGAGATGGAGATGCCGAAGCTGCTCTGGCTGAAGCGGCACTTGCGCGACAGTTTTGATCGCGCCGGGCATTTCTTCGACCTGGCCGACTTCCTCTCGTGGCGCGCGACGGGATCGCTCGCGCGCTCGACCTGCACGGTGACCTGCAAGTGGAACTACCTCGCGCATGAAGGGCGTTGGAGCGCGCCATATTTTCAGCGCGTGGGCTTGAATGAATTTGTCGCGGACGAATACCGCAGGATCGGCACCGAGATCGTCGCGCCGGGAACGCCGCTGGGGTTTGGCCTGACGGAACAGGCGGCGCGGGATTTCGGGTTGAGACCGGGGACGCCGGTCGGCGCCTCGCTGATCGATGCACACGCCGGCGGCCTCGGCGCGATCGGCGGTCGGGACGCATCGGGCGCTGAGGTCGATGTCTGCAATCGCCTCGCCTACATCATGGGGACCTCCGCCTGCATCATGGCGACAACGGTCGACCCCTGCTTCGTGCCCGGCGTCTGGGGGCCCTATTACTCCGGCATGGTGCCCGGCTTTTGGCTCAACGAAGGCGGGCAATCGGCGGCAGGTGCTGCGATCGATTATTTGATCCGCTCCCATCCGGCCCACGCCGAGGCGAGCGACGCGGCAAGGCGCAACGGCGTGGAGATCATCCAGGTCCTCGAGGAGCGGATCATGGCCCGTGCGGGGCAGGCGAGCAGGGCGGCGCTGCTGGCGCGCGACGTTCATGTGCTGCCGGAATTCCTCGGCAACCGCTCGCCCTATGCCGATCCCGACACGCGCGCCGTCATTGCCGGCCTCGATCTCGATACGGATATCTGCGCGATGGAGCGTCTGTTCGTGGCGGGATTGTGCGGGCTCGCCTATGGCCTCGCCGACGTCATCGATGCCTTCAGGGCGCAGGGGGTCAACAGCAAGCTGATCGTCATGGGCGGCGGCGCAGGAAGGAGCCCGCTGGTGCGGCAGATCATGGCGGATACGACCGGCCTCACGGTGGCGCTGCCGCAAACGGCGGAGCCGGTCCTGCTCGGGGCGGCCATGCTCGGCGCCGTCGCCGCTGGCGCCTATGCCTCACTCGGCGAGACCATGGCCGCGATGTCGGCGCTCGGTCGCCTGACCGAGCCGGCCGCGCCAGGCATGGAAGAATTCCACCGCCGAAAGCGGGAGGTGTACAGGTTGCTGCGCGGACTTGATCGCGGAAGCCGTGACGCGATGCGCGGTTTTGTAATCAACGGCAACCAGAGCGTCGGTTCTGATTGAATCAGAACCGACGCTCTGGATTCTTGTTTTGACACGTTTTCTTCACGCGAACCGGTGTCCACTTCGCTCGAAAACGCTCTAATCTCGGAGGTCGCGAACTATGCTGCTGAGCTGTGGCGATGCGCTGATCGACTTCGTGCCCGTTGCGGCCGCGGACGGGCGCGAGGCAGTGCGACCAGCAGTGGGAGGCTCTTGTCTCAACGTCGCGGTCGGACTGGCGCGGCTTGGTGCGCCGACCGGCTTTGTCGGTGGCGTCTCGACCGACCTGTTCGGCCGCATGATCGCCGACCACGCCGTGGCGTCCGGCGTCGACCTTCGCTATGCCACCCGCAGCGACCGCCAGACCACGCTCGCTTTCGTCCGAATGGTCGCAGGCGAGTCGCAATATGCGTTTTATGACGCGGAGACGGCCACGCGGGAATGGACCTATTCGCGCGGAAAAATTCCGTTCGAGACGATCGAGGCCGTCCACATCGGCTCAACGACGCTGGTCAACGAGAGGGGAGCCGCGGAAACCGCCGCGATGGTCGCCGATGCCAAATCATCGACGACGATCTCGTTCGACCCGAACTGCAGGCCCAATCTGGTCAAGGACAAGACAGCCTATCTCGCGCGCATGGACAGGTTTGTCGACAGCGCGGACATCGTTCGCATGTCGGACGTAGACTTCGACTATCTCTACGGGAAAGAGGCTTACGCCGCGAAGGCGGAAGGGTTCCTGGCTGGAGGCGGCAGCCTGTATGTCATCACGCGCGGAATGAAGGGAGTCCAGGCCTGGCATTCAGCGGCGGGGGCCATCGAAGTCGGGTCACCGGCGGTCACGGTTGTGGACACGATCGGTGCCGGCGATAGCTTTCAGGCCGCGCTGCTGTTCGCTCTGCATAAGCAGGGCAGGCTCGGCAGGAGCGGTCTGAAGGACACCAACGCCAACGAGCTTTGCTGCGCGCTATCATTTGCGTGCAGTTGTGCTGCGCTGACCTGCACGCGGGTTGGGGCAGATCCGCCCCGCAGCAACGAAGTTGCTTGGAAGTGTTAGAGGCATTGGTCGCCGCGACGCTCGACTATTCTTCGCGGTGAAGGCGGAAAAATACGCGCAGCCAATAATCGACGTTACGCTGATAGTGCGCCGTCTACGACGGCGCCGCCGCGTGCCTCGTTGCCGATTTCAATGACGCCGACGGCCGGGCCGAGCCGGGAGACCCGGGGGACCTCTCGGTCAACCGGAAGTTTCGCGAGCTCAATAACGTCATGCGTCAACCGACCGGCCGGCAATGGAAATCAGCGCTGATGCAGATCCGCCGCGATACGGGCGAGGTCACGACCGACTTCGAATATGACGATGCATCGCGCTGGAAAGTGACCCCTCTCAACCTCGACACCATGCCGCAGCAGTTGCGACCGCGGTAGCACCGGCAGTGGCTGAGCCACTGACCTCACAACAGGCCGGCGGTCAGCGGACTGTCGACGCCAACCTCACTCCCGATGTGGCTTTGGCGACGCTGTTGTCCGGGACGGGACTGATTGCGATTCAAACCGGTGCCGGCGCGTTCGTGATCGTGCCTGCACCCGCGCCCCCGGGCGCCCTACAACGGTCGCCCGAGTTGACCCGCTATTTATGGCCGGATCTCAGAGCACGGCTGACGCGCCAGCTGGGGTCTGAGGATTTCGCGGAAGAAGCCTTGCATGAGACCTGGCTGCATCTTCATCGCGACAGCGATCCCGGCCAGATCCAGAGCCCATCAGCCTTTCTGGCGCGTATCGCGGAGAACATAGCAAAGGACCGGCTCCGGGCGGAACGCCGCGCACGAAGGGTCGAGATCGAGGCGGCGCTTTCGGTTCCCGAATGAAAGCATGCCGCGCTTCATCGGCGGCGATCAAGTCGCTGGGCCGGTGGCCCAACTCTTGCTTCTGACAGGTGACAACAAAGGGTTATAGCGAGAGTTGGATTTGAAGAAAGTCCTGATTCAAAATGTCAGCAATTGGTGCGCGAAGGTCTGGCGCGAGATCAAGGATGCCGTCAAGCACGCCCCAATGCACTAGCCGGAAGCGAACTAAAGCTGGCAGCTCGAGGCTGCGGGCGTTTACGGCTGCAAATCGTGCGGTCCACTCGGCTGTTTACGGCTGATCGCCGTCGATTGGTCGTCTCGTGCTTCTCCGCGGCGATGTTGGTGTCTTGTGACGGCTTCGCTGTCAGCTGGTCGCTGCGAAGAAGATCAATCCTTGTGCCATACTGAAATCCGTCGAAGCGCATAGTTTCTTTTGATTTCTGCTGCGAAGAAAGGCTCTCTAAGCTTTTGCTCGCGCGGGGGGGGGGCGGCGTCATGTTTGCCCCGAGCGATGCCTGATTTCCCTGCGACAGCTAAGAAAGCGCGGTTATGACCTCTGCCTCCGTCTATTTCCTGAATGGTCCCAATGCGAATCTCTACGGGCTCGATAAGAGCGGCACCTATGGCCGGGAGAGTTTCGTCTCCATCAAGAAGCGCTGTGAAGATCACGCGGCATCACTTGGCCTGACCGTCGATTTCCGTCAGTCCAATCACGAGGGCGTTTTGGTGGACTGGATCCAGGAGGCGAGGGAGAAGGCGGAGGGCATCGTCATCAATGCTGCCGGGCTGACTTATTCCTCCGTCCCGATCCTCGATGCCTTGCTCGCTTTCGAGGGCCCGATCATCGAGGCGCATATGAGCAATATCTGGAAGCGCGAGCCGTTTCGTCATCACTCCTATGTTTCGCGAGCGGCGACGGGCGTGATCGCAGGGTTCGGCGCGCTTGGCTATGAACTGGCATTGACGGCGGTGTCGCGCCTGATCGCCGAAAAGGCCGCCCAATGACATCGGAGGTCATGGCGTTCTACAGCGCCTTCGATGACTTCGAGACGTGGCGTGATGCGCTTGCCGCAGAGGGTATCGATCTGCGCCAGGCAGACGACATCGCAAATCCCCTCAAGGTCAGGCAGGCGCTGGTGTGGAAGCCGCCGCATGGCTTTTTCGCCCGTTACCCAAATCTCGGGCTCGTGGTCAATCTCGGCGCCGGCGTGGATGCGCTGGTCGGACGCGATGATCTGCCGGATGTGCCGATCACCCGCCTGTCCGATCCGAAGATGGCGCGGATGATGGCCGGCTATGTGCTATTCGCGGTGACGCGTCATGCGCGCGATATCCCGGCCTTCGAGCGCGCTCAACTTGAGCGTCGTTGGCGCTATATTCATCCGCGCGATCCTGAGACCATCAAGGTCGGCGTGCTTGGTCTCGGTGAGCTCGGGCTGACGGCGGCGTTGGAATGCGCGCGGCAGGGTTATCGGGTGCGCGGCTGGTCCAACACGCTGAAGTCGGTGGATGGCATCGAGACCTCTGCCGGGCTGTCCGCATTGCCGGACATTCTGGGCGATAGCGACATCCTGGTCTGCATGCTGCCCCAGACGCCGCAGACCCGCGGCCTTCTCGATGCCGAACGGCTAGCGCAGATGAAGCCGGGCGCCGTCTTCATCAATGTGTCGCGCGGCAACATCGTCGATGAGCCGGCTTTGATCGAAGCGCTTCGTTCGGCTCATATCGCGGAAGCGACGCTGGACGTCTTTGCCTCCGAACCATTGTCACCGGAGAGTCCTTTGTGGGCGATGGACAATGTTCTGGTGACGCCGCATCTGGCATCGGTGGCGCTGCCGCGGTCAGCGGCGCGGCAGATCGGCGAGAATGTGCGCCGGCTTCGGGCCGGCCAGGAGCTGCTAAGCCGCGTCGATCCCCGACGGGGCTATTGAGCCCGGCGCGAACTGGCCGCCAACGGCAAAGGCCTCGCGCGCGTAGTCGGCAAATGTCTGCACCGCCGGCCGCAGCGCATGACGCTTCAGGCGGAGCGCCATGACATGCGTCGGCGGCAGTTTCTCGGTGATGGGCACCACCGCGACGCGGCTGCCATCATAGCCGATAGTGGTGCGCGGAACGGCGTTATGGATCGAATATCCTTGGCCGTGCCCGATCAGTCCGCGGATCAATTCGAATGACCGGGTCCGGAACGAGATGCGCGGTTCGATGCCGGATGCCGTGAACAGGCTGGAGAAGTAATCGCGCGAATGCGGCAGATCCAGCAGGATGAAAGGTTCGTCGCGCATTTCGGTCAGGCTGATCGAAGACCGGGTCGCCAAAGGATGACTGGCCGACAGGACGATATAAGGCGGCAATTCGCAGAACTTTTCGCCGATGATTTCATCGGGGACGGCAAAGGAATAGGACAGCGCCAATTCCGTCCGCCCAGAGATCAAGCCGTCGATGATCTCCTGCTGGTCGCCTTCCTCCAGTTTCACCGAGATGCCTGGCTGGCACACGCGAAAGCCGGCCAGCAGCCCAGGCATGAAGCGCGTCGCAAGCGTCAGGAAGCTGCCGACCACGATCTCGCCATGCAGGGTACTGCCAAGCGATTGAGCGCTTTGGGCAAAATCGCGAGCATGGTTGAGCAGCAGCCTCGCGTCATTCACCAGCCGCTGGCCTGCCGGTGAGAGCGTCACACCCTTCGCGAGGTGACGGACGAATATCTGGATACCGAGTTCCGCCTCCATCTGGCTCACCGCGGCGGAGATCGAGGGCTGAGAGACGTTCAGGCGCTTGGCCGCCTCCGTCACGCTGCCCGCGTCGGCTGTCTCAACAACGTAGCGTAGCGCCCGGAGCGAGAACTTCATCGCATTTTCCTATGCATCTCCAAACATAAAAATATTTTTCTTATGATAGGCCCTCCGGCACCTTGTCGTCCAGTCGAACAGGAGCCGATCAATGATCCGCACGGGTGAAGAGTACAAACAGGGCATTCGCGATGGTCGCGAGGTCTGGGTCGATGGCGATCGCGTCAACGATGTGACCACTCATCCCGCGCTGAAGCCGATCATCGATATCAAGGCCCGCATGTACGATATGGCGCATGAAGAGCGCTACAGCGGCGATCTGACCTATGTCGAAGGCAATGAGAAGCATTCGATCTTCTACCGGCCGCCGACGGAACAGAAGGACTGGCACGACAAGATCAAGGCTGTCGACCATGTGATGAAGGATATCGGTGGCGTCGTCACCCGCGTGGGCGACGAGACGATCGGCGAGATGTGGTCGCTCACCGACGGGCGCGACGTGCTGGCCGAGATTGATCCGCGCTTCGCCGCCAATATCGACCGGCATATCCGCGCCGTGATCGAGAAGGACGTCTTCCACGTCTCGGCCAATACCGACCCGAAGGGCGATCGCTCGCTGCCGCCGCAGCAGCAGGATCCCGACCTTATGGTTCACGTTGCCCGCGAGACCGATGCGGGCATCATCATTCGCGGCGCGAAATATGAAACCGCGGCCGCCTATGCCGATCAGGCCTATCTGAAGCCGACCGTCGGTGCCTGGGCGAATGAAAAGCTGTCCGACTACGCGGTGGGCTGCATCGTCAAGATGGGCGCGCCGGGCGTCAAGCATATTTGCCGCTCTGGTTTTGCCAATCGCAGCAGCGCCAACGATTATCCGCTCGCCAACCGCTTCGACGAAGTCGAGGCGCTGGTTGTCTTCGACGACGTTCTGATCCCGTGGGAGGATGTATTCTTCTATCGTCATACCCGTGCGGCGCAGTTTGTGCGCTCGACACTGCACCGTTATTCGGCATTCCCCTATGTGCTGCGGCTGCTCTACACGGCTGACATGATGATCGGCGCGGCGATGTGGAATGCCAAGCAGACCGGTCTCGACAAACTGCAATCGGTGCGTGAGAAGCTCGCCGATCTCGTTTGCTATCGCGAAGGCATCAACGCGCATCTCACCGCCTCGATCGCTATGGCGGAGAAGAGCCCCGGCGGTCTTTTGATGCCGCAGCAATCGATGCTCTATGCCGGCCGCGTGTTTGCCTGTTCGCAGCTTCCGGCGATGATGCACGTCGCCCGCGAGCTGTGCGGCGGCCAGATCTGCATCACGCCGAATGCCGATGCGTTTGAGGCCGAGGGTAGCGGTAAGTGGCTGAACAAGTTCTATTCGCTCAATGAGCAGTGGCAGGCCGACGATCGCCGCAAGCTGCTCGCTTTCGCGCGCGATCTGCTGAACTCCGACTATGCCGGCCACCGCCTGACCTTCGTGCAGTTCGCGCAGGCGCCGCACTTCAATCATCTGGCGGCCGTCTACAACAGCTTCGACTTCGCCGGACCGCTCGACTTCGTGAAGAAGTCGGCGGGTCTGTCGGACCGTATCAACGGGGGACAATCGTGAGCCGTGCGTCTCACGACGTCGTCGCCGTCGATGAATTTCGCGACGCGATGCGGACGACCGCGTCGGGCGTCGCGGTGGTAACGACGGATGGTGAGGCCGGCCGGGCCGGTGTCACGGTCTCGTCGTTGTGCTCGCTATCGATGGAGCCGCCGTCGGTTGTGTTCAGCGTTCACCGCGACAATCGCAGCCTCGCTCTGCTGCTCGCCAATGGCGTGTTCGTCGCCAATGTTCTGTCCGATGCGCAGGAGCGTGTCGCCAGCAGCTTCGCCGGGCTGATCCCCGAATTGCGCGACAACCGCTTTCTCGCCGGCGAATGGTCAGAACTGCTCACCGGAGCGCCAGCGCTCGATGGTGCGTTGTGCAATTTCGATTGCCGCGTGGCCGGCCTATTCGATTTCGGCTCGCACCGCATCGTCACCGGCGAGGTGCTGAATGTCCGCAAACAAGCTGCGTTTCCTTTGATCTTCTGCGATCGCACATTCCGTCGTCTCGCTGCCGCCTGAGGATTTGGTTCATGACCCATCAGCGTTTCCGCAAGTTCAATACCAAAGATGCCTATCCCGAGCAGAGCCTCGACAACGATGTCTGCATGGTGGTGCGTGCCAACAACACGGTTTATGTGCGTGGCCAGACGGCGATGGATCTCGACGGGAAGATCGTCGGCATCGGCGATGCCGCTGCGCAGACTGAAAATGCCATGTTTTGCGCCAAGGTGCTGCTTGAAGAGGCAGGTTCGGGCCTGCAGGACGTGGTGAAGATCGTCATCTACATCACCGATCGCGCCTATCGCGAGCCGGTCTACCGGGTTGTCGGCAAGTGGTTGAAGGGCGTCTATCCGGTTTCGACCGGAATTATCGTTCAGGGGCTCGCCAAACCTGAATACATGATGGAAATCGACATCATCGCGGAAATTCCGACGTAGCACTGCGTCGATCTTCGACGCCAAAGTATAGCTACGATTATTCCGAAATGAGATCTTTCGAATGAAAGGTCAACGGAGTTTTTTGCGCTGGAAATACTTGAAAATATTACCGAATTCGTTCGCTTGGCATGGTGTTTGCTTTTCTCTCGGGGTCATAATTCTTGTGAGGTTTCGAGATGAAGCGCGCTTTGAAGCTTACTGCATTGATGTTGCTGTCGACGCTCGCGATCGGCGGGCAGGCATCTGCCCAGGAGAAGCTGGTCGTCAGCACCTGGGGTGGAAGTTTCCGCGATCTGATCGATGAGGCGATCGCGAAGAAGTTTACCGCCGAGACCGGCGTCAAGGTCGAATACATCACCGGCGGCACGATCGACCGGCTGAATCAGGCCAAGCTCGCCGCAGCCAAGCCCGAGAGCGACGTCACCTTCACGACGGCCCATGTCGGCTGGCTCTATGCCAACGACAATCTGTTCGAGAAGCTCGACATGGCGAAGATTCCGAATGCCAGCCATTTGGTCGAGCAGGCCAGGATCAGCCCGTACCACATCGGCGCCTGGGCCTATGTCTACACCATCGGCTATTTGCCTGACCGGCTACCCAAGGGCGTCAGCTTCGATAGCTGGGAAGGCCTGTGGAATCCCGCGCTCAAGGGCATGATCTCGTCGCCCGATTTCGACCCGAGTCATGTGATGGTCGTTGCGGCCAAGCTGTCGGGCGGTGATGCTGCGAATTGGGAAGTCGGCGAAGCCAAGATGAAGGCGCTGAAGCCGAACTACAAGGCATTCTACACCAATGACGCCAACAGCCAGCAGCTGTTCGCCACCGGTGAGACGCCAGTCCAGGTCGTGCTGTCGATGAATGCCTATTACATGCAGAACCAGGGCGTGCCGATCAAGCTCGTGATCCCGAAGGAGGGCGCGGTGCTCGGTGTCGACGCCATGGCCATCACCAAAGGTTCGACTAAGGCGGAGCTGGCCTACAAGTTCATGAACATCGCCCTCGATCCGGAAGTTCAGGCCAAGATCGCCGAACTGAAGAAGGGCAGCCCGGTGGTCGACAATGCCAAGCTCAAGCCCGAGATCGCCTCTTTGACCGGCGTCTTCTCCACGCCGGATCAGTGGGCGAAACAGACCCTGTTGATCGACGCCAAGCTGCGCGCCGAAAAGACCGGTACCTGGCGCAAGTGGTTCACCGAGAACATTATGGCTCCATAACATGGTCCTGGTCGCGATCCGGCTGATACCGCCGGATCGCGGTCCATCGCTTTGAGTTTGCCCACGTCGAGTTTGTCCATGAACACACGTCCGTTTCTGGGTTGGTTCGTTTCGCCGGCCGGCCTCGTCGCTGTGGCCCTGGTCGCGGCGATGCTGGCCGTCTTTCAATATAGCGTCCGGGCCTATATTCCCGGCTCGCTCGAAGTCAGTGAGTTCACGTGGCAGAATTTCGCGGCCATGCTGCGGCCGCTCTATGCTTTGGCATTCTGGAATACAGTGTTGCTGTGTTTCGAGACGGCGGTGTTCACGCTGATCCTGGCCTATCCGCTGGCTTATGCGCTGGTGCGCACCAATAGCTCGGCGCTGCGCTCCTTCATTCTGATCGTATCGGTCACGCCACTGTTTCTCGGCGAGGTAGTGCGGACCTATTCGTGGATGATCGTGCTCGGCAACAACGGCTTTCTGAATACGCTGCTGCTCAAGCTCGGTCTGCTGGATCGTCCGGTGCAGATGATGTTCACCGCTGGCGGCGTGGTCGCTGCGCTGGTGCATGTGACCATGCCGATCATGGTGATCATGCTGGCCGCAGCGCTCTCGCATATTGACCGCAACTACGAGAAGGCCGCCGAAAGTCTCGGTGCCGGTCCGGTCCGCGTTTTCCTCACCATTACCCTGCCGCTGTCGATGCCCGGAATCGTCGCCGGTTTCTCCACGGCCTTCGCATGGACATTCAGTGCTTTCGCGACGCCGCAGCTGATCGGCGGCGGGCGTGTCAGTACGGTGTCGACGCTGATCTATCAGCTCGGCTTCTCGTCCTTCAATTTCCCCTTTGCTGCCAGTCTCTCCATCATTGGCCTCGCATTGTCGCTGGCCGTGGTCGCCTTGCTGAAGAAGGCCGCGAGCCCACTCGAACGTATGGCGGCCACGACATGAAGCGCTCTCCAGGCGCCCTGCTGCTTCGATGGTCGGGACGCATCCTCGTCGCCGCCGTTCTCCTGTTCGTGCTGCTGCCGGGCATCGTAGTGGCGATTTCGGCCTTCAACGACCGTGCGATCTTGGTTTTTCCCCCGCAATCTTGGTCGCTGCGCTGGTTCTGGCGCGCGTTCTCCTATCCCGATTTCGCCAAGGGCTTCTGGAATGGCCTGACGGTGACGGTGTGGGCGTCGAGCATCGCGCTGGTGGTCGGCTCGGCCTTCGCCTTCGCCATTCACCGCTACAAATTCGCGCTCAGGAATCTTCTCGAAGGCATTTTGCTGTCGCCGCTGATCATCCCGCACTACACAATCGGCCTCGGCGTTCTCATCCTCGCCTCGCAGACCAATGTCGGGCGCGGCCTTCCACTCGTCATCTTCGCCCATGTGGTAATGGTGCTGCCTTTCGTGATGCGCAGCACCTACATCTCGCTGGAGAATCTCGACATCCGGCTCGAACTGGCGGCGTCCAGCCTTGGCGCCACGCCGCTGCGGATCCTGTTCACCGTGACGATCCCGCTTTTGATTCCGGGCTTGCTGAGCGGCTGGCTATTCGCAGCAATTCTATCGTTCAATGAATTCACGGCGACTCTGTTCGTCAGCAGCCACGCCACGCAGACGCTGCCGGTCGCCATGTACAATTACGTCCGCGAATTCGCGGATCCCACACTGGCCGCCCTGTCGGTCATCTACATCGTCGTGACCGCGACCTTGCTCACGATCGCCAATTCCTTCCTGGGCCTCGGGAAAATCCTGAATGTTGATGCGCACTAATCAAATGGCCGCGAACACGTCAGTCGCGGGAAGCGACAAAGCCCGTCCGGCCGTGCAGCTCGACGGCGTCACCAAGCGCTTCGGCGATTCCATCGCGCTGCATGAGGCTTGGCTGAAGATCGGGTCGAGCGAGTTCATGACCTTGCTGGGACCGTCGGGTTGCGGAAAGACCACGCTGCTCAATCTTGTTGCGGGCTTCCTCGAAGCGGACGGTGGCGAGATCTTTATTGAAGGCGCTCTGGTCACCGAAACGCCTCCGCACATGCGAGAGATCGGCATCGTGTTTCAGAATTATGCGCTGTTTCCGCATATGAGCGTCGCGAAGAACGTCGCTTATGGACTGAAGACCCGCGGCGTCGACAAGAAGGAGATGGCGCGCCGTGTCGACGACGCGCTGGCGCTGGTCAAGCTCACCGGTTTCTCAGACCGCAAGCCCCGGCAATTGTCGGGTGGTCAGCAGCAGCGTGTTGCGCTCGCGCGTGCGCTCGTGATCAAGCCGAAGGTGCTGCTGCTGGATGAGCCGTTCTCGGCGCTCGACAAGAATCTCCGTGGTTCTATGCAGGTCGAGCTTAAGCAGATTCAGCGCGAGCTCGGCGTCACCACGATCTTTGTTACCCATGACCAGGGCGAGGCGCTGTCGATGTCGGATCGCATCGCGGTGATGTCCGCTGGACGCATCCGCCAGATCGCCGCGCCTGACGATATCTATCGTCGTCCCGCCGATCGCTTCGTCGCGTCCTTCGTGGGTGATGCCAACGTTCTCAACGGTCGGCTTGTCGAGCGGAGCGGCGATGCCGCGGTGGTCTCGATTGGTGATGTGCGCGCGAGCGTTCCTGCAGCATCTATTGCCGAAGTATCGATTGGCGGTTCCGTGGATGTCTTCGTACGGCCGGAACATCTTTCCGTGACGTCGCGAGGGGCATCGGGATCGTTGCCTGGCACTGTGACGACGCAGGTGTTCCAGGGCGGCCATGTCGATCTCTATATCGACGCGCCAGGTAGCGCGCGCGATCATATTTTGCTGCGTTCGCCGGGCATTGCGGCACTGTCGTCCTGTCCGGTCGGAGCCGAGATCGGATTGTCGATCGGCTCCGACGACATCGTGGCGTTTCCGCCGGGCGAGGCGCCGTGAGGCGTCTGCGTCTAGAACGACGGCGCCGCGCCCGGATTCTTCGCGCGTGCGACATAGTCTTTCTGCTGCGGCCGATAGCGCTCCCACAGTGCGCGCAATTCGCCGATCGGCGCGTCGTGCCAGTCGACACGCAGGTCGACTACCGGCCAGTCGAAGAGGTGAGCGACATGCAGGCCCGCCGCATGCTCGTCGTCGGTCTCACCGCCGGCATCGAGGCCGGCTTCGAGCGCCGACATCAACCGCTCCGCCAGTGGCTGGCCAGTGGTCGCCTCGAACCGCGCAATCATCGTGCCGGGCACCTTGTCGTCGGCGAGCAGATTGCCAAGCGCGAGGCAGCCAGCGCCTTCAGCAATTGCCGCCGTGGCCAATGCCTGAGCGCCGGAATGCCAGGCCACCTGACCGTAACGATCGATCACGCCGACCTGTCGCCATGCTGGCTGCGGTGTGCCGAGCGTGAGGCTGTTGAGGACGGCAGCGGCACCGAGGCCCTGACGCAACAGCGCAAGACCGGTCGGGCCGAGCGCCGGGTCGGTCACATTCTGCGACACCACGAGGCCCAGAGGCCCGACCCACGCGCAGCGCGCCGGCACCGCGATGCTGGACGACGTGATGGCGATGCCGAATGCGCCGGTCTCCGGACAACGCGCCGAGATAGAATAGGTCATCGTGATGCTCCTGTATTCGTAATGGTAGTATAGATGATCGAGAAGACAGCTCAAAGACTTTGCGAGCTCATCAATATTGAAAGTATAAGTTCGAATTCCAATCTCGATATCATCGAATATATCGAGCGGATACTTGCGTCATCGGACGTGACGGCGTGTCGCGTGCCGTCGCCTGACGGACGCAAGGCGTCGCTGCTCGCGACCATCGGTCCGGCGGACCGAGCCGGTGTCGTTCTGTCGGCACATACGGACGTCGTGCCGGTGGAGGGGCAGGCCTGGACTGCGCCGCCATTTGCCGGCGTCATCCGTGATCAGCGCGTCTATGGTCGCGGCGCGACTGACATGAAGGGCTTTCTGGCTGTCGTTCTCTCCGCCGTGCCGCGTCTCAAGGCGGCGGCTCAGGCCGTTCCGGTACATCTGGCGTTTTCCTATGACGAGGAAATCGGATGCCGCGGCGCGCCGGATCTGGTGCGTGCGTTGATGCAGTCCGTCGCGCCGCCGGCGCTCGCCATCGTCGGAGAGCCGACCACGATGCGCGTCGTTCGCGCGCACAAGGGCAAGGTGGCGCGTCGCTTGACGGTGATCGGGCGCACGGGCCACTCGGCAATGCCGCATCGCGCCACCAATGCCGTCGATTCCGCGGTGGCGATCGCTCATGCGTTGCGCGGTTTCGCCGATCAGGAGATCGCACGCGGCGGCGATGCGGCCTTCGACCCGCCATTCACCACGATTCATGTCGGATCGCTACATGGCGGCAGCATGGTCAATCTCGTGCCGGAACGCGCCACGCTGGAATATGAGATCCGCACCATGCCGGGCCGTGACGCTGGCGAAATCCTTGCACGGATCGATGAGCTGGTTGCGCGCGAGCGTGATCGACTTCGTGACAGCGCGCCAGAGGCCGACATCATCTCCGAAGAACTGTCGGCCTATCCCGGCCTGGATACCGATGCCGATGCGCCTGCGACACGTCTGGTTGCGCGACTTGCAAGCGACACGCAGCCCGCAACGACAGTAGCATTCGGCACCGAGGCTGGCCTCTACGCGGAAGC
Organism: Bradyrhizobium sp. Leo170; assembly: GCF_004296405.1. Lineage (GTDB taxonomy): Bacteria > Pseudomonadota > Alphaproteobacteria > Rhizobiales > Xanthobacteraceae > Bradyrhizobium. The sequence goes on from NZ_PSRR01000029.1 coordinate 28,394, forward strand.
GGGCATCCCGACGCTGGTTTGCGGACCCGGCGATATGGCGCGCGGGCACAAGGCCGACGAATGGATCGGCTTTGATGAACTCGCTGCGGCGAGCGCGATGATCGACAGGCTGGCCGTTCTGCTAAGCCGGCCGAGTGCAGACTGGATGCAGGAATGAGCAACGGAGTTTCGACAATGACCCCCACCATGCAGGCCATCATCGCAACGCAGGCGGGTGGTCCCGACGTGCTGATGCAGGTCGCGCGACCCGTGCCCGTGCCCGGTCCCGGCGAAATCCTGATCGAGGTTGCCGCGGCCGGCGTCAATCGCCCCGATCTGATGCAGCGGAGCGGCGCCGTCCCGCTGCCGGCAGGTGTCACCGATGTGCTCGGGCTCGAAGTTGCAGGGCGCGTGGTCGATGGCGACGCCGACTTGCGCGGTCAGGCGGTTATGGCACTGGTCAAGGGCGGCGGCTATGCGCGCTATTGCCTTGCCAAGGCATCGCATTGTCTCGCGGTGCCCGAGGGCCTGACGATGGAAGAGGCGGCAGCCCTGCCCGAGGCGCTCTTCACCGTCTGGCACAATCTGTTCGAGCGCGGTCGGCTGTCGAAGGGGGAGGCCGTACTGGTGCATGGCGGCGCCAGCGGCATCGGCACGATTGCGATACGCATGGCCATCGCCCGCGGCGCCACGGCCATCGCGACGGTCGGCAGCGACGCCAAGAAGAAGGCAGTCGAAGCGCTGGGCGCCACCGCGATCAATTATCGCACCGACGATTTCGTTGCCGCAGCGCGCGATGCTGCCGGCGAGCGCGGCGTCGATGTCGTGCTCGATATCGTCGGCGGTTCTTACGTTGCACGCAATCTCGACGTGCTGGCGCCGGGCGGACGCCATGTCAGCCTGTCCTTCATGGAGGGCGGTGTTGTCCCGATTGATTTCGGGCTGGTGATGCGGAAGGGATTGTATCTGACATCGTCGACGCTGCGACCGAAGTCGGACGAGGAGAAGACGGCGATCGCTGCCGCGCTCCGCGCCGAGGTGTTGCCGCTGGTCGCGTCCGGCGTGGTGAGGCCGCTGATCTGGCGGCAATTGCCACTCAGTGACGCCGCACAGGCCCATCGCATTCTCGAAGCCAACGAGAACATCGGCAAGGTGTTGCTGCTGCCGACGGGAGACGCTCATGAGTGATGCCATCGAACTGTTTTATGCGCCGACATCGCCCTATGTCCGCAAGGTCATGGCCTGCGCGATCGAACTCGGCATTACTGATCGCATCGTGCGGCTGCCGAGCGCCGCGCATCCGTTGAAGCGCGATGAGAGGATCGCCATTTTCAATCCGCTCGCCAAGGTCCCGGCCGCAAAACTGGCGGATGGAACGCTGCTATTCGACAGCCGCGTGATCTGCGAGTATCTCGATGATCTCGGAAAAGGTTCGCTGTTTCCGCGCGGGCCCCAGCGCTGGCAGGTCCTCACCGAACAGGCCCTCGGTGACGGCCTCCTCGATGCCGCCCTGCTGACCCGCTACGAGAACACCTGCAGAAGTGATGAGCATCGATCGGCCGACTGGATAGACGGCCAGATGACCAAGATCGCCGCAGCACTCGACCAGATGGAAAACACGGTCGCTGAATTCGGCGCATGCATCAGCATCGGCAGCCTCACCATCGCCTGTGCGCTTGGCTATCTGGATTTCCGTTTCGCGTCATTCGACTGGCGTACAACGCGGCCGGCGCTGGCCGTTTGGTTCGAAACCATGTCGCTGCGTCCGTCTTTGCGAGACACGTTTCCAACGGATGGATGATTGAGACATTCGTCGGGAGTATGCCTCCGCACGCTTCACCGAGCCGTACAAGGCATGATACCGGAGCTATCGAAAATGGCGATGACCAAACCATCTCTCAAATTGACACATGACGGCGCGCTCAAGGCGTTGGCTGGCGCCATAGCAAAAGCCGAAGAGCTTAACGTACCGCAGAACATTTCGCTCGTTGATGACGGCGGCAACCTTCTGGCATTTGTCCGGATGGATGGCGCCAAACTGCTGTCACGGGAGACCTCGATGTCCAAGGCCATCACCGCGGCTTCACATCGTCAACCGACGTCGCGACTCGATCCGGCCAACGAGATCAAGCTTGCCATTGCGGGTGGGGGCCGGCTCACCAACCTCGAAGGTGGACTGCCAATCATTATAGCGGGCCAATGTGTCGGTGCGGTCGGCGTGGGGTCAGGCACCGGTGCACAAGACGTCGAAGTAGCCCGCGCCGCGTTGGCGGCGATCGGAGCGGAGGATCAAAAGCCATGAGCGAGTTTGAAGCTGGCCTGAGCGAAACGGCGCGGAGCTATCTGCGCGAAGGAAAATGTGACGAGAGCTCCGTCGTCCGGCAGACGCCCCGCATCAACGGCCGCGCGCCACCGATGCTGTTTGACAGCCGGTCGTGACTTTATATTTGGCCTAGTAGCTGCCGCTAGCTATGCACTTGCTTTCTGCACCAACTGAGCGGTGGGTTGTATTCGGGCTCGATGGCGGTTCATGAAGAGCCGCACATACCCGCAATGTTCACGGTGCGGGTGGCGCTGAGACCTTCACTGATGGGCGATCCGCCAAGGCTCGCGCGAATTCGTTGAGCTCTGGGAAAGCCGAGCGCCATCCGCAATCGGGAAACCGGTAGTCGGCATAACCGAGCGCGCAAATGAGCGAGATAGCAACGACGTCGAACGGACGCGACATCAGGGTCGGCTGTCGCGCGAAATGCGCAAATCCGCACCACGCCCTGTTCCAGTGATCGTCAAGCCAGGCGTTCCAATGCGTGCCTTCGGGGCGCGCGAACTTCTCGTAACGGCAGAGCAGCATGGAATCGAGCATGCCTTGCAGCATCGAATGCTCGCTTTTGACCCGCCAGCGAGTTGGACCTGAGAGAGGGAGCAGCTTCCCGCCGCCCGCGAGTTCGTCGAGATATTCGACGACGACGTAGGAATCGAGAATCGCATCGCCATTGTCGAGGATCAGGACCGGCAACTTCTTGAGCGGGTTGATGCGGGAATATTCCTCGTTCGCTTGACCCGGTACGACCGCGGTCGCCACGAGCTCGATTTGGTCGATGAGGCCCAGCTCGATCGCGGCAATGCGGACTTTGCGAGCAAAGGGAGAAGCTGGGGCGAAGGTGAGTTTCATGTACGCGCTCTGATCTGGACGTTTGAAGGCTGCCCCAAGGAGGGAGTGGCTGCGGCAACACGCCATGAATAATTAGACGATATAGCTTTACATGTCTAATTTATGGACTATAACTCCATATAGTATAATAATTGATCGGATTGGTGCTTTCGTTGAGGGGGGCCTTCAGGCGCGCCGTGAAGGGGCTCAGCCAGACGAGCGGCCGATACGTCGGTCGCATCGTGGCGTCCGTGGTGGGGGAGAAAAACGCGCGGATCTGGCGACCTCGTCGCGATCTGAATCGTTCTAGCCGGTCGTTTCTTTGATCGAGGCTTCACAGGGGGTAAAGCATGTCTCAGTCCAAGCATTGTCTTCCGCGCCGAAAGGTCCTGGGTCTCCTTGCGGCGGCGCCGGTCGTTCTCACGTCTCGATCAGTGCTTGCACAAGGCCCGATCAAGATTGGTGGCATCTTTCCGTTGACCGGGGGGAATTCCGTATTTGGCAACCAGAATTATCAGGGCGTCGAGACGGCGATTGACCTTGTGAATGATCGCGGTGGCATCAACGGGCGGAAAATCCAGCTCTTCAAGGGCGACGGGAATAGCCCGCAAGCCGCTATCAGCGAGACCAACCGTCTCGCCTCGCGAGAAGGCGTGCGCATCTTCGTCGGGAGCTCGACGAGTGCTGTTGGGATGGTGGCGAGCCAGGAGGCCGAGCGCAATGGCGCGTTTTACTGGGAAGGCATGGCGGTTGCGAACAACTATACGGAGCGCGACTTCAAGAACGTGTTCCGGATGGGGCTGAGCGCCGCGGGCCTTGGCCAGCCCGCTCCGCTATATACCGCCCAAGTCCTTGCGCCGATGCTGAAGATCGATCCGAAAAACCTCAACGTTGCGGTCGTTGCCGAGGATTCTGCATTCGGCGTCGACGTGTCCAAGGCCGTCATCGACCAGGCTGAAAAACTCGGTATCAAGATCGGATTGCGCGAATTCTATTCTGCCAAGACCACCGATCTGTCTCCGCTGGTCCTGAAGCTACGCTCGCTCGATCCGGACATGATCATAGCCACGCAATTCATCAATGACGCTATCCTTCTCCAGCGGCAGATGAAGGAAATGAATTACAGCCCGAAGGCGTTTGTAGGCACCAGCGCGGGTCACTCCACGCTATCTCTGGCCGAGGCGATCGGGAAGGATGTGAACGGAATCTTCTCATCGTCGTTCCCGCTCGAAGCTAATTTGAGTTCTCTAACGGCCGAGGCGCGCGCAGATCGTGAAGAGTTCGTGAAGCGCTACGAGGCGAAGTACAAGGTTACGCCTGCGGTCCAGGAGTCGCTCGGATTTGTCGTGGGCGTTGCGCTTGCGCGGGACATCGTGGGTAGGGCGGCTTCCGATGGCGCCTCGGATCTTCGTGACGCATCGCTCAAGGTCGATGTGCCGGTCGGGTCCTACATCAATGGCTGGGGTTTGAAATTCGACGATAAGGGCCAGAATCAGCGGGCCTTCGGCAGCGTGGTCCAGTGGCAGGATCAGAAGATGATGTCCGTTTATCCGGAAGCCAACAAGGTCCGCGATCCCATCATGGTGCCGCTGCCCGCCTGGAATGCGCGGTGACATCGAACTAGAGCCGGCGATCCAAGAGCTCTCATGGACATCTACATTCAGCTTGCTTTGTCGGGCCTGTTCATCGGCGGGGTGTACGCGCTGATCAGTGTCGGTTTGACCCTGGTGTTCGGCGTCTTACGAGTCGTGAACTTTGCGCATGGCGAGTACCTCACGATAGCGATGTACCTGACGTACTTCATGTTTCAGCGCGTCGGAATCGATCCCTTTGTCGCGAGCGTTGCCGTCGTGCCGCTGATGTTCGTCCTTGGACTTGTGACTGAACGCCTGTTGATCCGACCGACGCTCGAGGCCCCGCATGTGGTCCAGGTGTTCGTCACCTTCGCGCTATCGCTGCTTCTGCAGAACCTTTTACTGACGCTGTTCACGTCCGATTTTCGATCGATCAGGACGCCTTATGCGACGGCCGCGTTTCAGATCGGGCCACTCTATGTGTCCTGGTTGCGCGTTGCCGTTTTCGTCGTCGCGCTGATGTTGGCCGGTGGATTGGCGGCGTTTCTGAAGTACACGTACATCGGAAGCGCGATACGCGCCACGGCGCAAGATCGTCGTTCGGCGCGACTAGTCGGCATCAATGTTGACCAGGTCTACGCGGTCACATTTGCTCTTGGTTGCGCACTGGTGGGAGCGGCCGGCATCCTTCTGTCGCCATTATTTCCAGTAAATCCCTACACCGGCGCCGACATGATCCTGATCTCATTTGTCGTCGTCGTTCTGGGCGGGATGGGAAGCATCGCCGGCGCGGTGGTGGCGGGACTCTCGATCGGCATAGTGGAGTCGTTCACCGGGTACTTTGCTGGTGGAGAATTGAAGCAGCTCGTCTATTTTGTTCTGTTCATGGTTGTTCTCGCCGTGCGTCCCAATGGTCTCTTCGGCCGCAAGGGTGCCGAAGTCATGGATGTCACGTGATGAAGCCGGCTCACTCTCCACTCACCGGACTTCTGCTGCCCGCTGCCGGATTTGTGGCTTTGGCGGTTCTGCCCCTCATATTTTCTGACGCGTTCTTCGTGGCAGCAGTCACGCTGGCACTTCTGGGTGCCGCCGCGTCACTCGCTTGGAACCTAAGCGGAGGATATGCGGGCCAGTTGTCGCTTGGCCATGCAGCCTTCTACGGCATTGGCGCCTATGTCTCGACCATCCTTTTCCTGAAGGCGGGGATTAGTCCGCTCATAGGAATGTGGCTCGGCGCGATTGTCAGCGCGGCTCTGGCCGTTTTCCTGGGCGCCATCACGATGCGGCTGAAGGGCTCCTTCTTCGTCATGTCGACGCTCGCCTTTGGCGCCGTCGTCCACATCAGCGCCATCAACTTGCGAGATCTCACCGGCGGGCCATCGGGGTTGGCGATCCCACTTCGGCCGAGCCCTGAGAATCTGATCTTCGCCAAGAAGCTCGTCTACACTTACGTCGCCCTCGTTCTCGTCATTGTCTTCTACGCAGTCACGCGGATGATTGCTGTGAGCAAGGTGGGTTATGCGTTGGTTGCGTTCCGGGAGAACCACCAGGCCGCGCGCGCGCTCGGAATCCGCACCTTACCTCTTCGGATAGGCGTATTCGCGCTGTCTGCCGGCCTCATCAGCATTTGCGGCAGCGTGCATGCGCAATACTATCTGTATGTTGATCCGGACAGCGTGATGGGCCTGAACCTGTCGCTCAATTTTGCGCTGATGGCGATCGTTGGCGGACTCGGCACGGCATACGGCCCGATCGTCGGCGCACTCCTGGTGTCGGTCGTCTCCGTAGTCATGCAGGTGTATCTTGGTGATCAAATCTCAGGCCTGACGCAGCTTGCCTACGCAGCCATCGTGATCCTGGTGCTGCTTGCCGCCCCAACGGGGCTCGGACCCTCGGTACATGCGTTCTTGAAGCGGAGCGCGATATGGCGGTCCTGACGGCAACGGATTTGACGAAGCGCTTCGGGGGCTTGACCGCAGTCAAGGACGTCAGCTTCACGGCACGCCCCGGCGAAATCCTTTCGATCATCGGGCCCAACGGGGCGGGAAAGACCACCGTCTTCAATCTGTTGACCGGATTTCTCAGGCCGGACCGGGGCTCAGTATCCCTCGACGACATGGATTTAGGGGGCGTCTCTCCCGAAAGCAGGTGTCGCGCGGGCCTCGCTCGCACCTTTCAGATCGTGCAGCCATTTCGGGGCCTGAGCGTGCTCGACAACGTCGTCATGGGGGCAATGCTTCGTGCACGGTCGATCGAAATGGCACGTGAGATCGCCCGGAAAGTGTTGAGCGATCTTGACATGTCGGCTCTATGTGATGTCTCCGCTGGACAGCTTCCGATCGGCGACCGTAAGCGGCTGGAGATGGCCAAAGTCCTGGCAACGTCCCCTCGCGCACTCCTGCTTGATGAGGTCATGGGCGGGCTTATCCCGATCGAAGTCAAGAAAATGATCGGCTTCATTCAACGGCTGAGGGAGCGAGGCATAGCTCTCGTGGTGATCGAGCATCACATGAGCGCGGTGATGCAGCTATCGGATCGCATCCTGGTCCTTCAAAATGGGGAGCCGATCGCAACGGGAACTCCTGCGGAGGTTACGCGCGATCCGGTGGTGCTGTCGGCGTATCTTGGCGCCAATTTTGCGGCGTCGAGGAGCTAGTCGATGCTGCGCGTCCGTGATCTCAGTGTACGTTTCGGAGACGTACAAGCCGTCGAACAGCTTTCATTTGACGTGGGAGCTGGGCAAATCGTCGGGTTGGTTGGCAGCAATGGCGCAGGCAAGACCACAACATTGTCCGCGATATCGGCGCTGGTCAAGAATCGCAGCGGGAGCATAGAGCTCGACGGCAAGGATATCTCGCGGCTGCCTCCTCATCAGATTGTCGAGCAGGGCTTGATTCATGTGCCGGAGGGACGCCGGCTGTTTCCGTTTATGAGCGTTCTGGAGAACCTGGAAATCGGAGCGTACGGAAAGGCGGCGCGTGACAAGCGAAAGCAGCAGCTCGAGTTCATCTTCGATCTCCTGCCACGCTTGGCGGAGCGCTGTGACCAACTGGCCGGTACCCTGTCAGGGGGAGAGCAACAGATGTGCGCCATCGGTCGCGGACTAATGTCATGTCCTCGACTGTTGATGTTGGACGAGCCAACGCTTGGCTTGGCACCAATGCTCGTCGAGGACGTATTCAGACTGGTGAAGGCGATTCGGGATAGGGGCGTTCCGATCCTGATCGTCGAGCAGCAGGTCGTCCACGTGCTCGAGACGGCCGACTATGCTTATGTGCTGGAAAGCGGACGGGGCGCCATGCATGGCCTCGGCGCCACGCTCTTGCAGGATGATGGATTGAGACGTGCCTACCTTGGGATCTGATGATAAGCGCGACCCGGTCGCGATAAAGGAGCGTCGCCGCTCAAAGCGGATTGTGCGCCGACGCGCCGAGATTATCGACGCTGCAAAGAACATCTTTCTCGCGGGCGACTATGCGTCGGTCACGATCGACGACATCGCGGATACCGCGGGCATATCGCGGGCGACGATTTATCTGTATTTCAAGAGCAAGCAGGAAGTATATACGGAGCTTCTGTTCCGCGACCTTGATGCGATGATCACGATGCTGATCACGTCGTTCGACCGGAACGACTCGGTCCGCAATAACCTGTTTCGAATGTCGATCTCCTATATGAACTTCTTTCGCGTTCATCCGGAGTATTTTACGACCCTTTCGTTCTTCTTCATGCCGGGTCGCAAGGAAACGTTGCCTCCCGATGCCGCTGCCAAAATTAGCGCGCGGCTCAATGACGGCATTCTAACGATCGAGGAAGCCATCAAGTTGGGAATTTCGCGCGGAGAGGCACGGCCGGTCGACGCGCGCGCGGCGACGCTTTCTCTGTGGGGGCAGTGGATGGGTAACGCTTACCTCGCTGTTGCCGGCCGGACGACAATCTATGAGCGCACGATCGAGCAGGTTTACGCGGATGGTATCGATCTCTTTCTCGACGGCCTCACGGTGCGGAGCCCCGGCTGAAGTACGTAAGGTCGATCACCGTCTGAACGGCAGCAAGAGTCTCGATTAGACACGCAGCATCTCCGCTCGATCGCGCGCGGATGCTTGGGGAGGAGCACACTCGATGAATATCGAAACTTACGTCCTGAAGGGCAACGGACGCATTCCGAATTCGTGTCTGCCGGTTCTGATCTACCGTCAAGCCTTCGATATGCGTCCTCCGGAAATAGAGGATTTGTTTCGAAAGAACGAATGGCCGACGGATTGGCACAGTTCTTTCGGTATGTATCCACGCCACCACTTTCACAGTGATGCCCACGAATTGATCGCGGTGACGCGCGGTACCTTGGTGGGACGCTTCGGCGGCCCGGAGGGTGTGTGCGTGACGATGACGAAAGGTGATTTCGTCGTGATCCCCGCAGGAGTAGGGCACTTCGGGGAGTCGATCACAGAAGACTTGCGCCTGACGGGGGCATTTCCGATGGGCCATGCCATCCACGATTTCAGGCTGGGCTATGTCGAGGAGTACGCACGGATGGTGGAACGCTCTCGGCGTGTGCCTATCCCTGTGTTTGATCCCCTGGAAGGCTCGTCCGGCTCGCTACCACAAATCTGGCACGATGCTCTGGGAGGCAAGCAGTAATGCCGAGCGCCGAGATCGTGGGGGGCGGCATTGCGGGCCTCGTCGCAAGCATTCAGCTCGCCAGAAAAGGATGGACCGTGAGGCTCCATGAGCGAAGCGAAGCGCTGAGGGCAGGCGGTAACGGACTTCCGATATTCGAAAATGGGTTGCGTGTTCTCGAAGCGTTAGGCCTCCACGAGGCCATACGGACGCGCGGGCACCAGCTCAACCACTGGATCATTCGACTGAGTTCCGGTCAGAAGACGAAGGAGTACGAGCCCTTTGCAGCAACCGGTGGCCGGATTGTGATGTTCCAGCGGCAGGCTCTTGTCGATCCGCTGGCCGAGGCGGCTGTCAGGGCTGGCGTGACGATAGAGACTGGCTCAAGGGTTCTCAGCGCCGGGCAAGAAGGCCTTCTGCATCTGGAAGGAGGACGCCGGATTGAGGCCGACCTTGTCGTCGGGGCCGATGGCATCCAATCGATCGTAAGGAGATCGGTCGCGGGAAAGCTTCCTTTGGGCAAACATCGCAAGGGCGCTATTCGCCTACTGATTCCGATTCATCCCGGCGACTTTCCCGATGGGAATGACCATGTTGCGACCGAGTACAACGATCCGAGCGGACGACGCATCGGACTTCTCCCATGCTCGTCGCAGACTATGTACATGATCCTTGTGGCCTTGCTCTCGGATCCAGAAGCACTGAGCATGCCGATCGATCCGGGCCTTTGGAAGGCTACGTTTCCGACGTTGGGAAGGTTCATCGACCGGGTCGGCTCGGAGGGGCATTACGATGAGTACCATTCGATCTTTCCGCCCACCTGGCATTACGGCAAGTGCGTCCTGATTGGCGACGCTGCCCACGGGATGACGCCGGCGCTTGGCCAGGGGGCAAACTCAGCGATGATGACAGCCTATTCGCTGGGGGCGACTGATCTCTTGAACGGCTCACTATCGGACGCTCTGACCGCATGGGAGGCGAAAATCCGGCCGCTCGTCCATTTCACCCAGAAGTTTGCCGAAGGGATTACCGAAGGCCGGCTGGACCCCAAGAACGATATCTTCTTCAGCGATCCGGCACTCCGCCCGTTGCTGAGCGCCGACATTCCCAACATGCGGTTCGACACGCCGAACTTCGACGCCCTGAACCCTTCACTTTCCGACGCCGTATAACGGCATCCAGCCCCAAAGAAAGGTCAACCGATGTTCCAGAAGCCTCCGGCTGCCGAACTGTACGACACGTTGGCGGATACCTCCGGCTATGCGCGACCCACCGATGATTTTGGCGAGGCCACGGTCGGCGATCCGCTCGAGAACTTGCAGAAGTTGCGCCAGATGTTGATCGATAAGCGTCGATATCTGGCGCAGGATGCAATGACCTATCCTGTAGTATTCCTCGGGCGTGCGCAGGATATTGCAGACGTTCAGAACCTTCTGAATTCTCTGGACCAGGCGATTGAACATGAGCAAGCGTTGCGGAGATCTTGAGCGGCCGAGACTGTTCTCATCTCAATGACGCACAAGGCAAGGATTCGCTGCCGTCAAGGGAGCTGATCCAATGCTTTTTGGTTCCATTGATTTCGCTCGGATCGCGTACTTTGGAAGCGCCATCTGCGAATGTCGAACTCGCCCAGAAGATCGGCCTATCATCGTCTCCCTGCCTGCGGCGTGTGAAGCGCTTAGAAACGGAAGGGGTTATCGAAGGCGATCGCGCCCTGCTCAGCCGCGACCGGGTTGGTCTCGGTATAACAGTGTTTGTCAGCATTAAGATAGAGGGACATGCGAGCGAGGGCGCTGACGAATTCGTGGCGGCCGTACGCGCTCGATGACTGGAACTTCGTGTTGAATGTGAACCTCGCGAGTACGTTCTTGTTCATGCAGGCGGCGGCACGTCATATGCTGAAGGCAGGCTCGGGCTCGATCGTCAACATATCATCGATCACTGGCGCTCGTGGCATTCCCGATCGTTGCGCCTATGCGGCGACAAAGGCCGCGGTCAATTCGCTCACGCAGTCAGGCGCGACCGCATGAGCAACGCGAGGCATACGGGTGAATGCGGTCGCTCCCGGTTTCACGAAACCGTCGCTGGTGCAGGTTTTCATCGACAAAGGAAATATCGACCCCGATCACATGATCAATCGCACGCCCATGCACCGCCTCGCTTCACCCGAGAAAATCGCCGCCGCGATCGTGTTTCTGGGTAGCGACGAGAGCAGCTTCATGACCGGTCAGACAATTTATGTCGATGGTGGCTACATGGCCCAATATGGGATTCCATCGTCCTATAAGAATAACCATTGATGAACATCGATAGCGATCAGCGTCTCAGGCATTTGAGGCTGCTTTCGACATCACTGGTCAGTCGAGTATCCGTCGTCGGGTTGATCGCCATCGAACGCCGCGTGCGGTGAGATCGAGAAACGCCTCGCAATCCACTGATTTCAAGAAAAATGGCGGCAGCTTATGCGCCGTACTTCCGCTCGCTGAGCGGCGTCTCGATGCAGGTTCAAAGCGGGACGAGCAGAATGACGCAGATATGTTAGGGGAGGTGTAACAATGGGAACACTTCGCCCGAGGAGGCCGCTTGCCGTGCCTCGTCGCAAGTGCCAGCTTCGGATCCAAAAGGACCCCCCGCATTTTTTGCGCAACTCAAATCGGTTCGAAAAATCGAGCCGAAAATTCGTTAGTCAAGGCAGCGGGATGCAAAATCGAATCGTTCTTCTTTGGTGTCCGCAACAGATTGATTCGCTGGTGGGCCCGGAGGACTCGAACCTGCAACCAGACCGTTATGAGCGGCAGAATAGCGATCAGCTTCGTTGAATTTCCTACGTTTTCGTTCGATTTCGATCGCGTTCGTTGCGCTTCGTTGATGCCGTTTCTAGTGCGAAACTGGTCCGATTGCACAACTCTCCTTTCGGAGGACGGACCATCGCATCGGGGTCCCTAGTCATCTGGAACGCAAGTTCGTCACATTAGTTGATAGTTCGAATCTCTACAGAGGAGAGTGCGAGTGGCTAATGCAGGTGAGCGAGGCCGGCCGATTGCGCCGTTAATGCTGAATCCGCAGGAGCGGGCGTACTTGGAGAGGCAAGTTCGTCGTCATCGTGTTGCCCGGTCGCTGTCTGAGCGATGCCGCGCGATCCTGCGATGTGCGGATGGCTTGCCAAGCAAGTCTGTAGCTGCGGAACTCGGCCTCCACGAACATACCGTTGGCAAGTGGCGCCGCCGATTCTTGAAGGACCGCTGTGATGGCCTGCTTGACGAGGCCCGCCCTGGCCGCCCTCGCACCATCAACGACGATCAGGTCGCTGCCGTGATCGAGCGGACGTTGCGTACGACGCCGGCCGATGCGACGCACTGGTCGATCCGCTCGATGGCTGCGGAAACCGGCTTTTCCCACACCACGATCCGCCGAATGTGGGCAGCGTTCGGCTTGCAGCCGCACCGCAGCCAGACGTTCAAGCTGTCGAGCGATCCACTGTTCGTCGACAAGGTGCGCGATATCGTCGGCCTTTACCTATCCCCGCCGAACCGAGCCCTTGTCCTCAGCATCGATGAGAAAAGCCAGATTCAGGCACTCGATCGCGAGCAACCGGTCTTGCCGATGATGCCTGGCGTACCGGAACGTCGCACGCACAGCTATGTGCGGCATGGTACGACCTCGCTGTTTGCCGCGCTCGATGTCGCCTCGGGGTTCGTCATCGGCAAATGCTACAAGCGCCACCGCGCAGTCAAGTTCTTGAAGTTTTTAAAAGAAGTCGATGCCCAAGTTCCTGAAGGGCTCGATGTCCATATCGTCATGGATAATTACGCCACCCACAAGACACCCAAGATCAAAGCGTGGCTCGCACGTCGACCTCACTATCATGTTCATTTTACGCCGACGTCCGCGTCATGGATCAATCTGGTCGAGCGCTGGTTCGCTGAACTCACCAGAAAGCAGATCCAGCGAGGTGTCCACACCTCCGTCAGGCAGCTCGAGACCGACATCCGTACCTTCATCGACCTGCACAACAGAAACCCGAAGCCCTTCAAATGGACCAAGTCCGCAGACCAGATTCTGGCCTCGGTCAAACGCTTCTGCCATAAAGCCCAGCAGACCTTATGTGGCGAACTTTAGATTCACGTGACTAGCTGGTCACCTACAAAATCGCTTAAGAAGTTTGCCCATTGCAGGCGGCTGCATCGCGCACCTAGAAGGTGTCGGCCTGTTGCGTTGCAGTTCGATTCCTGCGGTCCCGCGGTTTGATTCCGATCGCATTTGCCGCCAACCAGATGCTGGAATTGTCCTGCACTTCCGGCGCCGCAATCTGTCCCTGGCCGGCGCCGAATTGGACAGACAAGTTATTGATTTCATTTGGCATTTTATGACGGCGAAATCTCGGTACCAACACGAATACCAACGTTGGCATTCCAAGAATCTGCGCGGATTGTCAGGGCGTGGCCGGCGGTTCCAGTCGCTTCCGGCCATTTTTAGCCCACGATTTCTCATCCCAAACTAGGATTTCATACGATATGGTGCTGGCTATCGTACCCGTGAACGCGAATTGCGACATCGCGTAGCCGGTAGCAGTCGGGTTGTCTCTGAGAACTGATCCCTCGCGCCAATGGCGTACTTCGGCTTCGACCGCACGAGCGAAATCGGAGGATCGGCAGGTTATGGCGCAAACCGGACATTGGAGCCTATGACGGAGCTATGCGGAA
>NZ_PSRR01000030.1 GCF_004296405.1 Bradyrhizobium sp. Leo170
CGACGAGTTGCGCGGCGAGCCTTGCAATTGCCGCCGCGGGCAGCCCGCAGATTTGCTCGGCCCATTCCGGCGTCTTGGGGACGCCGTCACCGACGCCGCGCACATAGTCGCAAAGCGTTTCGTGCCCAACCGTGTAAGTGGAGAGGAAATTGCGATCCTCACCGCCGATGCGCAGGATTTCGTAGGCGAGCGCGAGCATCAATGCCACGTCGGTATTGGGCCGGATCGGAAGCCATTCGGCGCGCAAAAAGTCGGGGCAATCGCCGCGCGTGGGAGACACGTTGACGACAGGGATGCCTTTCTCGGCAAGGCGTCGCAGCCAGAGCTCCTGCGTGTGCTGCACGGCTCCGCCGGAGGAGACCTGTCCGTTCTTCAGCGCCAGTCCGCCGAAGGCGAGAAAGATCTCGGTATGTTCGAGGATGCTCGGCCACGCGGTGACGCGTCCCGTGAGAGGGCTGTAGGTGCCGATCACATAAGGCAGCAGAAATTGCGCGGTGCCCCAGCTGTAGTTGCCCTGCTGATCCACCGCACCGCCGCCGGAAAAGTAGAAGCGGCGAATGAGCGAGCGTGCGTGGTGGAATCGCCCAGCGGAAGACCAGCCATAGGAGCCTGCGAACAGCGCCTCGCGTCCGTGCTTCGCCTCTACCCGGCGAATCTCCTCGGTGACGAGTTCAAGAGCCTCGTCCCAGTCCACCTCGACCATCTTCTCGCGGCCGCGGCCATCGCCACCGGCGCGGTGGCGATGCTTGAGCCAACTCTCGCGGATCGCAGGCCGTCGGATGCGCCTGTCCGAATAAACCGAGGGAACGATGTTGCCGAGGATCGGCGATGGATTGGGATCGCTTGCGAAGGGCTCGCAACCAACCAGCCGTCCATCTTCGACGACGGCGGTGAACGCACCCCAGTGGGCAAGATGGGGGAAGCGACGCAGGGCCATGGCGATTTCCTTCAGCCGTCTCTTCGTCGGTCCATCGCGGGCTCAAGTCCGTACGTCGGCCCATGCTTCGGCGACGAAAGCAACGCGATCGCCGAAATGCACCACCGGATCGCGGCGGATCCCGATGATCAGCGCGTCGAATGGAAGCGTCACGCGCTCGCGTATCACGCCGTGCAGGTCCATGACCTCGCCCAGAGCCTGCCCGGCCGGAACGATCTGGGTGGGGACGGCATGCACGCGAAAGATTCCTCCCTCAGAGCACGTCACGTGGCGGCGCTTGGTCACCTGGCGAAGACTGTGCGGGCCAACAGCCGTCTCGGGCAGAAGACCGAGGCCGCGTGCCAACCCGTCGAAGCCGGCGATGCCTTGCGCGACATGCTCCCGCACAAGGCGTCCGCCGCCGCCAAGCTCGATCATGAAGGAGATCTGTCCGCGGTCGAGGCACTGATAGTCGAGGGCGCCGGCGAGGTTGCCCGGAAGCTCTCCGGTGCCGCCTGCGATGCTCATGCGGCACGCGACGGCGGGTGCGAACGGAGCGACAAGGCGCAACAGCTCGGCCTCGGTGACGCGCCCGTTGGGATGTACCTTGTAGACAGCGTAGGGGTCCGCATCGAAAGCCGTGCCCATAGTGTGCAGGTTCACCAGCGCGTCGGCAGCGGCAGAGGCCTCGAAGAAGATCTTCGCCATACGCTCGGAACTCAGTCCTGCGGCCGCACCAGGAAAGGACTGGTCAAGATCAATATCGTCCTGCGGCGCTTTCTTGCGACGTCCGTCGAAGGCTAGCGGGTTTGCGGTCGAGCTCACCACCACGCTGCCCGAGAGTGCGGAGAGGTCGAGTCCGCGAGCAAAGTCGAGGGCGGCAACGATGCCGTTGATCTCATCGCCGTGGACCTGTCCGTTGAGCCACAGGCACTTTCCCGGCTTGGCGCCCTTGGCAATAAGGTAGGGAATCTCGATGGCCACGCCCGATGCCAGCCGGCCGACGAAGATACCTCCCGTGGTGAGGCTCGCAGGCTTCGCGACAGCGAGGATCTCGGCGAAAGAAGTCTCAGTCATCTGGATGTCCTTGTGCGGTCTCTCGATACAAAGAGTCGGATCTGGCGCGGACGACTCATGTTGCTGCGGTTTCCGCCGCACGCATGGCAGCAAGCGCCTTGGTGAGGTCGGCGATGAGGTCGTCGGAATCCTCAAGGCCAATGTGCAGGCGCACGAGAGTGCCCGAGAGCGGGAAGGGCCGGGCGGTGCGCGTGAAGCGCGCCGGCAAGGCGAGACTCTCATATCCGCCCCAGCTCGAGCCGATGCCGAACAGCTCCAGTGTATCAATGAAGGCCGTGAGCGCGGCTTGAGAGCGGGCCGCGAGCTCGACGCCAAAAAGTGCGGACGAGCCGGTAAAGTCGCGCGACCAGAGCGCATGCCCGGGATCGTGGGGCAGGCCGGGATGCAGCACGCGCCGCACGTCCGGCTGAGCCTGCAGCCAGCGCGCCACCGTGAGCGCGCTTTGCATTTGGTGGCGCATTCTTACGCCGAGCGTGCGCATGCCGCGCAGCACCAGATAGCAGTCGTCCGGGCTCGTGGAAAAGCCGAGGTCCGCCACCACGTTGCGCACCGGCCGCCACCACCGTTCGGTTGTGGCGATCGTGCCCATCATCACATCCGAGTGGCCGCAAATATATTTGGTCGCCGCCTGGATTGATATGTCGACGCCGTGGGCGAGGGCATCAAAGAACAGCGGGCTTGCCCAGGTATTGTCCAACAGAACCGGGATCGAGCGCGCATGGGCGGCCTTCGCGATGGCCGGCACGTCCTGCACCTCGAAGGTGAGCGAGCCGGGGCTCTCGCAGAATATTGCCCGCGTATTGTCACCGATGAGGTCGGCGATACCGGAGCCTAGCAGGGGATCGTAGTAGGTCGTCTCGACTCCATTGCGGGCTAGCAATCCGTCGCAGAACGCGCGCGTGGGTCCGTAGACGGTATCTACCATGAGCAGGTGATCACCCGCCTTGACTACCGCGGTGAGGGCGGCTGTGATGGCGGCAAGACCTGACGGTAGCACGATGGCGCGATGGCAGCCTTCAAGCTTGGCGAGCGCGTGCTCGAGTGCGAAAAGTGTGTCGGTGCCGTGAATGCCGTAACGCAAGGCGCCGAACCGGTCGGCGCGGGTGGCGTCGAAGGCAGCAAGATCCTTGAAGAGAATTGTGGAGGCCCGCGAGATTGGCGGGTTGACGGGGCCGGTGGCCGCACGGCCGCCGCGAACGAGAAGCGTGTCTTTCTTCATGGCACGAACCTCAGGGGCGAAGCGGAGCGGTGCGGCGGGTGCGACCGGAGGAATATTGGATATCTTGCAGGATTGCTAATCGATTGGCAGAAATCTTGCTTGACACCGCGGGAGCGCTCCATGGGTCGTTCGTACTGCCTTCTTACTGAAGAACAGAGGGTTTCGTTACATGATTACGCCCCAAGCCGTGGCCTCACAATTTAAATGTCGCGACGAGACTCATAAGCTACCCTAATTTGTTGACCCGGTTCTCTCTGGATCGTCCATGCGCAATCTCGACCTCGATCTGCTGCGTACATTCGTCGCTATCGCGGATGCCGAAAGCTTTGCCGCGGCGGCGCAACGGGTGCATCGAACGCAATCCGCGGTCAGCCAGCAGATGCAGCGTCTGGAGAGCCATGTCGGCAAATTGCTGATGGTAAAGCAGGGGCGCACGAAGCGGCTCACGGATGACGGCATGAAGCTGCTCGATTATGCCCGGCGCATCATTTCGCTCAATGACGAGGCCAACGCGGCGCTCGCCACCAGGCCGGGGCAAACCGAAGTGGTGCGGCTTGGCGCCAGCAATGATATGGCAGAAAACATTCTGCCGATCATGCTCGGGCGGATCGCCAAGAGCCACCCCAATGTCCTGCTTGAAGTCCGTACCGGTCGCAGCCCTTTTCTGATGGAGGAGCTCAAGAAGGGCGAGCTCGATCTCGCGATCACGACGAGGCTTGATCCAAACCTGCCGCGCATCGCGCTGCGCAGCTCCCCTACGGTGTGGTTGTGTGCAGCTGACTACCAGTTCGAGCGCAAGAAGCAATTGCCGCTTATTCTGTCCAATGAACCAAGCCTATTTCGCGCGCTTGCCATCGACGCGCTGGACCGTGCCCATCTCTCCTGGCGCATCGCTTATCTCAGTCTCAATCTCCTCGCCATTCGCGCGGCGGTGAGGGCCGGCCTGGGAATCACGGCCCGCAACATCGAAATGTTGACGCCGGATCTGCGCGTGCTGGGAGAGGCCGACGACCTGCCGCGGTTGCCGGACGTTACCTTCTATCTCTATATGCGCGATGAAAGCGTTGACGAGGCTGCGCAGCAGGTGTTCGAGACATTCCGGGGCATGGCCTTCTGAGCGACGTATCCTCACGCAGCCTGCCGGAACAGCCGTCCCGGCGCGGAAGGTGCAGCGATTTTCATCTGCGACAAGGCAGCCCACAGGCTCGCCTGGTTGGAGGAGACCACCGGCACGCCCAAAGCCGCTTCAAGCTCGTCGATCTCGTTCATCGTGAGCAGGTTGGTGCAGCTGATGAAAAGGGAGTCGCAGCTGCCAATCTCACCATGATGCGCGCGTGCGAGTTCGGCCACCTGCTCGGAGGTCAGGGCCCGGATTTCGGAGGATTGGGCACAGCGGAAGGCGTCCATGCCTGCGACGGTGACGCCAAAATGCGCAAGAAAGGACGCCTCCACCGCATTCACCGCGTCGGCGTAGGGAGTGATCATGAAGACTCGCTTCGCCCGCAACGCGTGCAGTGCCGCGATTACCGCCTGAGAGGTTGTGACGGCAGGAATACCCGTCAGCGCCTCGATGCGGCGGGACAGTGCTTCTGCCTCGTCCGGTCCGTTGAGAAACGAGCCAGAGGTGCAGGCGTAGACGATGACCTCCGGCTGGGCAAACGCGAGGTCGCGCGCCGCCCGCTCGACGGAGGCGTTCATGGCGAGAAGCTCGTCCTTCGCGACCGCCGTGGAAGTGCGCGAGAGACGATTGTGGTTCATGACCACCCCATCGGGCAGGTAACTTGGCCACTCCCGTTCCACCGCCACATTGGCGGGTGGGGCGAGGACGCCGATGCGGCGGATATCATGGTTCACGGAAAAACCTCATGTGCGATGGGGCCGGCAGCAATAGCTCCCGGGCGATCTTTCTCACGCGAAATGACAGGCGACGCTCTGCCCGCTCGGCATCCGACGCAATGCCGGCTCTTCATCCGAGCAGCGCTCCTGCGCGAAACGGCAGCGTAGGCGGAAGCGGCAACCGGAGGGCACCTGCGAGGCGCTTGGCAAATCACCCTTGAGTACTACCGCCGTTCGCTTCTTCTGCGCATCGTAAGACGGCACCGCGTCGATCAGCGCGCGGGTATAGGGATGGCGCGGGTTTGACCACAGCGTCTCATAGCTCCCGCTCTCCACGATGCGACCGAGATACATCACCAGCACTCTGTCGGTGAAATAGCGCACCACCGACATGTCGTGGGAGATGAACAGGTAGGACAGACCGAGGTCGCGCTTGAGGTCGACCAACAGGTTCAGGATCTGCGCCTGGATCGAGACGTCGAGGGCCGAGACTGGCTCGTCGCAGACAATGAGTTCCGGCTCGAGGATCAGGGCGCGCGCGATGCCGATGCGCTGGCGCTGGCCGCCGGAGAATTCGTGCGGATAGCGGGACAGCGCGGTGCGGGGCAGGCCGACCCGGTCGATCGTCTCGTTGATCCGCCTGGTGCGTTCGGTCACGTCTCCGAGTCGGTGCACCTTCAGCGCGGTATCCAGCAGGGTCCGCACCGTCTGGCGAGGGTTGAGGGAGCCGAATGGATCCTGGAAGATCATCTGCATCCGTCGGCGATAGGGAATGAGCGCCTTGCCGGATAGTGGCGCGATGTCGGCACCCGAAAAGCGGATCTGTCCGGCCGAGCTCGGAACAAGGCGAAGGATCGTCTTGCCGAGCGTCGACTTGCCACAGCCGGATTCTCCGACCAGGCCGACCGTCTCGCCCTTTCCTACGGTGAAACTGACGTCATCCACCGCTCTGAGGATGCGCCCGTGCGAATGGTAGCTGGTCTGAAGGTTCTCAACGTCCAACAACTGCACGGAAGGGCTCCTCGGAAGGTTCGACGGCAACACGGCAGGCCACGAGCCGGTCACGGAACGGTACAAGTGCAGGAGGTGCATGATAGCAAGCCTCAGTCGCCTGCGAGCAGCGCGGCGCGAAGGCGCAACCTTGCTCGCCTGCAGCAGAGGCGACGCTTCCAGGAATCTCGCTCAACCTCGCGTTGCTGTAGTGGGTTCCGTCATCGAGCCTCAACGTTGCCCGCATGAGGCCCTGAGAATAGGGATGGACTGGCCGTTCGAACAGGTCGTGCGCCGCGGCCTGCTCCACAATGCGGCCGGCATACATCACAGCTACTCGATCGGCCCATTGCGCCACCACGCCGAGATCGTGGGTAATCAGGAGCAGCGCCATCTGAAGCTGCCTGCGCAAGCTGTCGAGTAGTTCGAGAACTTCCGACTGCAGGGTGACGTCAAGGGCGGTCGTGGGCTCATCGGCGATGACGAGCTGCGGATTGCACGACACTGCCATCGCAATCATCACCCTTTGGCGCATGCCGCCCGACATGTTGTGGGGATAGTCGTCATAGCGCCTGGCGGCGTCGGGAATCCGTACGAGATCCAGCAGCTCCGCTGTGCGGGTCCGCGCCTGTGTCCAGGTGAGCTTCTCGTGCCGTACAAGCCCTTCGGCAATCTGGTCGCCGATGGTCCGCACCGGATTGAGCGAGGTCATGGGCTCCTGAAGAATGAGGCCGATGCGTTTGCCTCGGATGTTCCGGAGCGCGCGGGCATCGGTCCTGAACAGGTCGATGCCGTTGAAGTTGACCTCTCCGGCGACGGCGGTGCCGCGAGGCAGCAGGCGCATCAGCGCGAAGGAGGTGGCCGACTTGCCGCAACCGGATTCACCCACAAGGGCGAGGGTCTCACCGTGGTCGATGTGAAAGGAGATATCGCGTACCGCAAGGTGGCCGGGGAACGCCACCGAGAGGTTGCGCACGTCCAGAAGCGGCCCTTGCGATCGGAGGATCGATCCGGGAGTCCTGGTGGACGGTGGCATGGCGGAATTCGGCGCGGTCATCGTTCTCGCATCCTCGGATTGAAGATCTCGTTGAGGCCGTCGCCGATGAGGTTGAGGGCGAGCACCGTGAGCGCCGTGGCGGTGCCTGGAAGGGCGGTGAGAAACCACGCCGTCCGCAACATCTCTCGCCCGTCTCCGATCATGGAGCCCCACGAGACAACATTCGGGTCACCCATGTTGAGGAACGAAAGCCCGGTCTCGGTGAGGATTGCGCCGGCGACCATCACGGAAGCGGTGACCACGACCGGCGGCAAGGCGTTAGGCAGGATCTCGACGAAGATGATGCGCGTGTCGGAGTAACCGAGGCTGCGTGCCGCCATGACGAAATCCTGCTCGCGCAGGGAACGGAACTGCGCGCGTACCAGGCGCGCGATGGTCGGCCAGGATGCGATCCCAATGGCCAGTGCGATGACCTTGAGCGAGGGTTCTCCGATGGCGACGATGACGACGACCAGGAGAAAGGCTGGTACCGTCTGGAACAACTCGGTGACGCGCACCAGTACGTTGTCCGCTAAGCCGCCGAAATAGCCGCCCACGGCGCCCACCAGCGTGCCGATGAGCAGGCCGATCGAGGCCGCCGAGAAGCCGATGATCAGTGAGACCCGCGCGCCATGTACGAGGCCGGCGGCTATATCTCGACCGAGAGAATCCGTGCCGAGCTGGAACTCCGTCTTCTGGAACGGCCACAAAAGGGGAGGACCCACCAGGTCCTGCGGATCGCCCGGATAAAGCAGGTCGGCCACGCAAGCTAGCGTCATCACGACGCCAAGAATGAGAAGACCGGCGACAAAGGTCGGCTGCCTGAGGAAGGCGGAAAGTCGACCGTTCTTCGCTGCCGGAACGGCAAGAAGGGTGACGGGGAGGCTCGTCATATTGGTCGACATCAAACGGACTCGATGCGCGGGTCAAGCCATGCGTGCAGCAGGTCGATAAGCACGTTGGCAACGATGACTACGAAGGACGACAGAAGGAGAACGCCGAGCAGGACGTTGAAGTCGCGCGCCATCACAGCGTCGAGCGCGAGCCGTCCCATGCCCGGCCAGCCGAACACCGTCTCCACGACGATGGCTCCGCCCAGCAGATTGCCGAGGTGGAGGCCGGCAACCGTGGTGACCGGGATCAGTGCGTTGCGCAGCACGTGACGCATCTGAATGGCGAAGGGGCCGAGGCCCTTGGCCTCAGCGGCGCGTACGAAGTCCTGCCGCTCCACTTCAAGCATGGCGGAGCGGGTCAGCCGCGCGTACACCGCGGTGAAGAAGCAGGCGAGGGAGATGCTGGGAAGCACCAGATGGGTGAGAAGGTCGCCCATTCGGGCAAGACCGGTCAGGTCGGCGCCGACGGTCATCGCGCCTCCGCTCGGCAGCCAGCCGAGTTTCACCGAGAACAGCACGATGATCATCAGGCCCACCCAGAAGCCTGGTGCCGAATAGAGTATCAGCACGAACAGCGACAAAGCCCGATCCGGCCAGCGCCGCGCGAAGGCGGCCATGAACGCGCCAAAGGCGATGCCGACTACAAGCGAGAGTACGAAGGCGCTCAGCA
This sequence comes from Bradyrhizobium sp. Leo170, assembly GCF_004296405.1. Lineage (GTDB taxonomy): Bacteria > Pseudomonadota > Alphaproteobacteria > Rhizobiales > Xanthobacteraceae > Bradyrhizobium. The sequence continues at coordinate 8,638 of NZ_PSRR01000030.1, forward strand.
TCAGCAGCAGCGTGAAGGGCAGGCGCGACATGATCAGATCGCCCACGGGGGTGTTGTAGCGCGGAGAGAAGCCGAGACTGAGATGGGCGAGGTGATCGAGATAGTTGGCAAGCTGTATCAGCACCGGTTGATCGAGTCCGAACTGCTTTCGGAGGGCTGCCATCGTCTCGGCCGTGGCGGAGCCGGATTCACCGGCGATCACGTCGGCCGCGTCGCCGGGTACAAGTTGCAGCAGAAGGAAGTTCAAGACCACGATGCCGAGCACTACCGGCAACGCCTGGATGGCGGTACGACTCAGGCTCTTGCCTGCACGGGAAAGAAGGCGCATCGAGCGGGCCTCACAGGTTCAATGGACGGTTCCGGCGAGCCGACGCCGGGGGGCGTGACTCATTTGACATAAAGGTGCGCAAGGTTGCCTTCGGCGCCGTCAGCGGTCGTCGCGAGATCGTGGATCTTCGCGTTGTGCAGGGTGAGGAACGTGGGCGAGACCAGGTTGAGGTCGGGAATGTCTTCCGCCACGATGTCCTGGAACTTCTTGAACAATCCGACACGGGTCTTGGGGTCGTTCTCTACCGCGGCCTGCTCCAGCAGCCGGTCCACTTCCGGATTCGAATAGTGGGTTGCATTGGAGAAGGGCACGCCCTTGACGAAACTCTTCGACCAATAGAGTCGCTGCACACCAACGGTGGGATCGAAGAGATTGCTCGCGCCGTTCACTGCGAAGTCGAAATCGCGATCTGTGTAGATGCGCTTTACGAAGGCGGAGATGTCCTGTGCGCGCAGGTCGACTGCAATGCCGATCCTGGCGAGTGAGGCGCGGATATATTCGGCGAGGCGCCGCCCCTCGGTGGTGATAGGATTGAAGTCGAGCGTGAGACGGAACCGCGTCTTGCCATCGGTCGGCTTCAGTCCCGCCTCGTCGAGCAGCTTCGCGGCGGCTTTCAGGTCGTAGGCGTAAGGGCTCGGCGTCGGGTCGTGAAATTCCTTCAGTCCCGGGGCGATGGGCGAGTAGGTGATGGTGGCATATCCATAGTGGATCGTGTTCACGATGACCTTGCGATCGATGGCGTGGGCCACCGCTTCCCGAACCCGCTTGTCCCTGAAGTACTGGTTGTCGAGGTTGAATTCGAGACGCGTCACGTTGTACGAATAGCTTGCGCCTTTGGTCTCGAATTTCAGGTTCGGGAGGCTTTTCAGGCGGTCGAGATCGGATAGCGCCACGGGGGTGCGATAGCCGAAGTCCACGCTGCCGGATTCGAACGCAATCGAGCGGGCGGCCGCATCGGGAATGAACTTGACCACCAGTCGGTCGATCTTCGGATCGGGTTTACCCCAGTAGTCTGGGTTGCGCTCGTAGACGATATAGTTGCCGCGCTGCCATTCCTTGAACTTGAACGGGCCCGTGCCGATCGGCGTGTTGCCGTTGGGGTTGGACGCGGCGTCCGTGCCCTCATAGAGATGCTTCGGGACGATGGGTGTCTCGGTCGAGGCAAACGCTTTGATCAGATAGGGCGCAGGTTGCGACAGCTTGATCACCAGGGTCTGTGGATCAGGGACTTCCACTGATGTCACATTGGCAAAGGTGGAGCGCCCGCGTGGATGCACCTTCTTCAGGAGGTTGATCGAGAAGGCGGCATCTGCGGCGGTGAAAGGCTTGCCGTCGTGCCAGCGCACGCCTTCCCGCAGCTTGAAGCTGTATTCTTTGCCGTCCGGGCTGATGTTCCACGAGGTGGCGAGGAGCGGCTCCGGGCTGAGATCTTCGTTGTATTCAAGCAGGCCTTCGGTGACCTTGCCGCTCACGGCGAGGGCGGTCGTGGCGACGTTCGTGAGGGAGACGAGGGTCGGCGGTTCGGTGGCGAGCACCATGGTGGCCGTCTCGGCGTGGGCGGGCGTAAGCCATGCGCCAGCGCAGAGCACGGTCGATGCCAGCACGCTTTTGATCCATCGGGTGGTCCTCCTGCTCTCCGGCAAGCTGCCTCGTGCGGGTCCGCAGCCGTTTTGGCGTTGCCCGATACGTTCAATCGTCATCGTTCCCCTCAGTTATCTCGACAGCTTTGTCTCGATTTTAGCGGACTGCGTCTTGCGCGCGGTCCAGCTGGTTGGCCCCGTTCGCGCCCCGACGCGCGCCGGGAGGTTGCTACAGAATTGCTTATGGATGGCCGTGATGATGCGCCGATCCTCATCTGCCTCTGTCCGCCCAACGCTCGACATTGAAACGCTCGGAAAACCTGCGTGCCTTCTAATTGAGCCTGTCCACGAAGCGGGCACAATTTAAAAGTTCGATGCCAACCGGTAAGGAAATCTAATCGATTGCATGAGGTCCGCTTGAACGTACTGCTGTAGCTTTGATATTTCGTGTGTTTCTCTGGCGCAAGAAAATGCGGCCAGAATACATTAGGAATTCTGATGTTGGGGCATGGCAGAATTAAATTGTTGGACGGTTCCCCGTGGCGTAGTCCTGCAGACAGATACCGCTCTCGCTGTCATTTGCCGTCGAGGAGACCCCATGGGTGTGAATGAGACCCGTCGCGACACGGTTCGTTCGACGATCGAACGCATTAGAATTGCTACTGCAAGGGCTCCCTTGGAGCGCGCTGTGCTCAACGAGGTCCTCATCGAACTCCGCGGGCTTGCAGCTCGCGCCGAACTCTGGTCGCCAGACGCATATCCGCTGCCCGACGTCGAGACACGCCAGGCGCGCTACCTGATCCAGGAAGATCCCGATCGCAGTTTCGCCCTCTATCTGAACGTGATGTTGCCCGGACGGCGCATTCCGCCACACAACCACACGACCTGGGCCTGCGTCGCAGGGATCGAAGGAGAGGAGCACAATTTCGTGTACCGTCGCCTCGACGATGGGACGAAGCCCGGACACGCGGAGCTCGAATTGTCCGATCTCGTTGTCGTGGGACCGGGCACGGGGATAGCGTTGATGCCTGACGACATCCATTCGGTGGAGATCCGTGGCGACAAGCCCATTCGTCATCTGCACATGTATGGTCGAGCGCTTGAGACGCTGACTGAACGCTCCACCTTTGATCTTGAGGCCAAGACGGCGAAGCCCATGGCGATCGGCGTTCAGACCCGACGCTGACACTGGAATCTCGAACAGATGAACGAAGCATCGACTGCCGCCGCTGCGGCGCCGGCGCGTATTGGCGCGCGCGAACTCAAGCGCTGGCTCCATGATGGCGCCGAGATCGCCCTGCTCGATGTGCGCGAGCATGGCCAGTATGGTGAAGCACATATCTTTCTTTGTGTGTCCCTACCGTACAGTCGGCTTGAAAGCGACATCCAGCGCCTGGTGCCGCGGATCGGCACTCGCATCGTCATCTATGACGACGGAGCGGAGGGCGTCGCACCCGGGCTGGCCGAGCGAGCTGCCGTCCGCCTGACCGCCCTCGGCTACGAGCACGTGTTCATTCTCGAGGGCGGCGCGCCTGCATGGCGCGAGGCCGGGTTTCAGTTGTTCGCCGGCGTGAACGTGCGCAGCAAGACCTTCGGCGAACAGGCCGAGCTGTCATTTCATACACCGCGCATCAGCGCGCGCGAGCTGTCCGATCGGCTCGTGCGTGGCGATGACTTGGTGGTGCTCGACGGTCGCCCGGTCGACGAATACCGCAAGATGAGCATCCCGACGGCGGTGTGCTGCCCCAATGGCGAGCTGGCGCTGCGAGCCGATCTGCTTGCGCCAAATCCCTCGACCACCATTGTCGTCAACTGTGCCGGACGCACGCGCAGCATCATCGGCGCGCAGACCCTGATCGATCTGGGTCTCCCAAATCCGGTGTTCGCACTCGAGAACGGCACCCAGGGCTGGTTCCTGGAAGATCTGCCGCTGGATCATGGTGCCGACCGGTTCTATCCGGCGCCGCCTGCCGACGAACGGCTGCCGGAGCTGCGCCGACGCGCTCTCGACTTTGCCGCGCGATGGCAGGTGCCGTTTGTGCATGCCGACACGGTGGACACCTGGCTGACGGATTCAGGGCGCACGACCTATCTTTGCGACGTGCGCACGCCGGAAGAGTTCGCCGCCGGCAGTCTGCCACGGGCCCAAAGCACTCCGGGCGGCCAGCTCATCCAGGCGACCGATCAATTCATCGGGACATGTGGTGCCCGCTTGGTGGTGTTCGACAGTGAAGGCGTGCGTGCGCCGGTGATCGCGGCCCGCTTGCGACAGATGGGCTGGGATGCGCAGGTACTCGTCGAAGGCGCGGCAGCGCACCTGTCTCCTCTTCACGAAAGGCCGCTGCCGTTGCCGCTGCCGCTGCTCCGCACGGTTTCAGCCGACGCGCTCGCCGGCATGGACGGGATTCTGTTGCTCGATCTGCGTTCGAGCTCGGCCTATCGGAAGGGGCACCTGAAGGGGGCTGTATGGACGATCCGCCCACTGCTTGCGAGCCTGGCGCTGCCATCCGGCATGCGCGTGGTGCTCATAGCCGATACGGCCGAGACGGCGCGGCTTGCGGCCCTGGATCTTGCCGAGCGCGGCGTGCACGATCCGCTCCTGCATGTCGCTGATTCGAAAGCGTGGGCAGCCGCCGGTCTTGCAGTGGAAGCAACGCCGGTTCTCCCGGCCGATTCGAACTGCATCGATTTCCTGTTCTTCGTGCATGATCGGCATCAGGGCAACAAGGAGGCAGCGCGCCGGTATCTGGCTTGGGAGACAAACCTCCTGTCTCAGATCGATTCAGAGGAACGCGAGGCTTTTCGCATATGAAATCCTGGCTCGGTGTTTACGGGCTCCCTGAGCACGAAAGAAAGACAGCGGGCCGCCGGTTCAAACGTTTGGCTTGTCGCCAGTTGCCTCGTACGCGGCACGGAGGCGGTGATGCGGCCTCTTCGTCCAGCAACGCGGCTTCTGCGCGCCGGACGTTCTGACCGCGGCTGGGTCAACACGCCGGTTACCCGGGGCGGCACCTTTGTTTTTGATTATGTTGAAAATTGGCGTGACACGCGAGCGCGGCGTGAGCATGAGCGTCCTGTGTCCTACGGAGCGCAGGGGACAGACAGCACGCACGCGCTCGAGGATGCGTCGGTGGAGCTCGAGGGGGGTATCGTGCCGCCCTTTATCCTACCGGACAGGCTGCGATCGCAACAGTGATGCTCGCAACGGCTGAAGGCTGACGATCATGTACTGATCACCGACGCAGGCCATCGTTGCGGCGATCGAAACGGTGCTTGATGAGCCTAAGCTGCATACGCGCGACCTTAAGGGACCGGCGAGCACGGCCGCGTGTGGCAAGGCCTTCCGACGCGCTTGGTTGACGGGCGCACATCGCGGAGCCGCGAGCAATCGATCACCACACTTGCCGAGAGCGCGGCCATCCGCGCCGTTCTTGATGCGCACGCGGCTGATAGTCGCACCGAGGCCGAACGCAATGCTGATCGGACATCACGGCCCGCGGCGCGGGCATTCGAGGAGCTGTTAGACGATCCTCAGACGCCTCGCTCGGAAAAATAGATTAATGACCCGGCCTGCACTTGCCAGTGTCCACGAAAGCGGCCGCCGCGCTCAGCCGGGGCAATTCTACGAGGTCGACAACTTGAAACTACCATCGGAATGTCTCACTGGCCTCATCGCGGGCCCACAGTACGACCGCGGAGCTGGAAGGGCGCTCCCTTTCGAATTTTCCACGACCTAGCTCGCTTTCAAACGACCTGCGGTTTGCGGCCGTTCAACACCGCTCTTCAAGCGTGTAAAGCGACTCTCGCCCAGACTCGCGAACTGCTTTATGCGAAAGATTGGATGACGTATCGTAGGTTTGGCTGGTGTGGGGAAAGGCGGTAGCGCTCCCCCGCTACCATCGGTCTCGTCACCCTAGAACAGTTCGGGGACACCTCGATCCCGCAAAGCTCTGCAAGCTTCCCCCTGACTTCGACTTCGAAGGATACGGTGTTCGGCGGTGCTGTCACCATGACGGCCGAAAAGAGTGTGCGGATTGCATCGATCACGCGGGGACGATGGTCTGCCAATGCCTTGCAATGCCTTGTCCCTTTCCAAAGCCTCCGCCAAATCGACCACGGCACGCTTGTATAGGCCTCAGCGCGGTGGGATGCAGGGCAATCACATCCGGCTCTTTGGCCATCTGTCGAAGCCCCTTGGCGATTTGATAGCGCTCGTCCTTCAGTTCGTTCATTCGGGGTGCGATGATATCGAGGGGCACAGTCCTGTGTGTACCGAAAACCGGCTAGACCCGAACGTAGTGATGATGAAGCCCGCCAAGGATGGCGTGGGATTGAATGCCTCCTATCCGTTGAACCGGACGAGAGACCGGCGCATCCTTATCCAACGACCGATGCGTTTTAATGTCATTGTAGTAGCGGGCATAGGATCGCAGCATCCGGCGGAGATGGGCCTCGCTGAAAACGACGATATGATCCAAACACTCACGCCGGATCGATCCGATCAGCCGTTCGGCACGGCCATTCTGCCACGGCGAGGCTGGGGCGGTCGGCTTGTCCCGGATGCCCATGGCGCGCAATCGGCGCGTGACAACGCTGCCATGGATTCGGTCGCGATCGCGGATGAGGTAGTGCGGAGCCTCGTCCCAAGGAAATGCCTCGGTTATTTGACGGGCCACCCATTCCGCCGTCGGATTTGCGGTGACGTTGATCCAGACGAGGTCTCTGCGGTCCAGCCGGACGACGACGAAGGCCCAGAGCAGGTCGAACCCGATCGTTGGAACAACGACCAAATCCATGGCGGCAATGTCCGGCGCGTGGTTGCGCAAGAAGGTTTGCCATCCCTGGCTGGGCGGTCAACGTCGTTTCACCATGTACTTGGCGACGCTCGACTGCGCGATCTCAAACCCGAGCTTGAGCAGTTCGCCATGAACGCGTGGCGCGCCCCAAAGCGGACTGTCGACGCTGATCCGCCGGATCAACACGCGCAGCCCGGTGTCGATCGGCGGTCGGCCTCCTGGAGATCGCGACTTCCAACGCCAGTAGCAGCGAAAGCCGGCCCGATGCCACCGCACGAGCGCCTCGGGCCGGATGACGGTGAGGACCGACAGGATTGACGGAAACCAGCGATACAGTCGGACCAGGAACCAGCGATCCTGGTTCGTGAGCCGGACGCGACCATGCAGCCTCCGTCGCAAGACCATCAACTGATGTGAAGCGCCGCGTTCTCAGCTTCAAGCCGCAGCCTCGACTTGAACGGCGAGGTCGGGACGGCCAGCACGAAACAGAGAAGCCCGATCATTCCATTAGCTTAGGCGATTCCTTCACATCATCAACTCGGACAAGGTTTTCGGTACACACAGGTTTCCCCGGAGATCATCGTTTTCAAAACGGCGGTGGGCCGGGCTTGCCGAGGGGCACCCGCGGTCCGCTCAGCATTCTCATGGTCGTCATCAGAATGACAGCCAGAATCGGTGCCAGTAATAGTCCGCCGGAAAACAACGCAGTGTTCAATGCCGTTGTTAAGAGCGTGAACAGGCCCAGGAATGTCGCGCTCAAGACAGCGATCGCAACCACCGATTTGCCTCGTGCCAGGAATGTCAGATCAATGCCACGGCAGATCGCGCCAGCAATGATGCTGTACACAAAAACGCCGACGTAGGAGAAATCCGTCCAGGCATCCGCGATAAACAGAGTAGGGCTGGTGATGACGTGGGTATTATGCCAGATATAGCCCACTAAACCGTAGCTCGGAACATAGGGAACGCCCGTCAGAATTGCGATAGGGCGAATGTTGGCGCCCCACATGAACGGGTGCAGCGCCGGGAAAACGGCGAAATTCTCGACGAGCGTCTCGTTCTCCATTTCGAAGACGCGCGAATAGACCGTTTCGATGAACGAGGCTCCCTCCGGAAGAATGACAATCAGCCGCGTAGCGGTATAGATCAGGAGCGAGACCACCAAAGCGCCCGCGACCGTTGCCCGCCATGAGATCCTGTTGGTGAAGGTGAGCATGCCAGCCAGTGCGATTTGGATCAGAAAGAATGCTGGCGGCGCCTTGCTCAACAGCTCGATCTTTCCGATTATGGCAACCAGAAAGAGCAGCACCGCCGCCAAAACTAACGGCCAGCGTCTGCGCAAAGTCCCAGCGAGAAATCCCCAGATCACCAGCATGGGCGCAACGGCACTGAGCAGCACGCGGTAAACATAGCTAGGGCTGTCGGCGAAATGGGCGCGATAGGCGTCCCGCGCGTCATTGTCGCCCTTGATCGAATAAAAGTGCTGGATCGTGCCGAGGTGGTTTTCGCGGACCGAGACAAAGAGCATGAACAGAAACAGGACGGATATGGCAATCAGCAAAATGAGATGACCATGCTGCTCGTCGCGAACGGGCTCGCCGCTCCACTTTGCGACCGCGGCGTCGGTTAAGGTTGCGCGCGCAAAAAAAAGGCGACCTACGAGCTCGATGCCGACGATAACGCCGACATACATCAAGGCGAGCGAGAAGTTCAAGGATATGATAACGGGATCGATATCCCCGATCTTTTCCTTGATCAGCGGGAACATCGATGAGAAGACCCTGATGTTCCCCAAGAGTGGCCGGATCAGAAAGCCAAATTGTCCTGAGGATAGGGTAAAGCTCAAAGCTGCCGGCCCATAAATGAGTAGCAGCGAGCCGACCAGCATCGTCGTCGTCGTGACGAACAGCCGCAGTCGCAGGATGAGGTAGAGCGCTGCAGCGATCATGGCAGCGGCAGCGATGACATAGCTAGTGAACAGCATTATTACTCTAACGGAACTGGTAAGGTCACAACAGCATACAGATCGGCGAACTCCAATTCATCCCTTCTGGAGCTGCTTGTTTCGTTATGATTAGTTTAGGCTCACGTTGAACACCCCCTCCGACGCAACGAAGGAATCACGACTCGCGATTCGAGGGAAATCCAAAATGGAATTGCAAAATACCCGAGCATCGAGCGGCAAAAGGTTGCAATCTCAAACGTCGCCTTAATCGGAAAATCGACTCCCGCTCAATGGCTGAGAGATTTTTCACGGCCGACCAATCACTTCGACGCCCTGCACCTGCTTCGTATCTACGCTTCCGATGCGAAACCCCGCCGGAAGAGGCGAGGGACGTTCCGGAGCGGGCGGTTGCCGTCAATCCGCCCTCGTCCGATGTCTACTTTGATCTCGGTACCGCGCTTTTGAGCTGAGGCGCTATGACGACGCGCGACGATGGCGGTTCAACCTGATTCCTTCGTGTCGTCGCGAGCAGGCAAAAGCACTCGCGGTCGGCTACTGTTTTATTCAGTTGTGATGCCCGACCGTGTGCTGGGCATCACACGTGAGTGTGGCCGAGACCGGCCAACTGCGCCTGCTCAGCCAGCACCGTCTCGTAGAGATCGAAATAGGCCTTCGCCATCGCCTCCGCGGTGAACAGCGCCAAGTAGCGGGCACGGGCGCGCGCGCCCATGGCGGCGGCCATCGCCGGGTTCTCCCAAAGCCGGCACATCGCCGCGCCCAGTGCCGCGGTGTCGCCGCCCGGCACGATGAAGCCCGTCTCGCCCTCAAGATTGACATGGCTCGTGCCGGTGCCGATCTCGCAGGAGATCATCGGCTTGCCCGCGCGCGCCGCTTCCAAGAGCGCCACGCCGAAGCCTTCCGAGCGCAGGTGCGAGGGAAACACGAAACCGTCGGCGAGCGAGAGCACCGCGTCCTTGTCACGTTCGTCAAGCTCACCGAGAAGCGTCAAGCTGGCCGGGCGGTTCCTCTCCAGCTTGGTTGCCATTTCGCCCGAGCCCACGACCACCACCGGGAGCCCGGTTGCCCGTGTCGCTTCGACCAGCACGGTGAGCCCTTTGTAGTAGCGGAGCGCCCCGACGAAGAGCAGGAAGCGTGCCCCGAGCCGCTCGCGCCAGGAGGCAGCGCGCGCCGGTTCCACTCGTTCCATCTCGGCGATGCCGATGGGGATGACCCCGAGCCGGTCGGCATAGTGAGGCAACACCGGGCTTGTTTGCGCATAGGCCGGCGAGGTGGCGACGATGCGATCCATGGCCGCGAGAAAACGGTGCATCAGCGGCGCATAGAACCGGCCGAGTAGGCGCTGGCGCACCACGTCGGAGTGATAGGTGACGATGCTAGGCCGGCCGGCATTGCCGTAGAAGTGCAGCAGGTCCATCAGCGGCCAGGGAAAATGGTAGTGGACGAGGTCCGCCTCGCGAGCGAGTTCGCGAAAGCGGCTGAAGGCTCTGAAGGAGAGGCTGGTCGAGGCGAGGTGAATGTCTTCGCGGGCGCGGTGCGAGAGGTGGGTGCCTACCTGCACGCTAGCTGGACCTCCGTTGGGACTCAGCGAGAAGACCTGTGAGGCGGCGCCGAAGAGCTTCGTGCCCTCGCAGATCTCGTAGATCACCCGCGCCACGCCGTCGAAATTGTCCGGCAGGTACGTCTTGTAAACATGGAGTATGTTCACGGCGTGGCCGCCTTCTCCGCGCTGGCGGCGCGGGATGCCGGATTGCCCGCTTGCGTGCGCAATGATGGCCGAGGTCGTGGCAACGCCGCCTTTTCTCTCACGCGGCACCCTCGCGTACGCCTGCGCCCGCAACGCCGACCTCGATCCCCCCGGCGGACGCGATGGCCGCGCGCATGCCATTGATGAAGCGTGCGCGGGTGAACTGCGCCGCGCGCGCTTCGCAGGCCCGCCGCATCGAAAGCGCCCGCGGCGCCGTCAGCCAGTCCACTGCCGCCGCGATGTCCTCCGCCGTGAAGCCTGCCGGCAGCAGCAGCCCAGTCTCCCCATCGAGCACAGTCTCCAGCAGGCCGCCCTCGGCGACACCGATCACTGGCTTGCCTGCAGCCATGGATTCCACGGGTGACATGCCGAAATCTTCGTCCTTGGGCACGTAGATCGTAGCGACGGCACCCGCCACTAGCGAGCGCAATTCGCGTTCGCCGGTCCAGCCGACGAAGCGGATGTTTGGCGCTTCGGCCGCTCGACGCCGCAACGCCTCGGCGTCGTCGCCGCCCGAGGCGACGACCAGCTGCTTGCCGGGCAGCGCGCGGAAGGCATCAATGATCCTGTCGACGCGCTTCAGCGCCACCAGCCGCGCGGTCGAGAGATAGTAGCCCTGCGGCTCAGCGAAGGCGAAGCCCTCGGTGTCGCAGGGCGGATAGACCACGATGCTGTCTCGGCCGAGAAAGCGCTGAATCCGGCCGCGGACGTTTTCGGAATTGGCGACGATCAGGTGCATGCGGCCGACCGCGCGCTCATAGGCGCGCTGGAAGGCAGCGCCTATGCTCGCAAGGCCGAGCTTCTTCACCGGCGAGATTCCGTCGGCGAACGACTCGCGTTGATCGTAGAGGAAGCGGGGGTGTGTGGCAGTAATAGATGTTCCTGCCCGGGCGGTCCGCTGCCGGGGCGGCGAAGGGGGCGCAAACCCCCGAGAAGATACGAGTGTCGATGCTTTCTGCGCGCGCGCGCTGGCGCGCGAAGGCGAAGGCCAGCGCTGGCGCGTGCAGGCCGTAGCGGCGCAGGAGCGGCGAAAGGTTCAAATCGAGGCTCTCGGCGAGGAACAGCGTCCGCTCATAGCTTTCCGGCGTGGTGTAGCCATAGGTGATAGAGGCACCAAGCGCCTGCGCCAGCTCGAGCACCAGCCGCTCGCCGCCGCCGCGGATTGCGAAATAGTCGTGGAAGACGGCAGCAGACGTAAAGCTGCGTTGATTGATCATTTCGCGAACCGTACGGGCGAGGCTGCTGCATTTGTCCTGTGGCGATCCGGTTTTTTAAGTTGCGCCGGGCCGTCTTGCAATGCGCGGCATTTCCTTCGATTCACAGTCCCTTCCAGCCAAGCATGAGCGGTAATCGGGTGGTGTTCTCCGATCCATCTTCGACGCCGATCTCGATGAATCTGTTTGACGTAGTGCCGATCCTCGAAAAGATTTCGGCGATTGTTGCGTCCTCGCAGGACTGCGAAAATATGTGCGCGTTGTACTTGGCCACGAACCGGGGGCCGTATTTGCGAAGCTGGCGCTCCAGCAGGTGGTCCTCGAAATCGATCGCCTCGAATTCCTTCGAGAGCCAAGTGTGGACCCGAATACTCTCGAGATGCTGCGCGTTCCAGTCGCTGGGGACCAGTTCGCTCGCGAGCTTGCGGACTTCTTCGCTTTCGCCGATGCGCCTGGCGGCGCCACCATCCTGCCGATCGCAGGCAGCGGCGAAAGAAGCTACGCGACGCCAAAACTCTTCTCTGGCGAGACCGTCCGCCGGATAACGAATCCGATTGTGTCAAGACGAGGGTTCGCTATCGCAGCTCGGATGTCGTTGCGAGCGCATCGTGTGGCTGCATTTTCACTTCGTCGGCAGCCAGCGCTTCATCTCCGATCAGCTTCCCGTGTTCCATGATCAGCCGGCGGGTGCAGAATTGCCGCACCATCCCCTCGGCATGACTCGCCAGCAGCACAATGGGGGTACGCCTGAACAGGCTCTCAATCCGCTGCTGCACCTTGTGCTGGAAATTGGCGTCACCGGCGCCGATGCCTTCGTCGATCAGGAGGATATCCGATTCCACGGCGGTGGAAACTGCGAACGCGAGACGCGTGAACATACCGGCGGAATAGGTGCGCACCGGCAGTTCCAGGAACTCACCCAGCTCAGTGAAATCGGCGATTTCCTCGACCTTCGATGCGATCTCGCGCCGGCTCATGCCGAGCATGTAGCCGCGCAGGTAGATATTCTCGATACCGGTCGCCTCGAAGTCCATTCCAGCAGTGGAATCGAGGAGCGCGCCGACCTTGCCCTCGATAAGGATGGAGCCCGCTCGCGGCTTGTAGATGCCGGAGAGGACGCGGAGCAGGGTCGTCTTGCCCGAGCCGTTGTGTCCGGACAGGGCGACGCGCTCGCCCTCGCGGATTTCGAGATTGAGGCCGTCGATCGCACGCACCGAAACGATGTCGCGGGCGCCGGTCATCACCCGTCCCCCGGTCGCCTGCGCAAGAATCCGGTTGCGCAGCGATCGCGCACTGGTGCCAAAAATAGCGAATTCGACCGAAAGATTAGTGATGCAAATGTGCGTCACGCCTCACACCCAGTAGGAGATGCGTGCGTGGGCGCGGCGATAGAGCCAGATAGTGAAGGCGAGGCCGACGATCGCGAGCCCGATGCAGAACAGCCAGCTTTGCACCGGAGGCTGTGTGCCGAGGAGGGGTTCGCGAACAATTGCGAGCAGATGGTAGAACGGATTCAACGCCACGAACGCGGGCCGATGCGACATCACCGAGGGTGACCAGAAGACCGGCGTCACGAAGAACACCACCTGGATGACGTTAGTGATTACCTGGGGCATGTCGCGATAGCGGGTCGACAGAATGGCCGAGGCAAGAGCGATCCAGGCTGTGTTGATCAGAAACAGAATGAAGCCAGGCAGGAACAGGATCGCGCTCCAGTCCAGCGAGATCCGAAACACAGCGACGATGAAGACATAAATGGCCATGTTGAACAGCCAAATGAACACGTTGCGCGCCATCATGCGGTAGAAGTGGACGCTCACCGGCACAGGCACGTTGCGGATGAAGCTTTCTGCGGAGATGAAGGCCTGCGCGCCCTCGTTGATGCAATTCGTCAGCAAGCCCCAGAAGATGATACCGATGGCGATATAGGGTAAAGTTTGGGCGACGTCCTGCTTGAACAGTGTGGAGAACACCAGGCCCATCGCCCCGATCATGATACCCATGGTCAGCGTGAGCCAGAATGGGCCGAGCATTGAGCGGCGGAAGCGCTGGCGGATGTCGTGGTACGCGAGATGGCCCCACAGCGGATAGCGCTGCGCGCCATCCATCAGGTCCGCTATGGCCTGCTGTGGCACAGCCTCCGCCGTGATGCGGGCGACGGGTTTTCCGAGGTCAAAATTGGCAGATGTCACGGTCAATCAGGAGCGCCCAATGCTAAGGGGAGCGGATTACGCCACCCTTAGGATTATTGCTGGCGTAAAGCAACTGCGGATAAGCTGATGATCTGCCAGCATTGTTGAGCTGTAAGGACCGCTTCGGCATTCAGGCTACGGGTCGAGCGAAAGAAAAAGACGATTCCTGACGGTTCGGCGAGAGCCTTTCACCGAGCGTTTCGGATAGCAGACCCGTGCGGCTCGCTCGCGGCCGCGCGCAGCGCCGCCAGTATCGTGCTTCGACTTTTCAGCACGAAGTTTTCCGCCGCGGCCAAGGCTCGGACTCCGATTGTATTTCGAAATTCGACGTCGTGATAGAGCCTCCGCAATGCGCTCGCGGCTTCCGTGATACTTGGCTCTGCCCAGCAGCCAAGGGATCGATCATAGACGCCTTGGGGATCGTCAACCAAGACCTGGTGGCTGTCGATCAGGATGCTATCGTGCGACGACATGAAATCCATGTTGCCCGACCACTTTGTAGCGATCACCGGCTTGCCCGCGGCCATCGCTTCGAGAATCGTGAGACCGAAGCCTTCAGATCGATGCAGGGAAACGTAGACGTCCGCAGCGTCGATCGTCAGGTTCATCGGAATCGAAACATCTGAGATCAGGTGAATGTTATCGTGCCCAGCGATTTGGCGCTGCAATGCCTCGGCACCGCGCGGATAGGCGTGGAGATCAAGACAGCGCAGCACAAGACGGGCTGAAGGGTTGTTCCCGAACGCCTCTTTGAAAGCGGCAAGCGCCGCTATAGGATTCTTGCGCTCGAAATTCGACTGCATGGCGAAGCCAAAGGCAACGACAAATGCGGATTCCGGCAGATCCAACATCAGCCGGGCTGCCCTCCTGGCGTCAGCAGTTTGACCATCCCTTGACCTCAGGGAAGCGACGTGAGGCACCACGCGCACCGGCCGGTCAATGGCGCGGGAGAAAGCGTCGGCGGAGAAGCTGGACGGTGCCCAAATTTCGTGAAGAAAGCGCGCTCCGTCGATCCAACCAGGAGGTACTGTCTCCAGTTCCCAAGCCCAATATCCGATCATCAGCTTCTTGCGAACGCGAGCCTGACCTATGCGCCAGAGGGCCCGTGTCACCTGTGGCCCATTGATGTGCAAAATAAGAATGCCGCGGCCATCCCTCGGATCGGACCCGAAGTTTTCAAAAGGAACATCTGCGTTGACTTTGAAGTGCTTACTCAGATCTATCGTGCCAACCCGGTATCCTGCTTGTTGCAGGGCGGAGATGCACAGTCGTGCCGATTGACCGAGCCCTGTCGGGCTCTTGAGCAGGCCGGCTACAACGATGTTGTCGAGCTCGGGGACTGCCTCGCCGGCCGTTGGTATGAGGCGACGTAGCAGGTCCGATTTGATTTCCGCCAGCCGAAGCTGCCATCCCGGCGGGACTGCTTCGCTCGACAGCCGAGTGGCCATATCGTTTCTCATGCCGTATAAGAATTTCTGCAGGTCGTAAGCTGTAGCTGGAAGGAGATACCGATTCCCGCACGGTCACTAATGGAATATCTGATCGATTCGCGGCAGGCGGTTGACAGAGCTATAGAGGACGACTGCGGTTCCAAAGTAGATCGCGCCGTTGCCATCATCGTTGCGGCACTCGCTCAAGGCAAGCCCATGGTGTGCGGCAACGGCGGTTCGGCTAGCGATGCCATGCACATCACGGGAGCGCTTTTCGGACGTTTCCTGAAGGAGCGCAACGCCATCAATTGCGCGATGTGGTATTCGGTTCGGGTGATTACCCGATGCGCGAAGTGACGCCTCTGTCGCAGGAGGCACTGTAATCTGGGATGTTCGAACGTGTTGTCGGGCACTCGTTGGGGGCGGTGGTGACTTTAAAGGTTCTCATAATCTCGTCGCATCGCACGAATTGCGGCATCGCCGCCTATAGCGAGGTGCTCAAGACGCTACTCGAAACGCGTTTTGAGGTAACCATTGCTCCTCTGGATCAAACGATCTTAAAGCGCACGGAACCGCACGTCGTTACCGCGGGTGATCAGCAAATCAGGGCTATTTGCGACAGCTTTGAGAAATACGACGTCGTCAATCTCCAATGGGAGCCGGGGCTTTTGGGCGGCCGGGATCTCGATATGGCTCGCCGCTTCGAGATGATAATCGATGCAGCGGACCGGTTGGTGCTGACTGTGCACACTGCAGTCCCATACCCCGAGGGCCGTGGTCCTATTGACTTTGCTCGATTTGTTCGGAATCGCGGTTGGCGGCGGGCTGCCAGATTTCCGTTTCATCAGCGTTTCGAAAGACTAACTTACAAGGCGATTGAAAAACGCGCGCGATCGCCGCGACCTTTCTTTGTCGCTACTCACACCCAGCGTGAGCGTGACTTCTTCAAGCAGGTGGCGCGGGTACCTCATGTTTTTGATCATCCGTTATGCCACCTCCGCGCCCGCTGGCCTTCTCAACTGGAAAAGGAAGGGCCAGCCGTGCGTGAGGAGCTTGGCAAGCGTTTCCCTGGCAAAAATACGTTCATTGGCGTTTTCGGATTTTTGTCGGAATACAAAGGCATTATGACTGCCATTAAGGCCATGAGGCACCTCGGACCGGAGTATCAGCTCTTGATATACGGAGGCGTGCACCCCGAGACGATCAAGCCCAAGGCCTCGATTGATCCTTACATCAAGCAAATCCTGGAGGAGATCGAGCGGGGGGAGTCTGGGACTCGGGGTAATCCTAAGGCTAATTCTGATCTGCTCGGCAGGATCAGTTTCTTGGGCGCCCCGAGAGCCGACTATGATTTTGCATTGGCTGTGAAGGCCGTTGACATCTGCCTCTTTCCATATCTCGAGGTAGGGCAGAGCGGATCCGGCCCGGCCTCACATGCAATCGAACTTGGCAAACCCACCATTCTCACGCGCACACGTGCCTTCGTCGAGCTGGAGAAATATTTCCCTGCACAGTTCGAGATGATAGACGTCGGCAATTATATCGAGCTCGCTCAAACGATTGGGAAGTTGAGTCAAACCAAGAACACAAGGCCACAGCCCGGCTACAATTCCGAAACATTGGCAAACTTCTACGGGGACCTGTTCAGTCGTTGTGCAGGTGCCCAGGGAGGTCATCAGAGCCTCACGAACCCGGAACCTATTACGCTGAGAGCGGCGGAGTGAAAAAGCCGCCCGCGAGCCATCGATACTGTCTTTTTCGTCCGCGAATGATTATGAAGCCTCACCACCTTCAATAAACGATCCCCGACGGGCGAAAGCTACCATGAACAGCGTATATCTCGGACGTGACCGCCTGCTGGTCCACACAAATTGGGGGGCCAAGTTGGTAGTCCCCTCCTTTAATATCGACGTGGCTCTCGGCGTGATCCGCGATGGTGTTATCGAGCCCTGGACAACCAGGCTGGTTCAAGAATTGCTCGGCGAGGGGCAGCATTATTTAAATGCCGGCGGAAATTTTGGCTACTATATGGTTCTAGGCGGGCAGCGGGTGGGGCCGTCCGGATCGGTGAAGGTCGTTGAGCCAAACCCTTACATCGTTCCGTACCTGATGATGAACGTGTTCTACGGCGGCATACCTGATCGCACGCACGTGTATAAATGCGCCCTTGGCAATACAACGGGTGAGACCATCACGTTTGCCTTTGATCCGCAATATCTCGGTGGTGGTGGTGCCAGCCGTGAGAGCGGCCAGACGTTTGTGGTTGACAGTTTCGAGGATGCTCGTTGGTCCGCGGAATCGATTTCGCCGCTGTTCGATGAGAATGACCGTCTCATCTTGGGCAAAGGGCTGATGCTTCATTTCGAGACCAAGACGCGTACGATCGACGCAATTTGCGATGGCGGGCCACCGCTGGATCTGATCCACTTGGACATCGAGGGCGCCGAGCCCTTGGCGCTGGCTGGAGCTCGCGAGACCATATCCCGTTCACCGAACCTGCGCCTCATTACTGAATGGTGCGCGAATCATTTTGCGCAAGCGTCGCAGACCTCACAAGAGGCATTTCGCTCGTTCTGGAATCAGGCGGCTGACCTGGGCTTTCGGCCACGACAACTGCTGCCAAAGATTGAACCGGATGGCGGAGTCTATGTTTCGTCTCCCTTAGACTTCGCATATATGACGGAGTTCGCCCCGCACTCTGATTATGTGTGGGTGAAGGCCAGCCACGACCCTTGGGGGAAATGATCGCAAACAAGCGGTTGCCGTTTCCAGCGAATAAAGCTGGGAATGCCGGAGGTGATTTGGTTGAGGTTCGTGGAAATGCATGCGGTTTCGGGCACTGCTTAATCGCGCCCGGCACGCCATCTCGATCTTGGACTGCGGACGCGTGGTCCACCTGCGATCGATTTTATTTGCTGATTAATCTGCCAGCAAATGAGTGAACGTCACAACAGTTATGGTTCCGTCCGGAGCGGCGACGGTGGACCACTGCCGAGAAGCATCGGATCGTGGGGGAGAGTTGGGCGCCCGCGGCAAGCGTTGTTGGGGTTGCGCGCCGACATGATCTTCACCCTAATCTGCTTACAGCTTGGCGGCGGCAGGCGCGCTCGGGGTCCTCGCCTGCGAGCCTGAGCCGCCGTCGCGGCAGGATGATGAAGTCCGCTTTGTGGCGGTCTCGGTTACGCCGAACCGGCAGCCGTTGACGGCGCCCACCGGGGTCTGCGGTGCGATCGAGATCGAGTTCGCAGCCGGGCTCGGATGCAGATCGCAGGCGCGGTTGACGCGGCGACGCTGAAGGCAGCAGTGGTGGATGGACCGCCGCGATGATACCGCTGCCGGCGGGCGTGCGGGTATGGCTCGCGACTGGCTATACCGACATGCGGAAGGGTTTTCCGTCGTTGACCCTGCAGGTTCAGGAGATATTGCATCGCGACCCGCTCAGCGGCCACCTGTTTTGCTTCCGTGGTTGTCGCGGCAATCTGCTGAAGGTGATCTGGCATGATGGCCAGGTGTCGTCCCGTTCACTCGGAAGTGAGACCTTTAAGCACGCTGACGAACCGCGGCAGTGGGCCACGACCTCTATCTGCTGAGCGAGGTTGTTGGGCTCTAAGACGAGAACCTCAAGTATCGCGGGTGGTCGGATTGCTTCAGCTACGGATCGTCGACAACCCGCCACGATTGGGACTGATCCTCGGGGCGCTGGCTGCTTTATTTGGAAACGTCCGCCAAGCTATTGAAATCGTTAGAGGGCTTTTTGGGGCATTTTTCCAAATGCGCTTTGAAATCGTTGAATAATCAAGCGGATTTTGATTCCGCCATTCGGAGGTTCGATCCCTCCCGCCCCCCAGCCAATCCTGAAAATATCAGTAAAATCAATGGCTTATATGTTCGAAATATTCGAAGATCGATTGCGTTGAGCAGATCGATTGCGTTGACGAAAATCGAACCTCAAAAACGCGAAAAGCGCTCGACCTCGCTGTTTAAGTCGCCTGAAACCTCAATCACCGCGTACCCGGCGCGCGGTTTCACGTCGGGCTATTGCTCGATGTAGCGCGCGATCTCGCTTCTCATCACCACCACCGAGTGGCCGTGTTTCTTGGCTCTGAGATCGCCGCGTGCGACCACGCGGTCGAGTTTCGCAAGCGCGATATCCGCAACTCGGCAGCCGCCTCCTTGCGCGTCAGGAAACACCGTAGTGATGACGATGGTGCCGAGGTCTCGCGCCTAGCCTTGCCTGCTCGCGTCATTATGTCCGCATCCATGGTGCGATCCGTTTTCTTTCGCCTCTTCGACCCCCGGTCGTCCGGTTCCATGACTCTACTGACGGCTGCAACAATTATTCCGCATTGCGTAAGGATGCGATCGGCTAGTTAAACGAGAAGCAGGGCCTTCTCGATCGTAGCATTACCAGTTTTGATTCCTCAGCCGATAGGAAACTGGACTCAAAAAGGCTCGGTCGTCTGACCAGTGTCGCGTGAGAGACGCGAGGAAATTGCCTTGGCGGTAGAGCGCTTCATCCCTAAAATCCAGCCACCACCGCCAGGTGCTTCGGAAATCGAGCTCAGTCAGTAGGAGTAGAAGCTATGCCCAAGCCGGAAAGCTTCCCAATCGACAAGATTTATGTTCCCGTGAAGAGGAAGAAGGCTGTCAAGCCTGAGCTCGTTCAAGAAATCGCGGAAAGTATTTTAGAAATCGGACAACAAGCCCCCATTCTCGTTCGGCCCGACGAAGGCCGGTTCGTTCTGGTCGAGGGACTGCATCGGTTCGAAGCCTGCAAGGCTCTTGGCGAAAGAACTATCATCGGGGTCTTGGTCTCGGCTGAGATCGTGCATCAAAAGACGCTTTTGTCAGACAGCGCTGAAGCAGAAGCAGAGCGCGACAAGATGGCGCGATTGAAAAGACTGCGCCTCGAAAAGGAGGCTGCCGCGCGATCAGCCGCTGCTTCAGAGGCCGTCATGGAGACGCAATCGGCGGAGCTTTTGCGAAAACCTTCGGAGAAGGGTATCCGGAACGTTCCCAAGGCATCGCGAAGCCAATTAGATCGCAGGACTTCAGGATCAACACCAAGAACGTTGTCGGAATGGCTCACGCAACAAAAGCGCAATGGCGGTCGTTATTGATCGTCCGCTCCGCCGCGACCACCGGCCTCGAGCGGGCTTGAGCCAATAACCTAATGGCCATCTAGGCAATCGTCTTGAGATAGAGGCTCGGGTCGAAATATTTGTTGGCTGGGGTGAAATCCTTGATGCCAGCGTTCGCCATGAAGAAATCGGTGGACTGCTGCAGCCAGTTTGTAATCGTGTTGTCGGAGTATAGCCGCTTCCAGTCGTGCGACGTGAACATCTTCTGCGCCTTGAACGATTCGTTGATATCGGCGAGTGGCGTCTGGCTATAGTGGTTCTTCTGCAGTGCTTCCATCGCTTCCTTGCTGTTCGCGATGATGTGGTCGTTGGCTTCAGCCCATCCCCTGATGAGCTTGGCAAGCGTTTCCTTGTTGGGTTCGTAGTAGTCGTTGCGGGCGGCCCAGCCGCCGATGATGGCAGCCTCCGGATAGTAAGCTGAGGCGTCCGCCAATTTCACCGCGCCCGGAACCTTGTCGCGCACGGTCACATTGAACGGAACCCAGAGCGCTACGGCTGGTACGGCGCCGGAGATGAACGCCGTTACCGCCGCGGGCATCGTCTGATTCATGAGTTCTATCTCTTTCGGGTCGACATTGTTGGCGCGGAGCGCCTTGTCGAGAAACACATGCGCGGTCGTGCCGGTTGCCGTCGCGATGCGTTTTCCCTTCAAGTCTGCGAAGGATTTGATGCCCTGGTCGGAACGCACCCAAAGCTGCGCGGTAGCCACCTCGATATCGTTGATCAGGAAAACCTTGCCTTGCCCGCGCGCCGGGAAGTTCGACAGCACGGCGCCGGTTGCCAGCACGTCAAGACTGCCGCCGATCAGCGCCTGAAAGATCTCGAGGCCGGTGTTGAACTGGCGCAATTCAAGATCGAGTCCCTGCTTGTCGAAGGTGCCCCGATCCATGCCGGTCCATATCTGTCCGTCAACGGCAACGGTGTGCAGATAGCCCACCCGAATCTTGGTTTTTGCCTGCGCGATCGCGGGTGCATACGCCGCAAAGCTGCCGAGCCCGATGCCGGCCGCCGCCGTCAGGAATTGCCGTCGATCCATAGTATTTCCCTCCCGCCATCTTATGATCTATTCCGAAAATGAAACCGGTCGCATTTGCGCCTGCTGCGCCCGGTATTCGCTCATCACGAGTTCTCTGATGTAGCTCCTCAGCTCACCGAACTCCGGCCTTTCCTGAATCGTTTCATCGCGCGGATAGGCAAAGGGCACGTCGATGATCTTCTTGATCCGCGCGGGGCGCGCCGTCACCACGACTCTCCGAGAGGCGAGGAAAATCGCCTCTTCGACGGAGTGGGTGATGAGCATGACGGTCTTGCCCTCGGTCGCGAGCACCTTGAGCAGCAGGTTCTGCATGTTGGCGCGGGTCTGCGCGTCGAGAGCCCCGAACGGCTCGTCCATCAGGAGAAATTGCGGCTTCACCGCATAGGCGCGGGCAATAGCCAGCCGCTGTCGCATGCCGCCGGAGAGATGCTTGGGGTAGGAGTTCGCAAAATCCCCAAGACCCATGAGATCGATATAGTGGTCGCAGATCGCGTCACGTTCTGCGATCGGGACGCGATTGGCCTTGAGCTGCAGACCAAAGGCGATGTTCTGCTTGACGGTGAGCCAGGGGAAGACGCCGTACTCCTGAAAGATCACGCCGCGTTCCGGTCCAGGTCCCCGGACCGGCTCGCCGTCGAACAGCACCCGGCCTGTGGTCGGCTTCTGAAAGCCGGCCAGCATGCTCATCATGGTGGTCTTGCCGCAGCCGGAAGGCCCGATCACCGCAATGAAGTCGCCTTCATGAATGTTGTAGGTGACGTCATCGACGACCGAGAGCTTGCCTTTCGGTGTTTCGAAGGCAAGCGAGACGTGATCGAACTGTGCGCGCTTGGCGGGCTTCACGATGCCGTTCATGCGATGGCCCGCTCCTGCCACACCAGCAATCTGGCGCTGATCCGGCGCAGGATCAGATCCATGATCAGGGCGATGCAGCCGATGCAGATAATTCCGACATAGATCACGTCGAGCAGGAAATAGGTGGATGCGTTCTGGATCATGGCACCAAGTCCGCGCTGCGCGGCGACAAGCTCGGATGCAACCAGCGTTGCCCACGCCACGCCCAGCGCGACCCGCAACGCGGTGAGGATGTGCGGCACCGTCAGAGGGATGATGACCTTGCGAAATATCTCGATCTCGCCGGCGCCCAGCGTCTTCGCGACGCGGATATAGAGAGGCGTGATCTGCGAGACGCCTTCATACATCACGATAACTCCCGAGAAGAACGCGGCGTAGAACAGGATGACGAGCTTTGCCGGCTCGTCGACACCGAAATAGACGATCACGAGCGGGATCAGGGCGATCGGCGGCAAGGCGCGGAAAAAATTGATCATCGGGTCGGCGAGGATGCGCGCCGGCCGATACCAGCCGAGCAGGAAGCCGACGGGCACAGCGACCATGATGCCGAGAATCACGCCCAGAAAGACACGCCGCGTCGACGACCAGATGTCGAGCAGCAGATTGTCGTGCAGCAGGAGATCAACGAACTTGGCCGCAACCTGGTGCGGCGAGGGTATCAGCGCTTCGTTGACCAATCCGCTCCAGCGCACTGCGTACCAAAGCACGACTGCGCCGATCCACGGGATGGACCCCAACAACAAGCGTATTGCGGTGCTGCCCTTTATCAAGCGTTTCCAACTGTGTTTGTGATTGATTGATATATTATCATACGATAAATAGGATGACTATACAAGAGGGCTATTTCTGCGGGATCCTGCCAATGCCATCGCCGAAATTCACCGTCCGCAACGTCCAGGCCTTCTGCTACCGCTATCCGTTGGCGACGCCGGTCGTGACGTCGTTCGGTCGGATGCTCAACCGGCCGGCGGTGTTCGTTCGTGTCGAAGATGAGGACGGTTACGTCGGCTGGGGCGAGGTATGGTCGAACTTCCCGTCGACTGGAGCCGAGCACCGGACGCGGCTCGTCAACGAGATTCTCGCACCCGCCATCCACGGTCGTGGCGTCAGCGAGCCAGCGGAGCTGTTTGCGGCGATGACCGAGGGAACCGCCGTACTGGCGCTGCAATCGGGCGAACCAGGTCCCTTTGCCCAGGCGATTGCCGGCATCGATCTTGCGCTTTGGGATCTTCACGCGCGACGCCGCAAGGTGCCGCTGTGGAAAATGCTTGGCGGGACCGGCAACAGAATTAAAGTCTACGCCAGCGGGATCAATCCGATCGGCTCGCGGCAGACGGCAGAAGCGGCGCTGCGGCGCGGACACCTCGCCCTCAAGCTGAAGGTCGGATTTGATCCGGCAACGGATCGTTCCAACCTTGCTGCGCTTCGCGACATTGTAGGCGCAGGTGTATTGGCTGCGGACGCCAATCAGGCCTGGTCTCTCGCGCGCGCGCTCGAACTGGCGCCCTCTTACGGAGAGTTTGGCCTTGCCTGGCTCGAAGAGCCGATCCGCGCCGACCGACCATGGCACGAGTGGCAAACCTTGAGCGAGCAAGCTGGCGTGCCGTTGGCCGCAGGAGAGAACATTGCGAGTTCTGCGGGGTTCGATCAGGCGCTCCACGATCGCGTGCTGCGAGTCGTGCAGCCCGATATAGCCAAATGGGGCGGATTGACCGTGGGCGCGAAGATCGCGCGCTCCATCCTGGCGGCCGACAAGATTTTCTGTCCGCATTATCTGGGCGGCGGGATTGGCCTCTTGGCGTCGGCGCATCTGCTTGCCGGGGTCGGTGGCGCGGGCATGCTGGAAGTCGATTCCAACGATAATCCGCTGCGCGACCGGCTTTGCGGGCCGGTCGCCGATGTGAAGGACGGCGCCGTAACATTGAGTGAGGAGCCGGGCCTGGGAATAGAACCGGACCTCTCGTGGATCGAAGAGTATCGGACAGCTTGATCCGGCGGGCCGGTTCGTTCTGCAGCGTATTCGTCCGAAGGGACGTGAAGCGATTTCGGCTATCGCCGAGCGGGCAGGCCGGCGACGCGTTCTTCCTATGAGGGCCAGGGAGCGGCGGGCAGGATGGATTTGATTTCCGACAGCCACATTCCGAAATATGCGCAGATTGCCGATATCTTCCGGCAGCGAATTGCCCGAGGAGTCTGGGCGCAAGGCTCGCGCCTGCCGGCAAACGAGATGCTTGCAGCCGAGTTCGGTGTTTCGCGAGTGACTATCAGACAAGCGGTCGAACTTCTTGCCCGCGACGGCGTGATCCAGGCACGGCAAGGCCGTGGCACCTTCGTAACCGGTATGCTCAAGCAGGACCGCTGGTTGAAGGTCGAGACGAGTCTTGCCGATCTCGCCGAGGTCTATCGCGACACGTCCCCCGAGATCATCAACATTTCAGAGAGCCACAC
Organism: Bradyrhizobium sp. Leo170; assembly: GCF_004296405.1. Lineage (GTDB taxonomy): Bacteria > Pseudomonadota > Alphaproteobacteria > Rhizobiales > Xanthobacteraceae > Bradyrhizobium. The sequence continues at coordinate 33,368 of NZ_PSRR01000030.1, forward strand.
TGATGCACCGTTGCTCCCGGAGGACGGCCGGCCGGCGGAACGCTACGTGTTCATGCGACGGGTGCATTCACACAACAAGCAGCCTTACTGCGTGATCTCGATATATCTCGACGAGAAGCTCTTCCGCAGAAGTCCGGACCGCTTCCGAACCGAGACGGTGATTCCGCTGCTCAAGGAGCTGAAATCTCCTGCGATCGAGACAGCGCGACAAACCCTGACGATCGGAATGGCCGATCTCGACGCCGCGAAACTGTTGCGAATTCCCTTGAACTCACCTGTGGCCGAGGTTCGGCGTGTGTTTGCGAGTGCCGATCGTCGTGTGATCTATCTGGGCGAAGTAACCTATCGCGGCGACTTTGTCCGGCTTGATATCGATCTGCGGCCTTGAAGTGCGCGTCTAGCGCGAGAACAGCTCCTGATTGCGCCGCTCAAGCTCTTCTCCGTAGGTCCGCAGGACGTGCGCTTCGCTCACCGTTCCAATTGCCGCGCGATGGTTGATGCGATCGACGACGGCGAGCACGTCGGCCTCGCTTTGTTCGAAGGTCTTGAGAATCTCGCGAATCGAAGTATTGGGCAGCACGAATTCGTCATTTTGCCGGGCGATTGCGCCGAGCGGCGAATCCTCTGCAGCCTCGGTCAGGTGCAGGTCTGCCGACGAGACGATGCCGGCATAGGTTCCCTTCGCGTCGCGCAGCACGATCTGCCTGACTTGCACTGGAGAGAAGATCCTCTGAGCTTCCGCGATTGACATGCTGCTCGGCGCACTGTCGAAATCGGCTCGCATCAGGGAGCTGGCGTTCAATTGCCGGACCCAGCCAACGTCCTGAGGGCCGCGGATGACCTCGCCTCGGAGATGAAAGCGCCACGTCGCGAAATTGTAGCCGAACAATTCGCGTACCGTCAGCGCGCAGACAGAGGAGGCAATGACGGCACCAACGGTCACCGAAAAATCGCCGGTGATCTCCAGCGCCAGGCAAATCATGCTGATCGGTGCGCCGAGCACTCCCGTTCCGAAAGCCGCAAGCGCGGCAATAGCGGCCGTTCCCGGTTGCAGGGCAAACGCCGGCAGCAGGCTGCTCATTAGCGTGCTGTAAAACTGACCAATCAGCGCGCCCAGCAACAGCGAGGCGAAGAACAAGCCGCCGCGGAAGCCAGACCCGAGAGAGATTGCGGACGCCAGCGTCTTGAGCAGGATGATCGAGGCCAATAGCGTCCACGTTGGATTGCTCAAGAGCTGGATCTGCATCGCACCATGTCCCGCCCCCAGTACCGCAGGCGTCAGCAGCGCCAACGAGCCGAGCAGCGCTCCGCCAGCGATCGGCCTGAGAAAGCCATTGAAAGCGGACAAGCGTTGAAAGCAACGCTCGGAGAACGCGACGGCCAACATCGTGATGACGCTGGCAAAGGCACAGAGCAGACCGATCATCATCGTCTGCCCGACCATCTCAGCTGAAACCGGAGAGGGAAAACCGGGAACCATCAGGAAGGATTGATGGGTGAGGTGCCTTGCGACAAGCCATGAAGCAACTGCGCTCGCGATAACGGGCACGAGGCTGGCCGAAGTATATGCGCCGAGAATGACTTCGAACGCGTAGAAAGCGCCGGCCAGCGGCGCGGAAAATGCGGCGCTGATTGCGCCTGCCGCCCCACAAGCGACCAGAAGCCGCATATCGCTCCGTCGTGCCGCGAGCCGCTGTCCGAACAACGACCCAAAGGCGGCGCATATTTGGGTGTATCCCGCTTCCAGCCCCACCGATCCGCCGAAGCCGTTCGAAAGCAGTGTCTGGATAGAAATCAGCAGACTGCCGCGCATCGACAGGTGGCCGCCATAGAGTGCATTTGCCTCTATCGCATCGGCAAGCTGCTGTCCCCTGAGTTTGCGTGAAAAGAAAACCGCAATGAGCGCAAGGATGGCGCCGCCGATAATGGGGACAAGCAACGCGCGCTGCCACAAGATGAACTTTGCCGAACTGAGATGTTCATCGAACGGGATATCGAACAAGAGCGCGTGCGCAGCCTGGCTCAGTTTCGATATGGATACGACGAGAAGTCCGCTCAGAAGCCCGACGACGATGGCGACCGCAACCAGACCGGTCTCGCGGTTGCGGACAAAATTGCGCAAGCCTGACGGAAGACGACGGCCAGTTGCGGCGCTTTGTTTTGCGCCGACCTCGGGTGCTGCCAAAGTGGTCATTGAAAACTCGCGTCGGCGTCGCAGCCGAGGGGCTGACATTCACGATGGCGAGCTTTCGGGGGCGCCAATTCGCGCTCCCTGGTCGACGGTCTTGGGTGGTTGCTGCAATGGGCAGGGGCTGGAGGCATTCGAACTCCGCACCGGAAATTCGGCAAATCTGGATTGACGAATGTCATCCTAATAGTAATATGACATGTAGACAAGATGACAAATGGCGCCGCGTGGCGCTCGTTGCGACAGCGCGCGAGTGCGGCCATCCACGCCATTGACGAGTCGAAGCCGATGATTGCACCAGGCCAAGGGGAAAGCGTGCGCAATGATGGTCGCGTGGACGGCTGCTGCGCGCCAAGATCTTCCCGACAGGGATGCGCCACCCTGGAGGAGCGATGGCTAAGCGTCAATGGATCCATGCCCCGCCGAAGTGAGGCTGTCTCTATCCCGGGAGGTCGCGCCGAGATGGGGACGGACGCCCCTGTCTTTGAGGCTGATGGCGAAGCCCCGCGAAGGCGCCTGACCCTCAAGCCGTTTGCCCTCGATGCCGTGACCGTTACGAACGAACGCTTCGCCGCGTTCGTTCGGGAGAGGGGCTATGTCACCGACGCCGAACGGCTTGGTTGGTCCTTCGTCTTCTATCAACATCTTGCTGGCGGAGCCGATCAATATCCGCGCGTTCAGGGCGCCGACTGGTGGTGTCGCGTGGACGGTGCGTTTTGGGCGGCGCCGGAGGGCGGGGCTTCGAACATTTCGGAGCGGCTGGATCATCCGGTCGTTCATGTTTCGCATGTGGATGCCCAGCACTTTGCATCGTGGAGTGGCGGCCGTCTTCCCAGCGAGGCTGAGTGGGAGCATGCGGCGCGTGGCGGCCTTGAAGGTGCGTTGTTTCCCTGGGGCAACCGGGAGCCCGACGACCGGTCATACTTTCCATGCAACATCTGGCAAGGAGACTTCCCATCCAGAAATACCCTTGCGGACGGTTACTTCTCTACGGCGCCGGCGCGGTCGTTCGCGCCCAACGGCTATGGACTCTATAATTGCAGCGGCAATGTCTGGGAATGGTGCGCAAACGCCTATCGCGTTTCTTCGCTCAAACGTGCGGCGCAAATGACCAACGCCACCGCGCTACGGGACGGATGGCGCGTGCTGAAAGGCGGTTCGTTTCTCTGTCATCGCTCATACTGCTACCGCTATCGCATCGCTGCGCGCACCGGAAATCCACCCGACACGAGCACCTCCCATATCGGGTTTCGTGTCGCTTACGATCTTTGATCGGCATTCGTCGGCGGGCTCGATCCCGATACTCCAAAGGAAGGCATGATGTATCCAAGCGTTCTTCTTCAAGTTGCCGGCGTGTGGCGTGAGGCCTGCGGCGGGATCGCGCATCCAATCCTCAATCCCGCCACGGGAGAGGAAGTCGGGAGGCACCCCGTCGCGGCGCAAGCCGATTTGGACGAAGCCCTGCTGGCGGCAGATCGCGGTTTCAAGCAGTGGCGCGCAGTGTCGCCGTATGAGCGGGGCCAGATCCTCCGAAAATCGGCAAGCCTGTTACGGGAGCGGGCCGAAACTATCGCGCGCATCATGACGATTGAGCAAGGCAAGCCCATCGCCGAGGCTCGGCTCGAGATTGCGGCCGGTGCCGACTTCATCGATTGGGCAGCGGAGGAAGGGCGGCGCGTCTATGGCCGTGTCATACCGGCTCGCGGGCCTGGCGTGGCGCAACTGGCCGTTCGCGAGCCAGTTGGTCCCGTCGCCGCCTTTACGCCGTGGAATTTTCCGATCGTCCAGGCGGCACGCAAGGTTGCGAGCGCGCTGTCCACGGGATGCTCGGTAATCCTGAAAGGTCCAGAGGAGGCGCCAGCCAGTTGTGCCGAGATGGTAAGGGCATTTCTGGATGCCGGTGTTCCAGCCGATGCGCTGTCGTTTGTGCTTGGATCTCCGGCCGAGATTTCATCCTATCTGATCGCGCATCCAGTGATCAGAAAGATCTCGTTCACCGGTTCGACCGTGGTCGGTAAGACTCTTGCGGCGCTGGCGGGCCAGCACATGAAACGGGCCACGATGGAGCTCGGCGGACATGCGCCGGCTTTGATTTTCTCGGATGCCGATCTGGACAGGGCGGTGACGACCCTTGCGGCGAACAAGTTCCGAAACGCAGGGCAGGTTTGCATTTCCCCCAGTCGTTTCCTGGTCCAGGCTTCCGTCATGGATCAGTTCATCGAGAAGTTCGTGGCGACAGCCAGGCAGGTGAGGGTCGGCGATGGCCTTGATCCACAGACAACGATGGGGCCACTCGCGCATGAGCGGCGACTTCTCGCCATGGAGCAATTGGTGAGCGATGCTCGCGAGCAGGGCGCGGAAATTCGCCTCGGTGGCGGACGGTTCGGCAATCGCGGATATTTCTTCGAGCCGACCGTCATCGCCAACGCTTCTCTCGACGTGCGCGTGATGAATGAAGAGCCGTTCGGCCCGATCGCCGTGATGCGTCCGTTCTATGACGTGGACGAGGCGGTCGCTGAGGCGAACAGACTCCCGTTCGGCCTTGCGGCCTATGCGTATACCCGCTCGATGAGCGTCGCCGATAAGCTCGCCGCCAGCGTCGAATGTGGAATGATATCGATCAATCACCACGGTCTTGGTCTCCCCGAAAATCCGTTCGGCGGCGTCAAGGACTCGGGCTACGGCAGCGAGGGTGGCAGCGAGGCCCTCGAAGGCTATCTCGTTTCGAAACTGGTTTCGCGGACCAACTAGTCCAAAGTCATCATATAAGCATGATGACATATTGACATATCAAATAAGAAGGGGCATTGAAGGTTCAGGTCTGGGAAGAACGACAACAAAGAACGGGCGCATGAATTGGCGCTGCGGTTCTCAATACAAGGGGAGGGTTCATGAGTTCGCTGGCGGAAGTGGCGCCGCGCGCGTCTGTAAACGCGGAAGCCGACTATGTGCGGTCGGGGATTGAGTTGGCGAAATGGAGAATCGTCCCATTTCTCTTTCTGTGCTTTATCCTGAACTATATCGACCGAACCAATGTCGCCTTTGCCAAGCTCCACTTTCAGAAGGACCTTGGATTTACCGACGCGGTATATGGTTTTGGCGTATCGCTCTTCTTCGCCGGTTTCCTGCTGTTTGAGGTGCCGAGCAATCTTCTCCTCGCCCGGATCGGAGCGCGCAAGACCCTCGCGCGCATCATGATCCTCTGGGGAATCGTGTCGGTCGCCATGATGTTTATCAAGACGCCGACGCATTTCTATCTGGGGCGCTTCCTGCTTGGGGCGGCGGAAGCCGGGTTCGTGCCAGGCGTTGTCCTTTACCTCAGCTTCTGGTTCCCCTCGACGCTCCGCGCGCGCATCACCTCGCTGTTCATGGCGGCGTTGCCGATCTCGGGGATCATCAGTAATCCGATTTCGGGCCTGATCATGGATAATCTCGGAGGCGCCTTTGGTCTCGCGAGTTGGCAGTGGTTGTTTCTTCTCGAAGGGCTGCCCTCGATCGTCGTCGGCGTCGTGGCGTTTTGGTACCTTGCCGATCGGCCGAAGGCGGCGAAATGGCTGTCCGATCCCGAAAGGGATGCGCTTGCGTCGAGCGTCGAGCGCGAGGAGCAGGGCAAGCAAGCTGCAACGCATCATGGGTTTGGGGGACTGCTCGCCGATCCCCGCATCTACGTGTTCGCTTTTGCGGTCTTCACCCAGTACGCGGTCGCAAATACGTTTGCGTTCTGGGGTCCGTCGATCCTTAGGGGATCCGGGGTTGCCAATGTCTGGTATCTTGGCCTGCTGAACGCGGTTCCGTTCGTGGCCGGCGTGGTGATGATGACGACTGTGGCCTGGCGATCCGACAAGAAGATGGAGCGTCGATGGCACGCGGCGTTCGGACAGGCGCTTTCAGTCGTCGGCCTCATGCTGCTGCCGGCCGGCGTGCATGATCCCCTTCTCGCGGTCGTGTCGCTCGCCCTTGTCGCATCCGGCCATTATGCGTTTTGGTCCGTTTTCTGGACGATTCCTCCGAGCTACTTCCGTGCCCGCTCGGCGCCGGGAGGCATCGCGCTCGTAGCGAGCATCGGAGCTCTGGGCGGCATCTTCGCGTCGAACCTCATGGGCATGATCAAAGATGCCACGGGGAGCTTCAGTGCCGGGTTCTATGGGATCGCTGCGTTGGCGGCGCTCGGAGTTGTCGTGTTGCTCGTGGGCTTTCCGGCGCGATTGCTGCCGGCAGTCAAGGCATCCTGACGTCGCCGGACGGAATGGGATGTTGCCGGCTTTTGCATGTTTCGTTTCCGGCCAGGAACACCTGCGGCCTGATCGGAAGCGACGATCGTTACCGCAACAAGGAGCATGATCGATGGTCGATCGTCCGAACATCATTCTCATCATTACCGACCAGCAGCGCCATGACACTGTGGCCGGGTTAGGCGCGCATTGGATGAAGACGCCAAATCTGGACCGCCTCGTCGCCTCGGGGGTATCGTTCGGAAATTGCTATACGCCGTCGCCGCTGTGCGTTCCGGCGCGAGCCAGCCTCTTCACCGGGATGTACCCCCACAGTCATCACGTCACGATGAATTTCTACAAGTGGGAGCCGACCTGGGTCCGGTTGCTGGCCGAGGCCGGATATCACTGCGCCAATATCGGGAAGATGCATACGAATCCCTACGACGCTCCTGGAGGGTTTCACCAGCGTATCGTCGTGGAAAACAAGGACCGGCCGATGTTCCTCGATGAACCGGAGCGGGCCTATTATGATCACTGGGATATCGCGCTGCGGTCGCAGGGGCTGACCCGTCCGACGCGCTACGCCAGATACAAGCGCGATCCGGCGTACTTCAAGGAAGCGTTGGGCGCGTATCCCTGGGAATACGACGAGTCGATGCATCCGGACACATTCGTGGGACGCACCGCATGCTGGTGGCTTGAGGAGCGGCAGGCGGACGCGCCGCTCTTCCTCGAGATCGGCTTTCCGGGGCCGCATCCTCCGTTCGACCCGCCGCGGCGCTATATTGACATGTATGACGACGTCGACGTTCCCATGCCCAGGACGACGGCGGCCGAGTTGGCTGCCCAACCGCCGGCGCATCGGGCACTGCGACAGAACATGATCGACAAGAATTTCGATTGCGTTGCGTGGAAGAACGATCCGAGCACCGAGGCGATCCGCCGGATGCGGCGCTACTACGCAGCGAACGTCACGCTGATCGATGAGCAGGTCGGCAATATCATGAGCGTGCTCGAGCGGAAGGGCTATCTGAAGAACGCCATCGTGATTTTCACTTCTGATCACGGCGAGAACCTCGGGGATCATGGGCATATCCAGAAATGGAACATGTACGATACCGCCACCAAGGTTCCGCTGGTCGTGTGGAGTTCAGATCTCAAGACGCGCGATGTCCGGACGGATTCGTTGGTCCAACTGATGGACATTGCCCCCACCATTCTCGACTATGCCGGTGTGGGCATTCCTGCGGGCTGGGAAGCGGTATCGCTGCGGCCCGTTCTGGAGGATGGCACTGCAACCGTCCGCGACAGCGTCTATTCCGAACTCTATCGGGATCACATCCAGAGCGGATCGGAGTGCATCGTCATGCGTCGCGATGCGCGCTGGAAAGCCGTTTGGTATTTGGGCGAGAGCTGCGGTGAACTCTATGATCTGGAAGCGGACCCGGACGAGCTGCAGAATCTCTGGGACTCGAAGCAGCACGTGCAGATCCGGAACGAGTTTGTCCAGCACATCCAGGATTGGCTCATCCGCGGTGCGATCGAGAATCGCGAACAGAACAGGGAAAAGCCGCAGCCCGCAATGGCGATCGGCTAGGTCTGTCTCACCCACGTTGGTTCGTCTCTCGCGCAGGAAAATTCGAATCTAATGAGCTCTGGATACGACTATATCATCGTTGGTGCCGGTTCGGCCGGGTGCGTTCTTGCAAACAGGCTATCTGCCGATCCGGCGCGGCGCGTCCTCCTCCTCGAGACCGGCGGCAGCGACCGGAACTTTTGGCTGAAGCTCCCGGTAGGCTATTACAGGACGATCTACGACAAGCGTTTTTCTCGGCAGTTTGATACGGAGCCTTGCGAGGGAACGGGAGGGCGAGCCATTGTGTGGCCGCGCGGTCGGGTCATCGGCGGTTCATCCTCCATCAACGGACTGATCTTCATCAGGGGGCAGCACGAGGATTTTGACGATTGGTCAAAGCTCGGCGCTTCAGGATGGAGCTACAAGGAGGTGCTTCCGTTCTTCAAACGGTATGAACGCTACGAAGGCGGAGACAGCGAGTATCGCGGAGGGGGCGGCGAGTTCGAGGTTTCCAATCTGCGCAACCGGAATGTCGCCTGTGATTCCTGGTTGGCGGCGGGATCTGAATTCGGTTTGCCCTTCAATGCTGATTTCAACGCCGCGACGACTTACGGCGTCGGGCGGTATCAATTGAGCATTGGCTCTCACTGGAGAACCAGTTCGGCGAGCGCCTTCCTGTATCCTGCCCTGAAGCGGCAGAATCTCACGCTGGTCGCTCATGCTCACGTCAGCAAGATAATCGTGCGCGCACAGGTCGCAACCGGCGTCGAATATATCCGCGACGGCCGCGTCGAGGTTGCCCATGCCGACCGCGAGGTCATCCTGTGCGCCGGGGCAATTCAATCCCCGCATCTTCTTCAATTGTCGGGTATTGGCCCTGCGGATCTGCTTCGTTCGTTGAAGATTCCGGTTGTTGTGGATCAGCCGGAAGTTGGAGCCAATCTTCAGGATCATTATCAGGCGAGAGCCATAGTCCG